>NZ_CP146022.1:3059345-3365279 GCF_036967205.1 Streptomyces sp. Q6
CTCGTCGGCCTGCCCGAGGGGGAAGAGTGAGTCGGTCTGGCCCTGCGCGATCAGCGTGGGCACCTTGATGCGGTTCCCCACGGCGACCGGGCTGCGCTCGGCGAGGAGCTTCCTCGCCGCCGCGTCCGGTTCACCGGAGACCGCCACGCGCTGGTACATGTCGCACAGCTGCTTCTGGAAGCGGCCGCACTGGAGACCGGCCTCGCTGGTACGCGCGCCGATGTCGGCGGACCCGGAGGTGAAGAAGATCCCGGCCCACAGCTTCTTGAAGACGCCGTCCGGGAAGAGGGCGTCGGCGAGGTTCCAGTACGTGATCTGCGGAGCGATCGCGTCGACCCGGTCGTCGTGTCCGGCGGCGAGGAGGGAGACCGCGCCGCCGTACGAGGCGCCGGTGACGCCGACGCGCGGGTCGCCCGGCTTGTCGAGCCGGACCTCGGGCCGCTTCGCGAGCCAGTCGATCATCCGCGAGACGTCCGCGACCTCGCCCTTCGGGTCGTTGAGCCCGATCTTGCCGTTGGATCGGCCGAAGCCGCGCGCCGACCAGGTCAGTACCGCGTACCCGTCCCTGGAGAGCTTCTCGGCCTCTGCGCGCAGGTCGGCCTTGCTGCCGCCGAAGCCGTGGGCGAGCAGTACGGCGGGGCGCTTGTCCGTGGGGCTTCCCGAGGTGAAGTACGAGGTGTCGATGCGGACGCCGCCGCCCATCGGCATCATCCGGTCCTGCCGCTGTACCGCGGGTTCGCCGTCGGACGCGGCCGCGGCGGACCAGGTCCCCGCGCCCGCGAGCACCACAAGCGCGGCCGTGGCGGCGATCCACCGCCGTGGCCGTCCTCGTACCCGCTCGCGCCATGCGCCCAGTCGTAGATCCATACGACAACGGTAGGGGGCGCCACCGACAAGCACGGCAGCCCCCGGTCGGAACCGGGTGACCTCCCCGGGGAGTAGGGTCCGCCCTCGCCGTACCGCGTACGTGGTAGACGGCGTGGGCCGGTGGACCGTGCCGGGTAGGACGTCCCCATGCGTATCGTCCGCGCCACCACGCCGACCCAACTCCTCGCCGCCGCCGACCTCTTCGACGCGCCCCCGCGCCCGGAGTGGGCCGCCGACTTCCTCTCCGCCCCCGGCCATCACCTCTGTCTCGCCTACGAAGAGGTGGAGGGCGGTGACACCCCTGTGGGGTTCATCAGTGGGGTGGAGACCGTCCATCCGGACAAAGGGCGCGAGATGTTTCTTTACGAGCTTTCCGTGGACGAGGAGTACCGGCGGCGCGGTATCGGCCGCGCCCTCATCCGTACGCTCGCCGACCTCGCCTCGGAACTCGGCTGCTACGACATGTGGGTCGGCGTCGACACGGACAACACCGTCGCTCTCGCGGCCTACCGCGGCGCGGGCGGTCGCGACGACGGGCCGTGTCGCGTCCTCACGTGGGACTTCCCCTAGGCGGCCCGGCCGCCCCGTGGAGACGGCCGGGCCGGGGTGATGCAGGGGCGTGCGCCTGTTCCGCTGTGCGCAGGGTGGGTGCGGTGGGCCGCCGCCCGTCCCTTACGCCTGCGCGTCCTCCGGCAGCGACACCAGCCAGCGCGTCTCGCGGCGCGGGCGCAGGTACAGCGCCCAGTAGACGGTCGCCGCGGCCGTGATGCCGCCCGTCCACAGCAGGTACGAGGTCTCCTGCTGGCTGAGGATGTACGCCATCACCGCGATCAGGACGACCGGGACGGCGGGCCACAGCGGCATCCGCCAGGCCGACTGCTCGCGGTGGCTGCCGCGTCGGGAGAGCAGCGCGGCCACGGCGACGAGCAGGTACATGCCGGTGACGGAGACGCCCGTCACGCCGTACAGGGTGTCGAGGTTGACGAAGCACAGGGCCGCGCCGGGGACGCCGACGACCAGCGTGGCGACCCAGGGCGAGCCGAATCGGCCGAGCTTGGCGAGGCCGCGGTTGACCGGCTCGGGCCAGGCCTTGTCGCGGGCGGAGGCGAACAGGACGCGGGAGTTCTGGATGACCATGACGATGCCCGCGTTGATGATCGCGAGGGCGACGCAGAGGGAGACGAACGTGCCGACGGCCGAGTTCGACCAGGCCTCGACCATGCCGCTGATGTCGCCGGAGGTGAGGGCCGAGAGGTCCTTGGCGCCCAGGGTGATCGCGACGACCGGGACCAGGATGATCACCGTCGAGATGGCGAGGGTGGCGAGGACCGTGCGGGCGACGGACGTACGCGGGTTCTCCAGCTCCTCGGAGAGGTAGACGGCGGTGGAGAAGCCCTGGGTGATGAAGAGGGCGATGGCGAGCCCGGAGACGACGAGCATGGCCGTCACCGTGTCGGCGTGGCCGTTGCCGCCCGCGACCTCCATGGAGATCAGCGAGCCGGCGCCGCGCTCGGAGTGCGCGAAGCCGAGGACGGCGACGACGGCCGCCGCGATGACTTCCAGGACGAGGAAGACGCCGGTGATCCAGGCGTTGGCCCGCAGGTCGAGCAGGCCCGCGAGGGTGGCGAGCAGCATGACGCCGGCGCCCGCGAGCGACGGGTTCAGATGCACGAGCGGGGCGAGGTAGTCGGCCGTGCCCATGGCGATCACGGGCGGCACGATCATCACGACGAGGAGGGAGAGGACGAAGACCAGCCAGCCGGCGAGGCGGCCCGCGAGAGTCGACACCATGGCGTACTCGCCGCCCGCGCTGGGGATGAGCGTGCCCAGCTCCGAGTAGCAGAACGCGACGCCGATACAGAGCAGCGAGCCGATCGCGATGGTGAGGGCGGTGGCCGTGCCGAGCGTGCCGAACAGGTCGGGGACGACGACGAAGAGCGTGGAGGCGGGCGTCACGCACGACAGCGTGAGCAGGGTGCCGCCGACGACGCCGATGGAACGCTTGAGCTTCTGGGGCGGTGCCGTGTTCGGCAGGGGCTCCACCGTGGGGGACGCGGTGGGGCGAAGCATGTCGGTCATGGAGCGGTTCCGATCGACTTGTGCGGCAGGTGGTTCGGGCGGGAGCGCTATCGCCTCCGAAGGCTCTTGCGGTGCTGAGGGGGTGGTGCTGCATCCGCTCCCGGCGCGTTATGGAACCCCGCCGATATCCGGAACGTCAACGGCCGTTTCCCTGCGGATTCCGCACTCGTGACCTTGTGCAACTACCGGCGCTTCTTTACCTGTTCGCAAAGTCGGCCGAGTTCCATGCTTCGAATCGGTTAGTTGATCTTGCTATCCAAGGTCAACTGCATCATTTACTTGCGTCGCCCCATTCATCCCCTACGTATGGGAACCGCAGCCGGAGCCTCGAACTTCGCCGGAATTTGTCCGCAGTCCGGACACTCGGGCGGGCGCCGCACAGTGCGTTCATGTCCGCTATGCCCCTCGGATTGGCCGGTGTCCCCGGCCCCGCTAGAGTCCGCTCCTCATCACGCACACACAGAAAGCGCGCAGGAAGCGCATAGGGGGCGGACCGTATGAAGCACACACGAGTGTCGGCATGGGCCGGAATCACCGTGGCCGCACTGGCCGCGACAACCGCGTGCGGGTCGCAGGCCGCACAGAAGACCGCCGACGCCGTGAGCCACGCCGACACGATCATGGCGGCGCTGACCCGGGCCTCCGACAAGACCAAGGCGCTCGGCTCGGCCCAGGTGGAGACGACGACGCGGCTCACCGCGACCGGCGGCACACCGATCTCCATGGACGGCACGTACTCCTGGGGCGACGGCGCCGCGCTCGACGTGCAGATGGACACGAAGGCCGCCCAGATGCAGACGCTCCAGGACGACCCGAAGCTCACCGTGAAGATGGTCGACGGCGCGTACTACTACGAGATCGACCCGCAGGCCGACGGCCCGCTCAAGGGCAAGCACTGGATGCGCATCGACGTCGCCGCCGTCATGGGCGAGACGGGCGCCAACAACGTCGCGGACAACGCCGACCCGACCGCCGGCCTGCGCTACATCGGCGCCTCGAAGAAGGTCAAGGACCTCGGCGAGGAGACCATGCTCGGCAAGAAGACGCACCACTACCGGGGCACCGTCGGCGCGCAGGAGATCAACGCCTCCACGAACATGACCGCCGCCGAGAAGAAGGCCGCCATCAAGGCCCTCGGCACCAGCGGCGGCTCCATGACCTGCGACGTCTGGGTCGACGGGGAGGACCTTCCCGTGCGCATGTTCCAGCGCGGCGGCGGCATGGAAGTGACCATGGACTTCCTCAAGTTCGGTGCCACGAAGCCGGTCGAGGCGCCGCCCGCCTCCGACACCGGCGACCTCACCGAACAGGTCCAGGAGCAGCGCGACCAGTCACTGGGGCAGTGAACCGCGACGCGCGTACGTGAAGGGGCCCGGCCGTGGTGACGGCCGGGCCCCTTCACATGGCGTACGCGGGGATCAGTGGTTGCGCGGGAAGCCCAGGTCCACGCCCGAGGGGGCCTCGGACGGGTCCGGCCAGCGGGTCGTGACGACCTTGCCGCGCGTGTAGAAGTGCGTGCCGTCGTTGCCGTAGATGTGGTGGTCGCCGAAGAGGCTGTCCTTCCAGCCACCGAACGAGTGGTAGCCGACGGGCACCGGGATCGGCACGTTGACGCCGACCATGCCGGCCTCGACCTCCAGCTGGAAGCGGCGGGCGGCGCCGCCGTCACGCGTGAAGATCGCGGTGCCGTTGCCGAACGGCGAGGCGTTGATCAGCGCCAGGCCCTCCTCGTACGTCTCCGCGCGCAGCACGCACAGGACCGGGCCGAAGATCTCGTCCTGGTAGGCCTTCGCCGAGGTGGGGACCTTGTCGAGGAGCGAGAGGCCGATCCAGTGGCCGTTCTCGTGGCCCTCCACGGTGTAGCCGGTGCCGTCGAGCACGACCTCGCAGCCGTCGGCCGCGGCGCCCTCGACGTACGAGGCGACCTTGTCGCGGTGGACGGCCGTGATGAGCGGGCCCATCTCCGACGTCGGGTCGTTGCCGGGACCGATCTTGATCTTCTCGGCGCGCTCCTTGATCTTCGCCACGAGCTCGTCGCCGATGGCACCGACCGCCACGACCGCCGAGATCGCCATGCAGCGCTCGCCCGCGGAGCCGTACGCCGCCGAGACCGCCGCGTCGGCGGCCGCGTCCAGGTCCGCGTCCGGCAGCACCAGCATGTGGTTCTTGGCGCCGCCGAGCGCCTGTACGCGCTTGCCGTTGGCGGAGGCCGTGGTGTGGATGTGACGCGCGATCGGGGTCGAGCCGACGAAGGACACCGCCGCGACGTCCGGGTGCTCCAGGAGGCGGTCGACCGCCACCTTGTCACCGTGCAGGACGTTGAAGACGCCGTCGGGCAGGCCCGCCTCGGAGAGCAGCTCCGCGATCTTGAGGGACGCCGAGGGGTCCTTCTCGCTCGGCTTCAGCACGAACGTGTTGCCGCACGCGATGGCGATCGGGAACATCCACATCGGCACCATGGCCGGGAAGTTGAACGGCGTGATACCGGCGACGACACCGAGCGGCTGACGGATCGACGACACGTCGACCCGGCTCGCCACCTGCGTCGACAGCTCGCCCTTCAGCTGCACGTTGATGCCGCACGCCAGGTCCACGATCTCCAGGCCGCGCGCCACCTCGCCGAGCGCGTCGCTGTGCACCTTGCCGTGCTCGGCGGTGATCAGCTCGGCGATCGCGTCACGGTTGGCGTCGAGCAGCGCGCGGAACCGGAACATGATCTCGGTGCGCTTCGCGAGCGAGGACTGGCCCCACGTCGCGTACGCCTCCTTGGCGGCGGCCACCGCCGCGTCCACCTCCTCGACCGAGGCGAAGTCGACCCGCGTGGTGACGGCGCCGGTCGCCGGGTCGGTCACCGGGCCGTGGTTGCCCGATGTGCCCTCGACGGTCTTGCCGCCGATCCAGTGGTGGACGGACGTGAGGTCCTTGCGGTCCTTGAGGTCCTTGAGGTCAGGCATGGGGCAACTCCAGTGCGGTGTCAGAGGTGGCGGCGTCGGGCGGTGACGTGCCGGTCGTACTCCTCGCGGGCCTTGACCGCCGACGGTCGGTCGGCCGTCTCGGCCACGGGAACATCCCACCACGCCTGCGCGGGAGGCGGGCCCGACACTGTGTCTGCCGTTTCGGTCTCGACGTAGACACATGTGGGACGGGTGGCCGCCCGGGTCGCGGCGAGCGCTTCGCGCAGCTCACGGACGGTCTTCGCCCGGTGTACGACCATGCCGAGCGCGGCCGCGTTGGCGGCCAGGTCGACGGGCAGCGGGCCGCCCGCGTACGGCGCCCCGTCCTCGCCGTCGTACCGGTAGGCCGTCGCGAAACCCTCGGCACCGACCGACGCGGAGAGCCCGCCGATCGACGCGTACCCGTGGTTCTGCACGATGACGACCTTGATCGGGACGCCCTCCTGCACCGCTGTCACCAGCTCCGTCGGCATCATCAGGTACGTGCCGTCGCCGACCAGCGCCCACACCGGCCTGCCGGGCGCGGCGAGGGCGACACCGATCGACGCGGGGATCTCGTAGCCCATGCAGGAATAGCCGTACTCCACGTGGTACTGGTCGCGGGAACGCGTGCGCCAGAGTTTGTGCAGGTCGCCGGGGAGCGATCCGGCCGCGTTGACGAGGATGTCGTCCTCCGTCGCCAACTCGTCCAGCGCGCCGAGCACTTGGGTCTGCGTCGGCCGTACGAGATCGTCTTCGGCGGCGTAGCACGCGTCGACGCGATGCTCCCAGCGCTCCTTGTCGTCGGTGTACTCGGTGACGTACGCGGGCTCTGCCCTGACCTTCTTCCCGAGCGCCTCGCGCAGCGCCGTCAGGCCCGTGCGGGCGTCGGCCACCAGCGGGCTCGCGGCCAGTTTGTGCGCGTCGAACGCGGCGATGTTCAGGTTCAGGAAGCGGACGTTCGGCGCGCTGAACAGGGTGTGGGACGCCGTGGTGAAGTCCGTGAAGCGGGTGCCCACGCCGATCACCAGGTCCGCGGTGCGCGCCAGCTCGTTCGCCGTGGCCGTGCCCGTGTGCCCGATGCCGCCGACATCACAGGGGTGATCGTGGCGCAGGGCGCCCTTGCCCGCCTGCGTGGCGGCCACGGGGATGCCCGTCGTGTCCGCGAACGCTGCGAGTGCGTCCTCCGCTCCGCTGTGGCGGACACCGCCGCCCGCGACGATCAGCGGTCGCCGCGCCCGCTTCAACCGGCTCACCGCTTCGGCCAGTTCGGCGGCGTCGGGTGCGGGCCTGCGGACGTGCCAGGTGCGGTCCGCGAAGAACTCCTCCGGCCAGTCGTACGCTTCCGCCTGCACGTCCTGCGGCAGCGCCAGCGTGACCGCGCCCGTCTCCACGGGGTCGGCGAGCACCCGCATCGCCTGGAGCGCCGCCGGGATCAGCTGCTCGGGCCGCGCGATCCGGTCGAAGTACTTGGACACCGGGCGCAGGCAGTCGTTGACCGACACGTCACCCGCGTACGGGACCTCGAGCTGTTGCAGCACCGGGTCGGCGGGGCGACCTGCGAAGACGTCTCCGGGGAGGAGGAGCACGGGGAGGTGGTTGATCGTCGCCAGGGCGGCGCCCGTGACCAGGTTCGTGGCACCCGGGCCGATGGACGTCGTCACGGCGTGGGCCGACAGGCGGTCGCTCTGGCGTGCGTAGCCGACCGCCGCGTGCACCATCGCCTGCTCGTTGCGACCCTGGTGGAACGGCATGTCGTCGCCGTACTGGAGCAGTGCCTGGCCGAGGCCCGCCACGTTGCCGTGGCCGAAGATGCCCCAGGTCGCTCCGATCAGGCGGTGGCGGGCGCCGTCACGTTCCGTGTACTGGTGGGCGAGGAAGCGCACGAGCGCCTGGGCCACGGTGAGGCGGGTGGTCGCGCTGGTGTTCATCGGTGTCCCTCCGTGACGTCGTCCGGGTGGAAGCAGATCTTCCACTCTCGCTCCTTTCCCGGTCCCGCCGTCACATTCAGGTCGTACGTGGCGTGGCCGGCTGTGCCGCTGACGCCCGCGCCGTCCCCCTCGGCGGGAACCTCCGGCGCGGGGCCGTAGCGGACGGGGAGTCGTCGACCGCACCTCGCTCCTGCCAGGGCGAAGCGGCCTCCCGCACCGGAGGCGATCTCTGCGCGGGTGTCGCGCGGGACGCGCGCGAGGTCGCTCGCGTCGCTGAACACGCTTGCCCTGCCGCGTAGTTCGATGATCCGCCCTGGTAGGTGAACAGAGCAACCGCCTGTCAGGGGCAGAACGAGGTGGGTCACGTGTCCACTCTCCCTCTTCCGCGGTGCGGTCGCCCGGCCTTCGGCGGTGCGGTCGTCCGGCGGCCTGGTCGATTCGGTCGCCGCCCGTGCCGGGCGGGGCCCCTGGACCGGGCGTCGACCGGTGGGTGGGGCGGGGCCGCGGTGGGGTGCCTCCTCGGCCGGATGGGTCGCATCGCCCCCGGACGACCAAAGTCGCGTGCGGGTGCGCTGAATGCCTGCGGAGTCCTGCGGGGGCACCCCACCGCGTCCCCTCGACTCGTTCTCCCTCCGTCCCCCGGTGCCACCGGAGGACGAGATTTCAGGGCCGGCCGCCACAGGCCGCTCGCCGCGCCCGGGGCTACCTCAGGCCGCGCGGCGTGTAGCAGTATCGACGGATGAGTTCTCGCGCCCCGGGTACCTCACGTTCCGCCATTCGTCCCGCCCGCTGCCCGAACGGCACCTGGGAGACCGCGTCCGCGCGCCCGCACCCCCGATTGCGCCCCGGCGTCATCGGCTACCGCGGCTTCCGGCTCGACTTTCCCGAGCCGCGCTCCCGCCTGGAGGCTCCGATCGGCGCGGTGACGCTGATGCTCGGCTTCCGGGGGTCGGTGCGGATCACGGAGGCGGGCGGCGGCTGGGTCGGGGTGGGCAGGGACCGGGGCCCGCGCCCCACCGGGCTGCGTACGGTCGAGCTGACCTCCGTCCTGTCGGGCCTGACGACGACCCCGGCCCTCGGCGAGCACTCCGGCCGACTCGCGGGCGTGGAAGTACTGTTGACGCCCTGGGCCGCCTTCCGGATCTTCGGTACGGAGCTCCACGAGTTGTCCCGTTGGAAGGTTCACCCGGATGAACTGGGGGCGCTGCGCGCCGGGGTGGTAGAGGAACTCTCCTGTGTATTGGGGGAGTTGTCCTCGTGGCGGGCTCGGTTCCGGCTGCTGGACGCCACCTTGGGGGGCTGGCTGGAGACCGGGCCGCACTGCGCGAGCGGCACCGTACACGCCTGGTACGCGCTGACGCACAGCGGCGGCGCACTCCCCGTCACCCGGCTCGCCGACGAAGTCGGCTGGAGCGTACGGCACTTGGAGAACCGCTTCCGGGAACAGATCGGCCTCAGCCCGAAGTCCGCGGCGCGGGTGCTGCGCCTCCAGCGGGCCCGGCGGCTGCTCTGCGCGGGCAGCACCCAGGCCGAGACCGCGGCGGCCTGCGGGTATTACGACCAGGCGCACCTGAGCGGCGAGTTCAAGGCGATGACCGGGTGCACTCCTCGCGAGTTCGCCCTGGCACGCGGCGCGCGGACCGATCCGGGCGGGCCGCCGGCCACCGACCGGCTGAACGGGGAGGCGACGAGCCTGGTCCTGCGCCGCGACACCCGGTCCGGTAGTACGCATTTCTCCAAGACCGGCGGTATGTGCTGACGGCACCCTTGTCCCTTCAGGCCAACTGGCCGGGGGGAGCGGGGAGTGGGGCGGGCCTGGCGCAGCAGGTCCGCCCCACCGCGCCTTGTCCCTTGCCTTGTCCGTTGGCCTGCTCCCTTGCGTTGTCCGTTGACCTGATCCCTTGCCTTGTCCGTTGACCTGCTCCCTTGCGTTGCCTCTCGCCTTGCCCCTTGCGTTGTCTCTCGCCTTGTACCTTTTCGCGCCGGTGTATGCGCCCGCAGCGCGCCCCCTTTGCATCACTCACGTCACAAACGCCCCCTTCCTGTCACGCTTGTCCGCCCTACGCGGGTTCTGCGTCACAGGGGCCCCACAGGCCCTCCCTTCACCTCGGTGCACCTCGTTCTCCGGGCACAGGGTGAGTGATCGCCGACGGCCACCCCCGAGCCGTCGTCGCGACACCCGCCAGGGAGGAGCCACTGATGACCGACCGCAGGCTCTGGTCGTACAAGGACATCGCCGCGCACATCCGGGTCCAGCCCGATACGGTCCGCTCATACCGCAAACACGGGCTGCTGCCGCCCCCGGACCATGTGGAGGGCGGCAAACCCTTCTGGTACGCCGACACGGTGAGAGCGTGGGTGGCCTCCCGCCCCGGCAACCGGGGCCGCGCGACCGACTGAGCCGTGCAATGAGCAGAAAGCCCTGAATCCGCTGGATGCGCTGGATGCGCGGTGGACGCTTAGGGCTCGTGGAGGCTCGTGGAGGGGGCTGGGGCCGATCCCAGCCCTTCTTCCGGGCCCTAGCGATCGCCCTGTCGATCGCCCTGTCGATGGCCCTGTCGATGGCCGTATCCAGCGCGCCAGCGAGCGCCGCGAGGGAGGTCCTGGTCCTGTGGAGCCGACCGGTCGGAGCCCCCGGGCGGGAGGCGGGAGGCTCTATCGGGTCCGGTGCGGGGCGACGACCGTCACGCCCGCCCCGGCGCCCGTGCCCATCCCCGCGAGCGCGGCTCCCGCCTCCTCCAGCGTGATCACCGACGTCACCAGGAGGTCGGGGCGCAGTACCCCGCCCCGCACCAGCTCCAGCATCCCGGGGTACGTATGCGCCGCCATCCCATGGCTCCCGATCAGCTCCAGCTCCCACGCGACCGCCCGCCCCATCGGCACGACCGGATCCTCGGGCAGCAGCCCCACCTGCACATGCCGCCCGCGCCGCCGCAGCGAACGCACCGACGCCGCACAGGTGGCCGCCGACCCGAGCGCGTCCAGTGACAGATGCGCGCCGCCACCCGTCACCTCCCGTACGGCGTCGGCCACATCGCCCGTACTCCGCGCGTCCAGGGCCTCGGCGGCCCCGAATTTCCTGGCCAGTTCGAGCGCTCCGGGAGCGACGTCCACCGCCACCACCCGCGCTCCGGCCGCCGCCGCGATCATCACCGCGGACAGGCCGACCCCGCCGCACCCGTGCACGGCCACCCACTCGCCGGCCGCGACCCGCCCCTGCTGCACCACGGCCCGGAACGCGGTGGCGAACCGGCAGCCCAGGCCCGCGGCGGTGGCGAAGGACATGTCGTCCGGCATGGCCACCAGGTTCACGTCGGCGTGGTCGAGGGCGACGTACTCCGCAAACGAACCCCAGTGCGTGAAGCCCGGCTGGGTCTGCCGCTCGCACACCTGCTGATCCCCGGCCGCGCACGCGGCGCAGCTCCCGCACGCGCACACGAACGGCACCGTCACCCGGTCCCCGGCCCGCCACTCGCGCACATCCGCGCCCACGGACTCGACCACACCGGCGAGTTCGTGGCCGGGAACGTGCGGCAGCACGATGTCCGGGTCGTGCCCCATCCACCCGTGCCAGTCGCTGCGGCACACCCCGGTCGCCTCCACGCGCACGACCACGCCGCGCGCCGCGGCCACCGGATCCGGCACCTCCCGTACCTCGGCCGGCTCTCCGAACCGCTCGAACACGACGGCACGCATCGGCCACCACCCCATTCCCGTACGACGATCAGTACCCCCACGCTACGAGGCCCAGGGATCGCCCCTCACCAGGACTCGGCTCCCTTGGTGGGGCCCTTCGGCATGGCCCGTTCGCCCTTGCCGGCCCGCAGTTTCAGCCCGGTCAGCGGGAAGACGAGGACCGACACCATGCCGGCCCCGACGAGCGCAGCGGCCTCCTCGGTGTCGAGCACCCCGTCGCCGACTCCGATCGTGGTGATGGCGACGACGAGCGGCAGCGCCGTGGACGAGAAGACGGTGAGTGCCCGCCGGTCGCGTACGCCCAGGTCACCCGGCGCGAGCGCGTACACGGGTCCGCCGCGCACCAGCAGGAACAGCGCCAGGAACACCGGGAGCATGATCAGCGCCCGGCCGCCGCTGAGCAGGGCGTCCAGATCGAACTCGATGCCGGTGACGACGAAGAAGATCGGGACGAGGAAGCCGAAGCCCATGGCCTCGACCTTCTCGACGACCTCGTGCGCGCTCTCGGGCGCGGCGCCGTGCAGCACGAGCCGTACGACCATGCCCGCGGCGAACGCGCCGAGCAGCATGTCCACGCCGAGCGCCGTGGAGGCGCCGAGCATCACGGCGAGCAGCAGTACGACGAGCCGGACCGCGAACTGTCCGCTGCTGTGCAGGGTCTTGGCGATGACCCGCGCGAACCACAGCGGCCGCGGCCGCATCGCCCAGTACACGGCCCCGGCGATGATCACCGCGAAGGCGGCGAGCAGCGCGGCGGACTCGACCGGCGAGCGCCCGCTGAGCAGCAGCGCCATCGCGATGATCGGCCCGAACTCCCCCACGGAGCCGAACGCCATCATCACGGACCCGAAGCGCGAGTGCAGGTCCCCCGAGTCCCGCAGCACCGGCAGGATCGTGCCCAGGGCGGTGCTGACGAGCGCGGTCCCGATGTAGACGCCCTTCGCGTACGACCATCCGGCCAGCGCGCAGGCGAGCAGGAGCCCGAACGCCATGGAGATCACCCACGCCCACACGGCGCGCTTGAGGGTGTCGCCGCGGACCTTGTCGAACTCGATCTCGTACCCGGCGAGGAAGATCAGCATCGCGAGCCCCAGGTCGGACAGGGCGTCGATGGTCTCTCCCCCGGCCGCCCACCCCAGGACGTCGGGCCCCACGACGATCCCCAGCAGGATCTCGAAGATCACCAGCGGAACGGGCAGCCAGCGCCCCACCCCGTAGGCCAGAAGGGGTGCGAGCACCGCGACGGCCATGATCAGAATCAACGTCCCGTACTGCGACATAACGGGTTCCTACCATAAACTTCGGGCAAATCGCCCAAGCCCACAGCCAGTTACGTACGCACCGAGGGAGTCGTCGTGACGCACCCCCAGCCCCCAGGGGCCCCGCAGGCCCGCATCCCCCAGCAGCCGCCACCCCCCGGCCCTCAGATCCGTCCGGGCCTGTGGAAGCGCTGCCTCTGGGGCGGCCTGGCCCTCTGGGTCCTGACGGCGATCGTCACCTACGCCACGAAGAACACCACGCTCCTCCCCACCCTGATCATGCTCGGCAGCTTCCTGGTGCCGGCCACCTTCGTCCTGTGGGCGTACGAGCGTCACGGCCGTGACCTGGGCGTGAACGTGATCCTGGGCTGCTTCCTGGTGGGCGGCATCCTCGGCGTGCTGGGCGCCTCGGTGATGGAGTACTACCTCCTGCACCCCTCCCTCTGGATGTTCGTGGGCGTGGGCCTGATCGAGGAAGCGGTGAAGCTCCTCGCCCTCATGTACGTGCTGCACCGCTACCCGCGCATCCACGGGCTGCGGGCGGGCCTGGTCCTGGGCGCCACGGTCGGCTTCGGCTTCGCGGCGTTCGAGAGCGCGGGGTACGCGTTCAACGCGGCGGTCAGCATGAAGGGCATCGACCTGCGCTCGCTCCTGGAGACCGAGGTACTGCGCGGCCTGCTCGCCCCGTTCGGCCACGGCCTGTGGACGGCGATCGCGGGCGCCACCCTGCTCTCCTTCCGCAAGCCGAACGGGCGCTACCGTTTCGCGGCCCCGGTGATCGTCACCTATCTGGGTGTCTCGCTCCTGCACGCCCTGTGGGACTCGATGCACGGCATCGCGATCTGGCTGGTGGCCCGCCTCACCACCTCGGGCCTGGACCGCAGCCTCTTCGCGGAGGGCTACATCCCCAGCCCCACCGACACCCAGCAGCATCTCTTCACGCTCTTCTCGGTCGGCGGCCTGCTCCTGATCTCGCTTCTCGGCATCGCCTGGGTCCGCTCGCTGGCCCGCCGCGATCCATCTTGGAAAAATACCCCCTAGGGGTATAGAGTCGAGTGCGTCAGGAGATGCCGGGGGCACCCGGCAGCCCCGCCATGGCCCGTCTACCAAGGAGAACGACATGAGCGCCCAGACCGAGCTCCCCCAGATCGGAACCGACTCCGCCGAGGCCGCCGGGTCCTGCTGCGGCGGCGCCTGTCACTCGGACGCCACGCCCGAGGCCACCGAGGGTGCGATCACGACCGTGTACCAGGTCAAGGGCATGACGTGCGGCCACTGCGAGGGCGCGGTCTCCAGCGAGATCTCGGAGATCGAGGGCGTCTCCTCGGTGAAGGCGGTGGCCGCCACCGGCCAGGTGACCGTGATCTCCGCGGCTCCCCTGGACGAGGAGAAGGTCCGCGCGGCAGTGGACGAGGCGGGCTACGAACTCATCACCCAGCCGTAAAGACACAGGCCACCCAACCGTAAAGACCCACAAGCACACCCCACGCACACACCACACGGACACCGGGGCCGGGGCACTCCCCCGGCCCCGTCGCCGTAGTCTCGAAAGCACCATGACGGACGCACCACAGCAGCCCCTCACCCTCGACCTGGCGATCGGGGGCATGACCTGCGCGTCCTGCTCCGCCCGCATCGAGAAGAAGCTCAATCGCCTGGAGGGCGTGACCGCGACGGTCAACCTGGCCACGGAAAAGGCCAAGGTCACCCACGCCCTCGAGGTCGACCCGGCACTGCTGATCACGACGATCACCAAACTCGGCTACACAGCGACCCCGCTGGAGAGCCCACGGACACTCCCGCAGTCGCCCACCGACGTGAGGGGACGTGCCGGGGTACCCCCGCAGGACTCCGCAGGAACACAGCCCGGGACGCGCGACATCGGTCGTCAGGAAACGACACGACCGATCCGGCCGAGGAGGTACCCCGGCACGTCCCCGCCCCCACTCGACCGGGCGGCGACGACACCCCCCTCCGCGAAGCCGCCCGTAACACCACCCGGAACACCACCGGGCCAGCGCCTGAAGATCGCGGCGGTACTCACGGCCCCCGTGGTGGCCCTCTCCATGATCCCGGCGCTCCAGTTCGACAACTGGCAGTGGCTCTCACTCACCCTCGCCTCACCGGTGGTCGTCTGGGCCGGCCTCCCCTTCCACCGCGCCGCGTGGACGAACCTGCGCCACGGCGCCGCCACGATGGACACCCTCGTCTCGCTCGGCACCCTCGCCGCCTACGGCTGGTCCCTGTGGGCCCTGTTCCTCGGCGACGCCGGCATGAACGGCATGCGCCACGGCTTCAGCCTCACCGGCACCCCCGCCGACGCCTCCTCCACGATCTACCTCGAAGTGGCATCGGGCGTGGTCACGTTCATCCTCATCGGCCGCTACCTGGAGGCCCGCGCGAAACGCAGCGCGGGGGCGGCCCTGCGCGCCCTGCTCGAACTGGGCGCGAAGGACGTCACCCTGCTCGACGCCGACAACACGGAGACCCGTGTCCCGGCGGACCGCCTCCAGCCCGGCGACCGCTTCGTCGTACGCCCCGGAGAGAAGATCGCCACGGACGGCAGGGTCGTCGAGGGCACATCGGCCGTGGACGCGTCCATCCTCACGGGAGAGTCGCTCCCCGAGGACGTCACCGTCGGGGACCCGGTCACGGGTGCGACCGTCAACGCGGGCGGCCGTCTGGTCGTCGAGGCCACCCACGTCGGCGCCGACACCCAACTCGCCCGCATGGCCCGCCTGGTCGAGGACGCCCAGACCGGAAAGGCCCAGGTCCAGCGCCTGGCCGACCGCATCTCCGCGATCTTCGTCCCGGCGGTGCTGGCGATCGCGGTCGCCACCCTGCTCGTACGGCTTCTCGTCACGGGCGACACCACGGCGGCGTTCACCTCGGCCGTGGCGGTCCTGATCATCGCCTGCCCGTGCGCGCTCGGACTCGCGACGCCCACGGCGCTCATGGTCGGCACCGGTCGCGGCGCCCAGCTGGGCATCCTCATCAAGGGTCCCGAGGTCCTGGAGTCGACCCGCACGGTGGACACGATCGTGCTGGACAAGACCGGCACGGTCACCACGGGCCGCATGACCTTGGAGTCGACGCACCCCTCGGAGGACGTGAACGACAAGGATCTCCTCCGTCTGGCGGGAGCGTTGGAGCACGCCTCCGAGCACCCGGTGGCCCGCGCCGTGGCGAGGGCCGCGGCCGATCAGGCGGGCGAGCTCCCTCCGGTCACCGACTTCTCCAGCGTCCCCGGCCTGGGCGTGCGCGGCACGGTGGAGGGCCACACGGTCCTGGCAGGACGCGCCCGCCTCCTGACCCAGGAGGGCTTCACCCTGCCGCCCCCGCTCAGGGAGTCCCTGCGCGCGGCGGAGGCGACCGGCGGCACGGCGATCACCGTCGCCTGGGACGGTGCGGCCCGCGGTGTCCTCACGGTCGCCGACGCGGTGAAGGAGACCAGCGCTCAGGCGGTGACGGAACTGCGCGCCCTGGGCCTGACGCCGATGCTGCTCACCGGCGACAACCGCGCCGCCGCCGAGTCGGTCGCCCGCGCGGTCGGCATCGCCCCGGAGGACGTGATCGCGGAGGTGCTGCCCGAGGAGAAGGTGAGGACCATCGAGCGACTTCAGGCCGAGGGCCGGGGCGTGGCGATGGTGGGCGACGGAGTGAACGACGCCGCCGCGCTGGCCACCGCCGATCTCGGCCTGGCCATGGGCACGGGCACGGATGCGGCGATCGAGGCGGGCGACCTGACGCTCGTACGCGGTGATCTGCGGGTGGCGGCCGACGCGATCCGGCTCTCCCGCCGCACCCTCACCACGATCAAGGGCAACCTCTGGTGGGCCTTCGGCTACAACCTCGCCGCGCTTCCGCTGGCCGCCGCGGGGCTCCTGAACCCGATGATCGCGGGTGCCGCAATGGCGTTCTCATCGGTCTTCGTTGTGACCAATAGTCTCCGCCTGCGCAAATTCACCTAGTAGGCCCTGGACCTCCACACAATCCACACGGCACAATTGCAGCACTCTCACTCAGGGGGCCGGGATCCACAGATCGGGCCTCTTGCGTACACACGGGACATATGCAAGAGACGCAGATCACATTGATGTGAACGTAACCCTTTGCAGGTCTCGTGAGTCTAAGGAGCGATACAGGAAACGTCTTGGGGGACGTCTCCGTGTCGAGCGGGACCGTCTTGGGGGACGGCCCCGACTGCGTTGGCCGGGACACGTGCACCGGGGAGCTTGAGCGGCCCACCCGTGCGTACGTGTTCCGGCGACCGACGCACCGCAGACGCCCGGACGGATCCCGTGGGGGGAATCCGCACCGGGAAAAGGAAAGCGCCCCGACTGCCGGCCCGTGGGGGGACCGGCAGCGGGGCGCTTTCTCTTACGCTCCTGCCGCGGTGCTACGACGACCGCGGCGCTACGCCGCGACGCGGCTCAGCAGCGACACTCAGCGCTGCTCGACCGGGACGAAGTCCCGCTCGACGACACCGGTGTAGATCTGACGCGGGCGCCCGATACGCGATCCGGGCTCCTTGATCATCTCGTGCCACTGGGCGATCCAGCCCGGCAGACGACCCAGGGCGAACAGGACCGTGAACATCTCGGTCGGGAAGCCCATGGCCCGGTAGATCAGGCCGGTGTAGAAGTCGACGTTCGGGTAGAGCTTGCGCTCGACGAAGTAGTCGTCGGCCAGCGCGTGCTCTTCCAGCTTCAGCGCGATGTCGAGCAGCTCGTCGCTCTTGCCGAGCGCCGAGAGGACGTCGTGCGCCGCCGCCTTGATGATCTTCGCCCGGGGGTCGAAGTTCTTGTAGACGCGGTGCCCGAAGCCCATGAGCTTCACGCCGTCTTCCTTGTTCTTCACCTTGCGGATGAAGGTGTCGACGTCGCCGCCGGAGGCCTGGATGCCCTCGAGCATCTCCAGGACCGACTGGTTGGCGCCGCCGTGCAGCGGGCCCCACAGCGCGGAGATACCGGCGGAGATCGACGCGAACATGTTCGCCTGCGACGAGCCGACCAGACGCACGGTGGACGTCGAGCAGTTCTGCTCGTGGTCCGCGTGCAGGATGAGCAGCTTGTCCAGCGCGGAGACGACCGTCGGGTCCAGGTCGTACTCGGCGGCCGGCACCGAGAAGGTCATGCGCAGGAAGTTCTCGACGTAGCCGAGGTCGTTGCGCGGGTAGACCACCGGGTGGCCGACCGACTTCTTGTACGCGTACGCCGCGATCGTCGGAAGCTTGGCGAGCAGGCGGATCGTCGACAGGTTGCGCTGCTGCTCGTCGAACGGGTTGTGGCTGTCCTGGTAGAAGGTGGACAGCGCGGAGACGACCGACGACAGCATGGCCATCGGGTGGGCGTCGCGCGGGAACCCGTCGTAGAACCGCTTGACGTCCTCGTGCAGCAGCGTGTGCTGCGTGATGTCGTTCTTGAAGGTGGAGAGCTCGTCCACGGTCGGGAGCTCGCCGTTGATCAGCAGGTAGGCCACCTCGGTGAAGGTGGAACGCTCCGCCAGCTGCTCGATCGGGTAGCCGCGGTACCGGAGAATGCCCTGCTCACCGTCGAGGTAGGTGATCGCGGATTTATAGGCGGCGGTGTTGCCGTATCCGCTGTCGAGGGTCACCAGTCCGGTCTGGGCCCGGAGCTTCCCGATGTCGAAGCCCTTGTCGCCGACGGTGCTGTCGATCACCGGGTAGGTGTATTCGCCATCGCCGTACCGCAGTACTACAGAGTTGTCGCTCACGTCTCGTCCCTCACCGACGTAGTGCCTCTTCTTCGAGGTGCCCTGACTGTCTCTACCATCCCCCACTTGGCCCAGCAGAGTGCACTCGGGGTCGACCATTGGGCCTATTGGCGGCACTGAGTGCCGCCAACCTGCTCATCCTGCCCCCTTCGCCCTGGTTCCGGAAGTGGTCTGTGACCTTCACGACGAATTTGATCGATCAAATCTTTTGAAGGTGCGCACCGGCCAGCCGGAAAGCGAGTGCGGTACAGCGTCTACCCGCGGAAACCGTGCGCACAGCCTGGCCGAGCGCCTTGCGTGAGCCGACCAGGACGACGAGCCGCTTCGCACGCGTGACCGCCGTGTAGAGGAGGTTCCGCTGAAGCATCATCCAGGCCCCGGTCGTGACCGGGATCACCACGCACGGATACTCGCTGCCCTGCGAACGATGGATGGTGACAGCGTAGGCATGGGCGAGCTCGTCGAGCTCGTCGAAGTCGTAGGACACCTCTTCGTCCTCGTCGGTGCGGACGGTGAGTTTCTGCTCGTCGGCGTCGAGGGAGGTGACGACCCCGACCGTGCCGTTGAACACGCCGTTCGCCCCCTTGTCGTAGTTGTTCCTGATCTGCGTGACCTTGTCGCCGACGCGGAAGACGCGGCCGCCGAACCGCTTCTCGGGCAGCTCGGGGCGGCCCGGTGTGATCGCCTGCTGGAGGAGGCCGTTGAGCGCGCCCGCGCCGGCCGGGCCGCGGTGCATCGGGGTGAGCACCTGGATGTCGCGCCGCGGATCGAGGCCGAACTTGGCCGGAATGCGCCGGGCGGCGACGTCGACGGTCAGCCGCCCCGCCTCCTCCGTGTCCTCCTCCACGAAGAGGAAGAAGTCCTTCAGGCCCTGGGTGAGGGGCGGCGTACCGGAGTTGATCCGGTGGGCGTTCGTGACCACGCCGGACTCCTGGGCCTGGCGGAAGATGCGGGTCAGCCGGACGGCCGGCACCGGGCTGTCCGGCGCCAGCATGTCGCGCAGGACCTCCCCCGCGCCGACGCTCGGCAGCTGGTCCACATCGCCGACGAAGAGCAGGTGTGCACCCGGTGCCACGGCCTTCACCAGCTTGTTGGCGAGCAGCAGATCCAGCATCGACGCCTCGTCCACGACGACGAGATCCGCGTCGAGCGGCCGGTCCTTGTCGTACGCGGCGTCGCCCCCCGGTTTCAGTTCGAGCAGGCGGTGGACGGTCGAGGCCTCCGCTCCCGTCAGCTCGGCGAGGCGCTTGGCGGCCCGGCCGGTCGGCGCGGCGAGGACGACCTTCGCCTTCTTCGCGCGCGCCAGCTCCACGATCGAGCGCACCGTGAACGACTTGCCGCAGCCGGGCCCGCCGGTGAGCACCGCGACCTTCTCGCTCAGCGCGAGCCTCACGGCCTGCTCCTGCTCGGGCGCGAGCGTCGCTCCCGTGCGGTCCGCGAGCCAGGCGAGGGCCTTGTCCCAGGCCACGTCCCGGAACGCGGGCATCCGGTCGTCGTCGGTGCGCAGGAGTCTCAACAGCTGCGCGGAGAGCGACAGTTCGGCTCGGTGGAAGGGGACCAGGTACACGGCCGTGACCGGCTGCCCGTCGGCTCCGGGCACCTGTTCCCGTACGACGCCGACGTCCCCGGTGTGCTCGTCGGGCAGGGTCAGTTCGGCGAGGCACTCGATGACGAGGCCCGTGTCGACCTGGAGCAGCTTCACCGCGTCGGCGATGAGGCGCTCCTCGGGCAGGAAGCAGTGGCCCTGGTCGGTGGACTGCGACAGGGCGTACTGGAGACCGGCCTTCACGCGCTCGGGGCTGTCGTGCGGGATGCCGACGGACTGGGCGATGCGGTCGGCGGTGAGGAAGCCAATGCCCCAGACGTCCGAGGCGAGCCGGTACGGCTGGTTCTTGACGACGGAGATCGACGCGTCGCCGTACTTCTTGTAGATGCGCACGGCGATGGAGGTGGAGACGCCGACGGTCTGGAGGAACACCATCACCTCTTTGATGGCCTTCTGCTCCTCCCACGCGTCGGCGATCTTCTTGGTGCGCTTGGGTCCGAGCCCCGGCACCTCGATGAGGCGCTTCGGGTCCTGCTCGATGATGTCGAGGGTGTCGACCCCGAAGTGCTGTGTGATGCGGTCGGCGAAGACCGGCCCGATCCCCTTGACCAGTCCGGAGCCGAGGTAGCGGCGGATTCCCTGGATGGTCGCGGGCAGGATCGTCGTGTAGTTCTCGACGGTGAACTGTTTGCCGTACTGCGGATGCGAGCCCCACCAGCCCTCCATCCGCAGCGACTCCCCCGCCTGCGCGCCGAGCAGCGACCCGACGACGGTCAGCAGATCGCCGGCGCCTCTGCCGGTGTCCACCCGCGCGACCGTGTACCCGGTCTCCTCATTGGCGTACGTGATCCGCTCGAGGACCCCCTCGAGCCGCGCCATCGGCCGCGCCCCGGCAGCCGCCTGCTGCTTCGACATGATCCGACGGTAGCGGCGACGTCTGACAACGGGGGCGGAACCCGGAACCGTGAGCGCCGGACGACGCGTCCTGGGGCCGACCGATGAGTTTCTCCCCGCCGCCCGGTCATACAGGCGACCGTGACAGGAACCGGCCGTCACAGGCCCCGGCAGACAGGACCGCACTCATGACCACCGTCAAGGGCCCCGCCTCCTACTTCCCGTCCATCGAGAAGAAGTACGGGCAGCCCGTCTCCCACTGGCAGGACGCCATCCGTTCCTCGCCGCTCACCCGGCACATGGAGCTGGTGAACTGGCTGAAGAGCGCGTACGGGATCGGGCACGGGCACGCCAACGCGCTGGTGGCGCACACGCTCGCCGAGGACCGCGCCGGGCAGTGAGCGTGCCGGTCCACCCTGACGCTCAGGGAACTCACAGGGAGGGGTGCCGCGTTGGGACCACAGCACGCCGCGACCGTGCACGCCACGAACCGAGGGAGTTCCGTGACCGAATCCGCCGCAGCATCCACCACCGCACCGACCACCGCACCCACGACCGCTCCCGCTGCCGCGTCCGCGGCCGCCCTGCCCCCGCTGCCGTCACCCGCCGCCCAGGCCGAGCGTCTGATCGAGCTCGGCGTGCACGACATCGCCGGACTGTCCGCCGCCGACGTGCGGGCCTTCGGTAAGGAGGCGGAGGAGCGGGGCGGTGACGTCCTGCTCGTCGTCCATCCCGACCGCGCCCCCGCCTCGGCCCTCGCCCCGCTGCTGCGTCGCGGCGACAAGCCGGGATTCGTCGTCGTCGACATGACCGACGTGGACCGGTTCACCCCGATCGAGTCGGTCGACGTGCCCGACGCCCCGCTCTATCTCGTGGCCCGGCCCGACCGCGGTGACGACATGGCGGACTGGAGTCCGGGCGAGGCGCTTCCCGCGCTCACCGAGCGGGACCGGACCCCGCTGCTCCTCACGGAGGGGATCCACTGGGTGCTCCAGCAGCCCGGGGTGCTGGACCGGAACCACTGCTTCATGACGATCGGCTCCCGGCTGCCCAAGGCCGACGGCACCCTCGACGCCCGTACCCCGGCGATCTGGATCAGCAACGGCACGGGACGCGACGGCCGCGAGCGCCGCGACGCCCCCAAGGTCGGCTGGTGCTGGGCGGGCAACCGGCACACCTGGCTGGGCTTCGCCTCGACCACCCACCGCGCCGCCGGCGGCAAGAACGCCGACAGGACCGGCAGCGACGACGACCAGGCGTGACCCCCTGACTCAGATCCCGCCCATCGGCTCCACGTCCACCTTCACCGGCGTCCCCCACACCCGCACGACCTCGTAGTCCGTGAACTCGTGGACCAGGCGGTACGCCATCGCCGCGTCGGGGCGGCGGCGCTGGGCCGCCAGATAGAGGTCCGCCTCGCGGCGGTCGTGGCGCGGGGTGCCGCAGAGCTGCCACACCTGGCCGGTCCACATCTCGGGGATCCAGCGCTGCTGCGGCTGCGGGCGGTCCTCGCGCGTGCCGTAGCGCGACATCACCGCGCCCTGCTGCTCGCCGCGCGGGCGGGCGGGCCCGCCGCCGTACTCCGAGCGGCGGGCCTGCCTGCGGCGCGTCTCGCACAGCAGGCACAGGTCGGGCGCCGTCTCGTCGACCGCGCCCTGGGGGTGCTCGGGGCAGCGGGTCGTGGGCGCGGCGCCGGCGACCGTGCCGTCGAGCAGCTCCAGGGCGCGCTTCACGTCGCCCCGCACCTCGTGGAGCTTGGTGTCCGACGTGTCGCCGGTGAGGCCGTCACCGTGCTCGCCGAGCAGGCGCAGGGCGCGGCCGAGTGCGGTGAGCTGCGCGTGGTTCACGGTTCCTGGCTCCGTTCGTCGCTGGGTCCGCGTACCTCGTGACCCGTGCCTTCCACCATGGCACGCCGCACCGACAACGCCCCCTCCTTCACCCCTCCCTCATCACGATCCGGTCACGACAACCGGAACCCCTCTTGCCAGACTCCCGTGTAATCGATTCCAATCCCTCATGTAATCGATTCCACGCACATGTGCGACCTACTCGTCGCACATGAGCTCCCGCAGCCACAAGGAGGTGGTCTGTGATGTCGTCGAGCGCGAGCATCAAGGATGTCGCCGCCGCGGCCGGAGTCTCGGTCGCGACCGTCTCCCGCGTCCTCAACAGTCATCCGTCCGTCAGCCCGGACGCGCGCACCCGCGTGCTGGCCGCCGTGGAATCCCTCGGCTACCGGCCGAACGCCGTCGCCCGCTCCCTGCGCACCGACCAGACCCGCACCCTCGGCCTGGTCATCAGCGACGTGCTGAACCCGTACTTCACCGAGCTCGCCCGCTCCGTCGAGGAGGAGGCCCGCGCGCTCGGCTACAGCGTGATCATCGGGAACGCCGACGAGCGCCCCGACCTCCAGGACCACCACGTCCAGAACCTGCTCGACCGGCGCATCGACGGCCTCCTGGTCTCCCCCACCGACGGCGGCTCCCCGCTGATGCTCGGCGCCGTCCGCGCGGGCACGCCGATGGTCTTCGTCGACCGGTGGATCCCCGGCGTCGACGTCCCCGTCGTGCGGTCCGACGGCCGCGCCGCCATCCGCGACCTCGTCGCCCATCTGCACCGGCTCGGCCACCGCCGCCTCGCGATCATCGCGGGCCCGGCCGCGACGACCACCGGCAGCGAACGCGTCGACGCCTTCCGCGAGGCCCTCGCCCGGTACGCGATCGAGCTGCCCGACGCCTACATCGGCCAGGGCGACTTCCAGGCGGACAGCGGGCGCCGCGTCACGGAGGGGTTCCTGGACCTCCCCGAGCCGCCCGACGTCGTGTTCGCCGCCGACAACCTGATGGCGCTCGGCGCGCTCGACGCCGTCCGCGCGCGCGGGCTGCGCGTCCCGCACGACATCGCGCTCGCCGCCTTCGACGACATCCCCTGGTTCGTGCACACCGATCCGCCGGTCACGGCGATCGCCCAGCCGACCAAGGACCTGGGCCGGGCCGCCGTGCGCGCCCTGGTCGACCGCATCGAGGGGCGCGTCCCCGAGTCGGTCACCCTCCCCGCCCACCTCGTCGTACGCCGGTCGTGCGGCGAGCCCTCTGGACCGCGTACCTCAACGGAGAGGAGCACCCGGTGAAACCGGCAGGCAACCCGGACGAGTTGCTGCGTATCGAAGGGATACGGAAGACCTTCCCCGGCGTGGTCGCGCTCGACAGCGTCGACTTCGATCTGCGCCGCGGCGAGGTGCACGTCCTGCTCGGTGAGAACGGGGCCGGGAAGAGCACGCTGATCAAGATGCTCTCCGGTGCCTACACGCCCGACGAGGGCCGCGTCACCGTCGGCGGCGAGCAGGTCCGTATCCATGGTGCGCAGGACGCCGAGCGGCTCGGCATCGCGACGATCTACCAGGAGTTCAACCTGGTCCCGGATCTGACCGTCGCCGAGAACATCTTCCTGGGGCGCCAGCCCCGCCGCTTCGGTCTCATCGACCGGAAGAAGATGGAGCAGGACGCCGAGGCGCTCCTCGCGCGCGTGGGCGTGAACGTGTCGCCCCGCGCGCGCGTGCGCGAACTGGGCATCGCCCGGCTCCAGATGGTCGAGATCGCGAAGGCGCTCAGCCTGGACGCACGGGTGCTGATCATGGACGAGCCGACCGCCGTGCTGACCTCCGAGGAGGTCGAGAAGCTGTTCGCCATCGTGCGGGCGCTGCGCGAGGACGGGGTCGGCATCGTCTTCATCACCCACCACCTGGAGGAGATCGCCGCTCTCGGCGACCGCGTCACCGTCATCAGGGACGGGCGGAGCGTCGGCCAGGTGCCCGCCTCCACCGCCGAGGACGAGCTCGTCCGCCTCATGGTGGGACGGTCGATCGAGCAGCAGTACCCGCGCGAACGCCCGGACACGGGCGGCGCGTTGCTGAAGGTCGAGGGTCTGACGCGCGACGGCGTCTTCCACGACGTGAGCTTCGAGGTGCGGGCCGGTGAGGTCGTCGGCATCGCCGGGCTCGTCGGCGCGGGGCGGACCGAGGTGGTCCGGGCGGTCTTCGGGGCCGATCCGTACGACAAGGGGTCGGTGGAGGTCGCGGGCGCGGCGCTCCCCCGGCACGACGTGAACGCCGCCATGGCCGCGGGGGTCGGGCTGGTGCCCGAGGACCGCAAGGGGCAGGGCCTCGTCCTCGATCAGTCGGTCGAGGAGAATCTGGGGCTCGTCACGATGCGGGCCGCGACGCGCGGCGGGTTCGTCGACCTCAAGGGGCAGCACGCGGCCGCCGTGCGCATCGCGTCGCAGTTGGGCGTGCGCATGGCGGGGCTCGGTCAGCACGTGCGCACGCTGTCCGGCGGCAATCAGCAGAAGGTCGTCATCGGCAAGTGGCTGCTCGCGGACATCAAGGTGCTCATCCTCGACGAGCCGACGCGCGGGATCGACGTGGGCGCCAAGGTCGAGATCTACCAGTTGATCAATGAGCTGACCGCCGCGGGCCACGCCGTCCTGATGATCTCCAGCGATCTGCCGGAGGTGCTCGGCATGAGCGACCGCGTGCTGGTGATGGCCCAGGGCCGGATCGCCGGTGAACTCGCCGCCGACGACGCCACGCAGGACTCCGTGATGGCGCTCGCCGTCAGCAACCAGAACCACGACTCGTCCGAGGAGGAGGGCTCCCGTGACCACGACAAGCACTGACACGCTCAAGAAGACACAGGCCAAGAACGGGAGTCTGCTGCGGCTGCTCCTCGACAACGGCGCGCTCACCGCGCTCGTCGTCCTCGTCATCGTGATGTCGCTGCTCTCGGGTGACTTCCTGACCACGCAGAACCTGCTGAACGTGGGGGTGCAGGCGGCCGTGACCGCCATCCTCGCGTTCGGTGTCACCTTCGTCATCGTCTCGGCGGGCATCGACCTGTCGGTCGGTTCGGTGGCGGCTCTGTCGGCGACCGTCCTCGCCTGGGCGGCCACGAACGAGGGCGTGCCCGTCGCGATAGCGGTCGTCCTCGCCGTGCTCACCGGTGTGGCGTGCGGTTTCGTGAACGGTGCGCTGATCTCGTACGGCAAACTGCCGCCGTTCATCGCGACGTTGGCGATGCTGTCGGTCGGCCGCGGTCTGTCGCTCGTCATCTCGCAGGGCTCGCCGATCCCGTTCCCCGAGTCGGTGTCCACGCTGGGTGACACGCTCGGCGGCTGGCTGCCGGTGCCCGTCATCGTGATGGTCGTGATGGGTGTCGTCACGGCGGTCGTGCTGGGGCGGACGTTCATCGGCCGGTCCATGTACGCGATCGGTGGCAACGAGGAGGCCGCGCGCCTGTCCGGGCTGCGTGTGAAGCGGCAGAAGCTCGTCATCTACGGCCTGTCGGGGCTGTTCGCGGCCGTCGCGGGCATCGTGCTCGCCTCGCGTCTGGTCTCCGCGCAGCCGCAGGCCGCTCAGGGGTACGAGCTGGACGCCATCGCCGCGGTCGTCATCGGCGGCGCCTCGCTGGCCGGTGGCACGGGCAAGGCGTCGGGCACGTTCATCGGCGCGCTGATCCTCGCGGTGCTGCGCAACGGCCTCAACCTCCTGTCCGTGTCGGCGTTCTGGCAGCAGGTCGTCATCGGTGTGGTGATCGCGCTCGCGGTGCTGCTCGACACGGCGCGCAGGAAGGCCGGTGCGCAGCCGGCCGCGGCGGGTGCCGGTGCGGGCGGGCCGAAGCAGCGGATGCAGTACGTGATCGCGGCCGTCGTCGCCGCGGCGATCGTCGGCGGTCTCGCGCTGTGGAACAACGGTTCGTCGTCGGGCGGCACGAAGGATCTGAAGCTCGGCATGGCGGTCTCCACGCTCAACAACCCGTTCTTCACCGAGATGCGGGCGGGCGCGCAGGCGGAGGCCAAGAAGCGGGGCGTCGAGCTGACGGTCACGGACGCGCAGAACGACGCGTCGCAGCAGGCGAACCAGTTGCAGAACTTCACGAGCGAGGGCATGGGCGCGGTGATCGTCAACCCGGTGGACTCCGACGCGGTCGGTCCGTCCGTGCGCGGTGCCGTCAAGGCGGGCATTCCCGTCGTCGCCGCCGACCGCGGGGTGAACAAGGCAAAGACCGCCACGCTCGTCGCCTCCGACAACGTCGCGGGCGGCAAACAGGCCGCGAAGACGCTGGCCGACAAGCTCGGCGGCAAGGGCACCATCGTGATCCTCCAGGGCCAGGCCGGTACGTCGGCGAGCCGGGAGCGCGGTGCCGGGTTCGCCGCCGGGATCAAGCGGTACCCGGGCATCAAGGTCGTCGCGAAGCAGCCCGCCGACTTCGACCGCACCAAGGGGCTCGACGTCATGACGAACCTGCTCCAGTCGCACCCCGACATCGACGGTGTCTTCGCCGAGAACGACGAGATGGCGCTCGGCGCGGTGAAGGCGCTCGGCTCCAAGGCGGGCAGGTCCGTGGACGTCGTCGGGTTCGACGGGACGCCGGACGGGTTCAAGGCGGTGCGGGCCGGGACGCTGTACGCGTCGGTGGCCCAGCAGCCGCGCGAGCTCGGCAGGATGGCCGTCCAGAACGCGATCAAGGCGGCGCGGGACGAGAAGATCGCCGGTGCGGTGAAGGTGCCGGTGAAGGTCGTGACGTCGAAGAACGTCGCCGACTTCGAGTGACCTGTACCGGTTCGCATATCTTCGAGTGACGTACGAAGAAGGGCACAACGCATGAACACCTACGACCTCCTCGTCGTCGGCTCCGCCAATGCCGACCTGGTGGTGGGCGTCGACCGGCGTCCCGCCGCCGGTGAGACCGTCCTCGGCTCCGACCTGGTGGTCCATCCGGGCGGCAAGGGCGCCAACCAGGCCGTCGCCGCCGCCCGGCTCGGTGCCCGTACGGCACTGCTCGCGCGCGTCGGCGACGACGGGCACGGCAGGCTGCTGCGCGACTCGATGGAGTCGGCCGGTGTCGACACGTCCGGTGTGCTGGTCGGCGGGGCGCCCACCGGCGTCGCGCTGATCACCGTCGACCCGTCGGGCGACAACTCGATCGTGGTGTCGCCGGGCGCGAACGGGCGGCTGACGCCGGACGACGTACGGGCGGCGGGCGGGTTGTTCGCCGGCGCCAAGGTCGTCTCCGTGATGCTGGAGATCCCGCTGGAGTCGGTCGCCGAGGTCGCCCGGTCGGTCGCCGACGGGGCCCGGCTGGTGCTGAACCCGTCGCCGCCCGCGCCGCTGCCGGACGAGGTCCTCGCGGCCTGCGACCCGCTGATCGTGAACGAGCACGAGGCGCGGGTGGTCCTCGGCGCGGAGCCCGACGGTGAGCCGGAGGACTGGGCGCGGGACCTGCTCGCGCTCGGCCCGCGCTCGGTCGTCATCACGCTCGGGTCCGAGGGCGCGCTGGTCGCGGACGCGTCCGGGGCGCGGCGGGTGGCGTCGGTGCGGGTGAAGGCCGTGGACACGACGGGCGCGGGTGACGCGTTCACGGCGGCGCTCGCGTGGCGGCTCGGCACCGGTGAGTCGCTGGCGGACGCCGCGGCCTACGCGGCGCGGGTCGGCGCGGCCGCGGTCACGAAGGAGGGCGCGCAGGCGTCGTACCCGACGGCGGACGAGGTCGCTTCGCTGTGAAGAGGGCCGGGATACTCAACCGTCATCTGGCGGGCGCGCTGGCCGAGTTGGGGCACGGGGACGGGGTCCTCGTGTGTGATGCGGGGATGCCGATCCCGGCGGGGCCGCGCGTGGTCGACCTCGCCTTCCGGGCGGGGGTGCCGTCGTTCGCCGAGGTCCTCGACGGGCTGCTGGACGAGCTGGTGGTGGAGGCGGGCACCGCGGCCCACGAGGTGCGCTCCGCGAACCCGTCCGCGGCCGGGCTCCTCGAGTCCCGGGTGCCGTCGCTCGGTTTCGTCACGCACGAGGAGTTGAAGGCGCTGTCGGCGTCGGCGCGGCTCGTCGTGCGGACCGGGGAGGCGCGGCCGTACGCGAACGTGCTGCTGCGCTGCGGAGTCTTCTTCTAGCGTCTGCCGGCGTTCGCGGCGGCCCGGAGATTGCTACGAGGGGCCCGGTCCGCGGACCGGGCCCTCGACGCTTCCCCTCCTCGTCAGAACTTCCGATCCCCCCAGATCCCCCTCCAAAAGTTCTGACGCTCCCTAGACCCGCCATGTCCCGGAAAGGTTGCACGGTTGCGGAGCGTTTTCTTCGCGGGATTTTCAGCGTGCCGACATAAGTGAGCAGTCGTAGCGTTTGGGGCATGAGCGAACAATCGGGTGACAAGCCGCTGGAACAGGACGTCCTCGACGAGCTCGGCGACGACCGTCTCCAGGAGCTCGCCGGTGTGCTCGGCACGGATGCCGCCGGTGCGCGGGAGGTCGTGGGCGGCACGGTGTCCGAGGTATCCGGCGGCCTGAAGGACCTGCCCACGGCTCCCGAGGTGCCGCAGGAGCCGCAGCTCCAGGGCGTCGCGACGCTCGGCGGGCTCGGCGGGATGGCGTCCGGCGGGCTGGTGGCGGGCGTCCTGGCGAAGATGAGCCGCCCGGTGGCGAACGCGGTCGCGAAGAAGACGGGGCTGCCTGCGGCGAACGTGGCGCGGGGCATCGAGATGCTGATCCCGGTGATCCTGGCGGTCGTGAGCAAGCGGGCGGCGCGCAAGCGCTAGGAGGACTTTGTCAGGTGGTGTCCGGAGGGTTTCCCCGCGCCCCTGGGGGCGCGGGGAAACGGCGGCGGTCGCTCAGCAGGCGTGCCGCGTGAACCGGGCCGACGTCTCCGCGAGGACCTCGCGGCCGTCGCGTGCCCACAGCCCGTCGTTGAACAGCTCGACCTCGATCGGCCCGGTGTATCCCTGGTCCTCGACGAGTCCGCGCCAGTACCGCATGTCGATCGATCCGTCGCCGATCTGCCCGCGTCCGTTGAGGACGCCCTCGGGCAACGGCGTGGTCCAGTCGGCGAGTTGGAACGTCGCGATACGTCCCTGCGCCCCGGCCCGCGCGATCTGCGCGGGCGCCTGGTCGTCCCACCAGATGTGGTAGGTGTCGACGCACACGCCGACCTGGTCGGCCGGGAAGCGCTCGGCGATGTCCAGGGCCTGGGCCAGGGTCGAGACGACGCAGCGGTCGGCCGCGTACATCGGGTGCAGCGGCTCGATCGCGAGGCGCACCCCGCGCTCGGCGGCGTACGGGGCGAGCTCGACGAGCGCGTCCGCGATCCGCTCCCGGGCGCCCACCAGGTCGTACGAGCCCTCCGGCAGCCCGCCGGAGACCAGGACGAGGACGTCCGTGCCGAGGGTCACCGCCTCGTCGACGGCGCGCTTGTTGTCGTCGACGGCCGCCGTGCGCTCGGCCTCGTCGAGGGCGGTGAGGAACCCGCCGCGGCAGTGCGTGGTGACGGTGAGACCGGCGTCGCGCAGCAGCTTGGCGGCGGCCTCGACGCCGTACTCCTGCACGGGCGCGCGCCAGGTACCGATGTTGCGGACGCCCGACTCGGTGCACGCCTCGACCAGTTCGGGCAGACCGAGCTGCTTGACCGTCATCTGGTTGATGGAGAACCGCGGGTCGGCGGTGGTGGCGGTCATGCGGTCACTCCGTACAGGGCGAGCAGGTTCTTCATGCGGGTCTCGGCCAGCTCCGGGTTCGGGAACAGGCCGAGCCCGTCGGCGAGTTCGTACGCCTTCGCGAAGTGCGGCAGCGAGCGCGCGGACTGGAGGCCGCCGACCATGGTGAAGTGGTCCTGGTGGCCGGCGAGCCAGGCCAGGAAGACGACGCCGGTCTTGTAGAAGCGGGTCGGCGCCTGGAAGAGGTGGCGGGACAACTCGACGGTGGGGTCGAGGAGTTCGCGGAATCCCTTGGTGTCGCCGGTGTCGAGGACGCGGACGGCCTGCGCGGCGAGCGGGCCCAGCGGGTCGAAGATGCCGAGCAGGGCGTGCGAGAAGCCCCGGTCGTCGCCCGCGATCAGCTCCGGGTAGTTGAAGTCGTCGCCGGTGTAGCAGCGCACGCCCTTGGGGAGGCGGCGGCGCAGGTCGACCTCGCGCTGGGCGTCGAGCAGGGAGACCTTGATGCCGTCGATCTTGTCGGGGTGCGCGGCGATGACGTCGAGGAACGTCTCCGTCGCGGCGTCCAGGTCGGCGGAGCCCCAGTAGCCGTCCAGGGCCGGGTCGAACATCGGGCCGAGCCAGTGCAGGACGACCGGTTCGGTCGCCTGGCGCAGCAGGTGCCCGTACACGTCGAGGTAGTCCTCGGGGCCCCGGGCGACGGAGGCGAGCGCCCGCGACGCCATGAGGATCGCCTGCGCGCCCGCGCCCTCGACGAGCGCGAGCTGCTCCTCGTACGCGGCCTTGACCCCGGCCAGGTCCCCTGCGGGTGTGGTGAGTTGGTCGGTGCCGACGCCGCAGGCGATGAGTCCGCCGACGGCCTTCGCCTCGGCGGCCGAACGCGTGATGAGTTCGGCGGCGCCCGCCCAGTCCAGGCCCATGCCGCGCTGCGCGGTGTCCATCGCCTCGGCGACGCCGAGCCCGTGGGACCACAGGTGGCGGCGGAAGGCGAGGGTGGCGTCCCAGTCGACGGCGGCCGGCGAGTCCGGGGTCGTGTCGGCGAACGGGTCGGCGACGACGTGCGCCGCCGAGAAGACGACGCGGGAGGCGAGCTTCGCGCCCGTGTCGAAGGCGAGGGGCTCGGTGCGGGGCTCGTACGCCCTCATCTCGCCACCCGCGGAGGGGAGGTGGAGGGTCACAGCGAGATCTCCGGGACGTCGAGGCGGCGGCCCTCGGCGGACGACTTCAGGCCGAGCTCGGCCATCTGGACGCCGCGCGCGCCGGCGAGCAGGTCCCAGTGGTACTCGGCGCCCGCGTACACGTGCTTGAGGAAGAGCTCCCACTGGACCTTGAAGCCGTTGTCGAACTCCTGGTTGTCCGGGACCTCCTGCCACTGGTCGCGGAAGGAGTAGGTCGCCGGGAGGTCCGGGTTCCAGACCGGCTTCGGGGTGGCACTGCGGTGCTGGACGCGGCAGTTGCGCAGCCCGGCGACGGCGGAGCCCTCGGTGCCGTCGACCTGGAACTCGACGAGTTCGTCGCGGTTGACGCGCACGTCCCAGGAGGAGTTGATCTGGGCGACGATGCCGCCCTCGATCTGGAAGATGCCGTACGCGGAGTCGTCGGCGGTGGCGTCGTAGGGCTTGCCGTGCTCGTCCCAGCGGGTCGGGACGTGGGTGGTGGCGAGCGCGTTGACGGAGGTGACGCGGCCGAACAGCTCGTGCAGGACGTACTCCCAGTGCGGGAACATGTCGACGACGATGCCGCCGCCGTCCTCGGAGCGGTAGTTCCAGGAGGGGCGCTGGGCCTCCTGCCAGTCGCCCTCGAAGACCCAGTAGCCGAACTCGCCGCGCACGGACAGGATCCGTCCGAAGAAGCCGCCGTCGATGAGCCGCTTCAGCTTGAGCAGGCCCGGCAGGAACAACTTGTCCTGGACGACACCGGACTTGACGCCCGCCTCGCGCGCCAGGCGGGCCAGCTCGATGGCGCCCTCCAGGCCGGTGGCGGTCGGCTTCTCCGTGTAGACGTGCTTCCCGGCGGCGATCGCCTTCTTGAGGACCTCCTCGCGGCCGGAGGTCATCGCGGCGTCGAAGAAGATGTCGACGCTGTCGTCGGCGAGGACGGCGTCGATGTCGGTGGAGACGTTCGCCTCGTCCAGACCGTGCTTCTGCGCGAGGGCCTTCAGGGCGTACTCGCGGCGGCCGACGAGAACCGGCTCGGGCCACAGCACCGTGCCGTCGCCGAGGTCGAGCCCACCCTGCTCGCGCAGGGCGAGGACGGAACGGACGAGGTGCTGGCGGTAGCCCATGCGCCCCGTCACCCCGTTCATGGCGATGCGCACCGTCTTGCGTGTCACGTGAGTCCCTTCGTCCTTCTTCGTCGGTCGTCGCTCAGCGGTTTCCGGCAGTCCGTCGCTCCGGCCCTTGGGGGGCGTCGCCGGGAAGCCGTCACGCTGAAGTCGTTGCCATGTTTTGCGCGTCTTGTCCGCTCGTGCGACCGGGGCCGTGTCCGGCGCGCACGAAACCGCGCCCGCCGGATCCTTCGTAGCAAGCGCTTTCTATCTGAGAAGAAGCTAGCCTCTGCACAGCCGCTCGGACAAGAGCGGGTACGAGACAGGGGCCGACGACCCGGGCCCGCGTGTCGACAGAGGCCAACGGAGGCTGACTCGATGACCGTGACCCTGGCGGATGTGGCCGCCCGCGCGCAGGTGTCCCCCGCGACCGTCTCCCGCGTACTGAACGGCAACTACCCGGTCGCCGCGGCCACCCGTGAGCGGGTCCTGAAGGCCGTGGACGAACTGGACTACGTCCTCAACGGCCCCGCGAGCGCCCTCGCCGCGTCCACCTCGGACCTGGTCGGGGTCCTCGTCAACGACATCGCCGACCCCTTCTTCGGGATCATGGCGTCGGCCGTGCAGTCGGAGATCATGGGCCCCGGCGGCCGGGCGGGCGGCGAGCGGCTCGCGGTGGTCTGCAACACGGGCGGCGACCCGGAGCGCGAGCTCACCTACCTCACCCTGCTCCAGCGTCAGCGCGCGGCGGCGGTCGTCCTCACGGGCGGCGCGATCGAGAACGCGGACCATGTCGCCGCCGTGGCGGGGAAGTTGCGGCGGCTGGCCGAGGCGGGCACGCGGGTCGTGCTGTGCGGGCGGCCGCCGGTCCCGGACACCGACGCGGTGGCGCTGACCTTCGACAACCGGGGCGGTGGACGGGAGTTGACGGAGCATCTGCTCACGCTCGGGCACCGCCGCATCGGTTACGTGGCGGGCCCCGAGGAGCGCACGACGACCCGTGACCGGCTGGAGGGACACCGCGAGGCGCTGGCCGCGGCGGGCGTGCCCGAGTCGGAGGGGCTGGTGGCGCACGGCTCGTACGACCGCACGTCCGGCTACACGGCGACGACCGAACTCCTGCGCAAGGACCCGGAGTTGACGGCCGTGGTCGCCGCGAACGACACGGTGGCGCTCGGCGCGTGCGCGGCCCTGCGCGAGGCGGGCCTGCGCATCCCCGAGGACGTCTCGGTCGCGGGCTTCGACGACCTTCCGTTCAGCGTGGACGCGGTGCCGGCGCTGACGACCGTACGGCTGCCGCTGGCGGAGGCGGCGGCGCGGGCGGGGCGGATCGCGATGGGCCGGGAGGCGGCTCCGGCCGGTCGGGTGGACGTCGTGCGCGGGGAGCTGATGGTGCGGGGTTCGACGGGTGCGCCGCGTGGCAGGTGAGTACGGCACCTCCTCCGACGCCGCTCACGGCCCCGACGACTCTCTCGGCGGGGCCGGGCCGCTGCGCGTCTGGGTCCCGCCGGTCGTGGCCAATCTGGCGCTGGGGATACCGGCGCTCGTCCCCCTCTTCAGCCTTTCCTGGCTGCTGACGAACTGGTTCGGCACGGACTGCGCCCGGTTCGACGAGCTGACCGCGGCCGGTGCGACGCCGCTCTGCGACTACCACACGCTCGACCACGGCCCGGTGATCATGGCTCTCGCCGTGGTGTCCGCGCTGCTGCTGACCCTGTTCGTGGTCCTGAGCAACCGGGGCCTGGCCCGCCGCAGGCCCACGGGGGTCTGCCCGCGCACGGTGCCGCTGGTCCTGTTGCCGTTCGCGGCGCTGTGGACGCTGACGTGACCCGGCGCCGCGTCACGCGAGCGGATCGACCTCGGTCCCGACGCCACCGCTGAACTCCGCTGCCCGGTAAGCCGACCGGGCCGGCGCGATCCTGCCTGGGCAGCCCCACGGGCGCGCGGACCGTGTACGGGCGGGGATCGGCGGGGGCCAGGCACTCCCCCCAACGTCGTCACCCCGCACAGCACATGGCCGTCCAGCGAGCCCAGGACGCTCGCCATGCGGGCAGGACCGACCGGTCAGCCCGCCGCTCAGCCCGCCGGCAAGATCTCCACGCCGAGCCCCGCGACCTGCGCGACGACAGGATGGCGCGGATCCGCGTCGGTGATCACGCCGGTCACCTTCGACCAGGGCAGCACGCGGAAGCGGGAGGCCGTGCCGATCTTCTCGGACGAGGCGAGGATGTACGTCTCGGCGGCCCGCGCCGCCAGAGCCCGCTTCATCGCCGCTTCCTCGGCGTCGCCGGTGGTGAGCCCGGCCTCGGCGTGGACGCCGGTGACGCCGATCAGGCAGAGGTCGGCGGAGACGTTCTGCGCGGCCTCGACGGCCGCGGCGCCGCAGGTGACCGCCGAGTGCTTGAACAGGCGGCCGCCGAGGAGATAGAGCTCGGCGCGCGGGTGGTCGAGCAGGGCCGCGGCGATCGTCGGGCTGTGGGTGATGACGGTGCAGTCGAGGTCCTGCGGGAGCGCGCGGGCGACGGCGAGGGCGGTGGTGCCGCCGTCGAGGATCAGCGCGCTCTGCGGGCGTACGAGCCCCGCCGCGACGGCGGCGACCTTCTCCTTGCCGTCGGGGGCGACGGCCTGCCGGGCGGCGTAGTCGACGACGGCGGGCGACGCGGGCAGCGCGCCGCCGTAGACCCGCTGGCACAGTCCCTCGGCGGCGAGATCGCGCAGGTCGCGCCGGACGCTGTCCTCGGAGATGCCCAGCTCGGCGGCGACGCTCTTCGCCACGACCTTGCCCTCGCGGGCGAGCAGGCCGAGCAGGTGGTCCCGTCGTTCGGCAGCCAGCATGGGCACTCCCCGATTCACGTTCTTTCGCGTTCTTGCACGTTTCTGCATGTATGGTAGCGCACCATGACCACCCCCACGGCCGAGAAGCCGATGATGATCCTGATCGCAGGCCCCTACCGTTCCGGCACGGACGGCGACCCCCAGGCCATGGCCGCGAACCTGGCCAGCCTGGAGTCCGCGGCCTGGCCGGTCTTCGCCGCGGGCCACCTCCCGGTGATCGGCGAGTGGATCGCCCTGCCCGTCCTGAGCTCCGCGGGGGCGGGTCCGACCGACCCGCTGGCCGACGACGTGCTCTACCCGACCGCCCATCGCCTGCTCGCCCGCTGCGACGCCGTGCTGCGGCTGCCCGGCGACTCCGCCGGTGCCGACCAGGACGTCGCCCTGGCCCGCCGCCGCGGCCTGCCCGTCTTCCACGACGTGGCCGAGATCCCGCGCGTCGCTCCGCAGGAGACCGCGTGACCGCCGCCCCGACCGGCCACCGCCCCGGCGTCGACGTCCCCGACCACCGCGGGCGCACCGCCCTCGACCGGGCCGGACGCGACCTGGACCGCAACCCCGACGTGGTGGTCCGCGACGTGGAACTCACCTCCCAGGGCTGGCACGTCCTGCGCCGCACCACCTTCGACTACCGTCGCGGGGACGGGCGTTGGGAGACCCAGCAGCGCGAGACGTACGACCGCGGCGACGGCGCCGTGATCCTCCCGTACGACACCGAACGCGGCACGGTGCTGCTCACCCGCCAGTTCCGCTACCCGGCCTACGTCAACGAGCACCCCGACGGCATGCTCGTGGAAGCGGCGGCGGGACTGCTCGACGCGGACGATCCGCCGGCCGCCATCCGCCGCGAGGCCGCCGAGGAACTGGGCGTCACGCTCGGCCCCCTCACCCCGGTGCTCGCCGCCTACATGAGCCCCGGCTCCGTCACCGAGCGCCTGCACTTCTTCGCCGCCCCCTACACCCCTGCCGACCGCACCGGCAGCGGCGGCGGCCTGGAGGAGGACGGCGAGGACATCGAGGTCCTCGAACTCCCCTTCCGCGAGGCCCTGTCCATGATCCGCGACGGCCGCGTCGCGGACGCCAAGACGATCATGCTCCTCCAATGGGCGGCGCTGGACGGGCCGTTCGCGGCGCTCTGATCGAGAGCCTCCGCGACTCCGCTGGAGACCCGCATGTCCGGGTACCGCTCTGGTTCATGTGGGACGGGCGGGAGTTCCTGTGGGACGGGCGGGCCGTGCGGACGTGCACCGGTGCGGGCTCCGCGACGGCGCGCGACGTCCGCGCGGAGCCGCCCGTGCGCCTGGCGCCGCGAGCCGGAGCACCGCGGCGGGGTCGTCATACGCGACGGGGGCCGGCGGGACCGGCGCCGCCGCGAGGCCATGGACGCGGGTACCTCCCGGGCGTACGCTGAGCGCCACCGCGAACGTCTGACTGAGTCAATCATCCGTGCCGCGAGTGCCGCGAGGTGACCATGACCGTGCACGACATCCGGTCCTTCAACCGCTTCTACACGAACGTCATCGGCGCGCTCGACTACGGCCGCCACCTGTACGCCCCGTACACGCTCACCGAGTCCCGCGTCCTGTACGAGCTGGCGCACACCGAGCACGTCGACGCCGCCGATCTGCGCGTCCGGCTCTCCCTGGACGCCGGATATCTGAGCCGGATCCTCGGCAAGTTCGAGCGTGCGGGGCTGGTCGAGCGCGGCTCGTCGGACCGGGACCCGCGGCGCCGCCGCGTCACCCTCACCGCGCGCGGCCGGAGCGCCGCCGAACTGCTCGACGAGCGCGCCCAGGAGCAGGTCGGCACGCTCCTCGCCGCCGTCCCGCCGGCCGACCGCGACCGGCTCTCCGAGGCGCTGCGCACCGTGCGCGAACTGCTCGGCGACGGCCGAGCCGCCCCGCACCCCGACAACGTGCTGCTGCGCGAGCCGGGTCCGGGCGACCTCGGCTGGATCGTGGCGCGCAACGCGGCGGTGTACGCCGCCGAGTTCGGCTGGAACACCGACTACGAGGGGCTCGTCGCGCGGATCGTCGCCGACTTCGCCGAGGACCACGATCCGCATCTGGAGCGGGTGTGGATCGCCGAGCTGGACGGGCGCCCGGTCGGGTGCGTGATGTGCGTACGGGACGAGGCACCCGGCACGGCCCGGCTGCGGCTGCTCCTGGTCGAGCCGCACGCGCGCGGCCTCGGCATCGGCGACCGGCTGGTGCGCTCGTGCGTCGACTTCGCGCGCGGGGTCGGCTACCGGGAGCTGATCCTGTGGACCAACGACATCCTGGCGGCGGCCCGCTCCCTCTATCTGCGGCACGGTTTCGTACTCGTGGGAGAGAAGCCGCACCGGTCGTTCGGCGCCGATCTCGTCGGACAGGACTGGCGACTCGCGCTGCACGGCGCCCCTGAGTGACGGGCGGGGTCGCGGGTAGGGTCCGAGCCATGAAACTGGCCTTCTCCACCCTCGGTGTCCCCGGTCTCCCGCTGACCGACGTCCTCCGCCTCGCCACCGCGCACGGCTACCACGGTGTGGAGCTGCGCGCGCATCCCGAGGAGCCGGTCCACCCGGGCATCGGCCCGGCCGAACGGGCCGACGTCGCCGCCGAGTTCAAGGCGGCGGGCGTCGAGGTCCTGGGCGTCGCCGGGTACGCGCGGGTGGCGGCGCCCGGCGACGACGAGCCGGTCCTGGACGACGTACGGGCACTGGTGGATCTCGCGCGTGATCTGGGGGCGCCGTTCGTACGGGTCTTCCCCGGGGGCGGCGACGAGCAGGGCCCCGAGGAGGCGGACGCGACGGCGGCCCGGCGGCTCGGGGTCGCCGCCGAGTACGCGGCCGACCGGGGCGTACGGGTGCTCCTGGAGACGCACGACTCCCACCGCACCGGCGCCGCGGCCTCCCGCGTCGTCGGCCCCGTCGGGCACCGGCACGTGGGGGTGCTGTGGGACGTCATGCACACCTGGCTGGGCGGCGAGCAGCCCGCCGTCTCCTACGCGGCGCTCGCGCCGTACCTCGGCTATGTCCAGGTGAAGGACATCGCGGGCCCGGACGACACGACACCGCTGCCGCTCGGGGACGGCGTACTGCCGCTCGGCGAGTGCGTGGAGGTGCTCAGCCGGGAGGGCTGGGACGGGTGGCTGTGCTGGGAGTACGAGGCGCGCTGGTACGAGGCCGCCGCCCCGCTGCCGGGACTGCTGGAAGCGGGGCGCGACCACCTGGCCCGGTTGCTCAACGAGTCGGCGTAGGGCTCGGCGCGGGGATCGGGGCGGGCCCGCCGACCGGTACCGCCCCGCTCTTGCGCGGGGCGGCGCCGAAGGAGGTCAGGGCCACGCCGCCGACCAGCAGGGCCGCCGCGCACCACCGCAGGGGGCTGATCGACTCCCCCAGGAAGACGGCCGCGGACGACATGCCGAAGACGGGGACCAGGAGGGAGTACGGGGCGACCGTCGACGCGTCGTAGCGCTGGAGGAGGTGGCTCCAGGCGCTGAAGCCGAAGAGGGTCGTCACGAAGGCCACGAAGACGATCGCGCCGATGCCGGGCACGTCCAGCGAGGTCAGGGCGTGGACGTCGGCCGTCGGGCCCTCGAAGAGCAGGGAGAGCGCGAGGAGCGGCAGGACCGGCACCGCGCTCGACCAGACCATGAAGGTGAACGGGGCGTCGGGGGACGCCTTGCGGGTCAGGACGTTGGAGACGCCCCAGAACGCCGCCGCGACGAGGACCAGCGCGAACGCGCCCAGCGGCCCCGAGCCGCCCTCGTCGACCGCCGCCACCGCGATGCCCGCGAGGGCCACGGTCATGCCCCCTACGCGCACGGGGCGCGGGCGTTCGCCCAGGAACGCGAAGGCGATCAGGGCGGTGAAGACCGCCTGCACCTGGAGGACGAGCGAGGACAGGCCCGCGGGCATCCCGGTGTTCATGCCGATGAAGAGCAGCCCGAACTTGCCGACGCCGAGCGCGAGCCCCACCCCGACGATCCACCGCCACGGCACGCTCGGCCGTCCGACGAGGAACACCGCGGGCACGGCGGCGAGCAGGAAGCGCAGGGCGCAGAAGAGCAGCGGCGGGAAGTGGTCGAGGCCGATGTCGATGACGACGAAGTTGACGCCCCACAGGGCGGCGACGAGGACGGCGAGGCCGGTGTGCGCAGGTCTCATGCGTCGAGGATCACGCCGCACGACCATGTAGCACCAGCGATGTTTGCTACATGGTTGGATGAAGCGTTACTGAAAGGTGGGTCCGGGGATGCTCGATCTCCAGCGGCTGCGCGCCCTGCACGCGGTCTCCGTCCACGGCACGGTCGGCGCCGCCGCGGCCGCCCTCGGCTACACCCCCTCCGCCGTGTCCCAGCAGATCGCGAAGCTGGAGCGGGAGACCAGGACGGTGCTTCTCGAACGGGAGGGGCGGGGCGTCAGGCTCACCGACGAAGCGCTGCAACTCGCCGCCACCGCGCGGGAGTTGATGGCGATCATGGAGCGCGCCGAGACCGGCATCGAGGAGCGGCGCGGAGTGCCCGCGGGGCGGTTGACGATCGCCGCGTTCGCCTCGGCGGCGCGCGGCCTGCTGCCCGCGGTGCTCGCCGATCTCGCCGGGCGGCATCCCGCGCTCGACGTGCGGATGACCGAGGTCGACCCGCATCTGTCGGTGGACCTCGTGGCGAAGGGCGCCGTCGATCTCGCGGTCGCGCACGACTGGGACATCGCGCCGCTGCCCGCCCCGGCCGGGGTCGAACAGGCCGTCATCGGGATCGACCTGTGCGATCTGCTGGTCCCCGCCGGGCATCCGCTCGCCGGGCGGACGTCGGTGCGGCGGGAGGAGCTGGGCCACGAGCGGTGGGTGTCGCAGCCGCCGGGGCGGGTGTGCCACGACTGGCTCGTCCGGACGATGCGGACGGCCGGGTTCGAGCCGGAGATCGCGCACCAGGCGGACGAGAACCCGACGCTGGTCGCGCTCGTCGCGGCGGGGCTCGGGATCGCGGTCATCCCCCGGCTCGGGCGCGGGCCGCTGCCGCCCGAGGCGGTCGCGGTGGGCCTCGACCCGATGCCCCGGCGACGGCTGTACGCGCTGTGGCGCGCGGGGACGGCGCGACGCCCGCGGTGCGGGCGGTGGTCGGGGCGCTGCGCGAGCAGGGCGCGCCTGCCTGGTGCGCGACTGACCACGATCGCCACCGCGATCGCCACCGCGGCCGATCCCCCGACCGACCCCGCGACCGGAACCGCGACCGATACCCCGACCGACACCGCCGCCGATCGCGACCGCCACCGATACCGGGCCGACACCGCCGCGACATCCCGGCCGACACCCCGGCCGATACCGCGGCGGATCGCGACCGACACCCCGACCCGCCACCGCCACCACGGCCCGCCACCGCCACCGATCGCGACTGCCCGCCACCGACCACCACCGACCGCGCCGGAACGCGCCGGATCGCGCCTGGTCGCCACCGTCGCGGAGGGTGGATCTCGCCGTGCGGCACCCCACCCGCCCCCCGGCCCTCTCCTCGCCACCTCCACACCAACTTCTCTGAACCTTCAAAAGACGGGAACCCATCGGAGGGCCCGACCGTCCAACAGACACCTGCCGGTGAGTCTCCGCAGTGCGGTGTCGGCATCGCTGCTGGCTGCGAACGCTGACCACCCTCTCCGCCGCCTGCGGCCGGCAGCCTGCCGTCACCGGCGCGCCCCCCTCCAACAGCGCCGGTGACGGCCCCTCCCCCTGCGGGCCGCTTCCGCCAACTCCCTTGACTGGCAATAACTTTCCGGATATTCGTTGCGCGCGGAAGTTTCCTTCACTGCTGTTTCTCCGGAAGGGGAGCAAGTGCGCAACCGCCAGTCCAGCAAGGGTTTCTCCAGACGTACGCTGCTCGCCGCGGCCACCGCGGGTGTCGCCGCCGCGGGCCTGAGCGCCGCTCCCGTCCAGGCCGCCGCGGACGACCGCGACAAGGCCCTCAAACGCGTCATCTCCGGGATGTCCCTGGAGGAGAAGGTCGGCCAGCTCTTCGTCATGCGGGTGTACGGCCACTCGGCCACCGCCCCCGACCAGGCCGACATCGACGCCAACCTCAAGGAGATCGGCGTCCGCACGGCCGCCGAGCTGATCGACAAGTACAAGCTCGGCGGCATCATCTACTTCGCGTGGGCGCACAACGTCCGCGACCCGCACCAGATCGCCGACCTCAGCAACGGGATACAGCAGGCCGGGCTCCGACAGCCGTCCCGCATACCGCTGTTGATCGCCACCGACCAGGAGCACGGCATCGTCTGCCGGGTCGGCAAGCCCGCCACCCTGTTCCCCGGCGCGATGGCGCTCGGCGCGGGCGGCTCCCACTCCGACGCGCGCAAGGCGGGACAGATAGCCGGCGCCGAACTGCGCTCGGTCGGCATCGTCCAGGACTACGCGCCCGACGCCGACGTCAACGTCAACCCGGCCAACCCGGTCATCGGCGTCCGCTCCTTCGGCGCCGACCCTCAGGCCGTCGCCGCGATGGTCGCCGCCCAGGTCAAGGGGTACCAGTCGGCCGGCATCGCCTCGACCGCCAAGCACTTCCCCGGGCACGGCGACACCGCGACCGACTCCCACACCGGCCTGCCCGTCATCACGCACACGCGCGAGCAGTGGGAGCAGCTGGACAAGCCGTCGTTCGAGGCCGCGATCGCCGCCGGCATCGACTCGATCATGACGGCCCACATCGTCGTACCGGCCCTGGACCCGGCCGAGGACCCGGCGACGCTGTCCCGCCCCATCCTCACCGGCATCCTGCGCGAACAGCTCGGCTACGACGGTGTCGTGGTCACCGACTCGCTCGGCATGGAGGGCGTGCGGACCAAGTACGGCGACGAACGCGTCCCCGTCCTCGCGCTCAAGGCGGGCGTCGACCAGCTCCTCAACCCGCCGACCCTGGCCGTCTCCTGGAACGCGGTCCTGAACGCCGTGCGCAGCGGCGAGCTGACCGAGGAGCGGCTCGACGAGTCGATCCTGCGCATCCTGCGCCTGAAGGCCAAGCTGGGTCTCTTCAAGGAGCCGTACGTCACCCATCGCGGCGTCGACCGCACGGTGGGGACGGCCGCGCACCTGGCCGCCGCCGACCGGATCGCCGAGCGTACGACGACGCTCCTGGTGAACAAGGAGGGCCTGCTCCCGCTGTCCCCGCGGACGCACAAGAACGTGCTCGTGCTCGGGGCGAACCCGGCGTCGCCCTCGCTCAGCGACGGTCCGCCGACCACCGTCATCGGCGCCGCCCTCACCGAACTCGGCTTCGCCGCCACGGTGTTGCCGACCGGCACCGCGCCGAGTCAGGCGGTCGTCGCGCAGGCGGTGGCGGCGGCCCAGGGCAAGGACGCGGTGGTCATCGGCACGTACAACGTCGGGGCGGGCAGCGCGCAGCAGTCCCTGGTGAACGCCGTGGCCGCGACGGGCGTCCCGGTCGTCACGCTGTCGATGCGCAATCCGTACGACGTGGCTCAACTGGCCTCGTCGGACGCGCATTTGGCGGCGTACTCATGGATCGACGTCGAACTGCGGGCCGCGGTACGGGTCCTCGCGGGCGAGGCCGAGCCGCGGGGCAAGCTGCCGGTCCCGGTGCAGAAGGCCGGCGACCCGACGCAGGTGCTCTATCCGATCGGCTACGGCCTGACGTACTGACCCGTACCGACGCGTCGTACTGAACCGGACGCACCCGGCGTACGCAGCTCCCCGCGCACGCCACCCCCAACTGACGCAAAGCCCCCTGCACACCTGGCGTGCGCCCGCTCTCGCGGGTCACGCTGGGTGCGTATATCGGGGGGATTGCCATGCTTGCGCGGACGGTCGGGGTGGTGTGCGCGGCGTCGTTGCTGACGCTCGCGCTGATGGGGTGCCAGGGGTCGTCGGATCCGCCGGACGACGGGGCGAACCCGTCGTCGCCGCGGCCGCTGCGGTCCCCGTCCGGGTACGGGGCGGTCTTCCTGGCGGTGGACGAGTGCAGTTCGCGCGGGCGCACGTCGTTCAACGAGGTGCCGTGCAGCAGCGAGCGGGCCGTGGCCAAGGTCGTCGCGCGCTACGAGGGCCTGCCGTCGAACGGCCCTGCGTGTCCGGGCACCACCGACTTCGTCCTGCACATCAGCGAGAACCGGCCGTCGTCGGACGAGAACGGCGACGGGGCGGTCGCCCAGGGCTACGCCTGCATGCGCAACCTGGAGGCCCCGCACCCCGGCGACGCGGGCGGCGGGGGCGGCCCGCGCACGATCGTCGGCGACTGCGTGTACTCCGCGGGCCAGGGACAGGTGCGCGAGACGGAGTGCGACGGCTCGGGCGAGCGGGCGCCGCAGTACCGGGTCACGAAGGCGGTCGGCACGCGCTCGGCGTGCCCGCCGTCGACCTCCCTGTACGTGACGCTGGGCGGCGCCGAGCCGGTGGGATGCGCGGTGAGGATCTGACACCGGACGGCGCGTGAGAGAGGGGGCACCCCAGGCGCCCCCTCTCCCGCACGCTCACGGCGTCACACCATCACGGCGTCACGGCGTCACGGGCGGAGCTTCAGCTCACGTGCTCCGTCGACCCGGTCGAGCTTCGCGTCGTGCGGCGCCTTCGCCGTCGTACCGGACAGGCCGGCCCACGCGAGGATCCGCGACGTGGCGAGGGCCTTGTCGTCGGCCGTCAGACCCGCCACGTTCGCGCCGTGGTTGGCGTGCGGCGCGGTGAGCACGTACGAGTCGCGGGCCCCGGACCCGAGGCGGAAGCGCTCCGCGCCCCACGGGTCGTTGTCGCCGTACACGTACAGCATCCGCGTCGCGTTGTGGCGCACCCACGTGTCGACGTCGCGCATCGCCCACGGCTGGAACTTCATGGGGATGTCGCGCGGTACGAAGTTGCGCGGCGGCTGGTAGCCGTAGCGCGACAGGTCCGCGAGCCAGGGCTGCTTGATGTCGGGCGAGCCGAGCTGGGTGCCGGCCTGGTAGTAGTACGGCGTGTACTGGGTCAGGCCCTGGTCGGCGTAGGAGGACCAGCCGCCGACCGCGTCGACGTAGTCGAAGAGCGCCTGGTCGGTGACGGTCGCGGCGTCGGGGACGTCGGCGCAGGCGGACTCCGGCTGGTACTGCCAGAAGCCCCAGAAGAGGTCGAGGACGGTCGCCTCGTACGCCTTGTCCACCGAACCGACCGTGTTCACGGTGTAGTTGTTGGCGGCGAGGTACTCCTTGTACTTCGTCTCCAGCGCGTCCCGGCGTACGAGCGTCTCGCGCTGCACCTTCTGGAGGGCGACGCGGCAGTCCTTCGGGCCGACGTTCGCGAGGAACCTGTCGTACGCGGAGTCCTCGTCGTTCACGACGTCGTTCGGGGCGACGTAGGCGACGACGCCGTCCATGTCGCGCGGGTAGAAGCGCTCGTAGTAGGTGGCGGTCATGCCGCCCTTCGAGCCGCCGGTGGTCAGCCACTTCTGGCCGTAGACCGGCTTGAGGGCCTGGAAGATGCGGTGCTGGTCGCTGGCCGCCTGCCAGATGTCGAGCTTGGTCCAGTCGGCGGGCTGCGGCCTGGACGGCGTGAAGAAGCGGTACTCGACGGAGACCTGGTTGCCGTCGACGATCCGCGTCGGCTCGCTGCGCGACGGGTTCGTGGAGACGTTGTAGCCGCTGGTGAACATGACCGTCGGGCGGCTGACGTCCTTGTGCAGCACCGTGATGCGCTGCTGGAACGTGCCCTTGGACGGGTGCTTGTGGTCGATCGGCTGGGTGTAGTTGAGGACGAAGTAGCGGTAGCCCGTGTAGGGCTTCTCCTCTATCAGGCTCATGCCGGGTATGGCGAGGAGCCGGTCCTTGATGTCGGTGGCCGCGGCGGTCGCGGGCTGTTCGACGGCGGTCGCCGTCGAGAGCCCGGCCGCGCTCACGGTGCCTATCAGCACCACGAGGGACAGCAGCCATCTGAGAGTTTTGCGCATGCACCCTCCCCTGGAGATACACAGATGCGCTCCGGAAGCTATCGGAGCAACTCGCGCACCACCAGAGGTACTTGATGTCCGCTCAGCGCAACGGCCCCTCGGGGCACAGGACATGACACCCGAATCGGACAGCGGGGCGTGATCTCAGAACTTGACCCAGCCCGAACTGCGTGACGCGCCGGCCACCTTCCCCTTCACGCGCACCCAGCGGTGGCCCGCGTGGACGGTCACGGGACCGGCGTGGTGGGTGTAGCGGCCCTCGTCGACGACGGCGCGGCTGCCGCGCGCCTGGACGCTGACCGACATGGTCTGGCGGCGGCCGGTGCGCTCGGCGAAGGTGACGGCGCAGATGTAGTCGCGCTTCTTGTAGACGACGGTGCGGCCGGTGGCGAAGGTCAGGGTGCGGACCTTGTGTCCGGCGCAGAGCGCGGCGGCCTGCGCGCCGCCGACCCCGGGCCCGCCCACGACGAGCGCACCGGTCCCGACCAGGACGGCCAGGGCGACCGCGAGCGCACGGCGTGGCCGGCGTACGTCACGTATGCCGTCGTCGTCACCTCTTCGCACCGCAGCCCCTCCCGTCACATCGTCCCCAGCGTACTGATGAACGGACGCGACATGCGGGGCCGATGGTTGCACGACGCCCCGCGCGGGGTCCCGGGGCAGCGCGGCGGGACGACCGGCCGGACGCCGTCCGGCGCCCGGGGTGCCGCGACCCGGCTCCGCGTCACGCGGCAGCCGTCGCGTCCTCCCCACGAACGTGCGCCACAGCGCCGCGTACTTGCCGTCGCGGGCCAGCAGTTCCTCGTGGGTGCCGTCCTCCGCGACCCGGCCGTGGTCCATCACCACGACGCGGTCCGCGCGGGCCGCCGTCGTCAGGCGGTGGGCGACGACCAGGGTCGTACGGCGGCCCGCGATGCGGTCCGTGGCCTGGTTGACCTGGGCCTCGGTGGCGAGGTCGAGGGCCGCGGTCGCCTCGTCGAGCAGGAGGATGTCGGGGTCGACGAGTTCGGCGCGGGCCAGGGCGATCAGCTGGCGCTGGCCCGCGGACAGGTTGCGGCCGCGCTCGGCGACCTCGTGGAGGTAGCCGCCGTCCAGCGTCGCGATCATCTCGTGCGCGCCGACCGCGCGGGCCGCCGCCTCGACCTGCGCGTCCGTGGCGTCCGGGCGGCCGTAGGCGATGGCGTCGCGGATCGTGCCCTGGAAGAGGTACGCCTCCTGCGGGACGACGCCGAGCCGGTGCCGGTACGCCGTGAGGTCGAGGTCGCGCAGGTCGGTGCCGTCGACGGTGACCCGGCCGCCGGTCGGGTCGTAGAACCGGGCGACGAGCTTGACCAGCGTCGACTTGCCCGCGCCGGTCTCGCCGACGAAGGCGACGGTCTGCCCGGCGGGGATGCGCAGCGCCACGTCGTTGAGCGCCACTTCCTCGTCGGCGGGGCCCCCGTACGCGAAGTCGACGTCCTCGAAGGCGATCTCGCCGCGCAGGGAGAGCACGTCGAGCGGTTCGCGGGCGGCCTTCGTGGAGGTCGGCTCGCGCAGCAGCTCCTGGATGCGGCCGAGCGAGACGGTCGCCTGCTGGTAGCCGTCGAAGACCTGGGAGAGCTGCTGCACGGGCGCGAAGAACAGGTCGATGTAGAGGAGGTACGCGACCAGCGCGCCGGTCGTCAGCGTGCCCGCGTCGACCCGGTGCGCGCCGACCATCAGGACGGCCGCGGCCGCCACCGACGACAGGAGCTGCACGAACGGGAAGTAGATCGAGATCAGGAACTGGCCGCGGATGCGCGCGGAGCGGTAGCTGTCGCTGTGCTCGGCGAACCGCCGCCCGCCGTCCCGCTCGCGTCGGAAGGCCTGCACGATCCGCAGCCCGGCGACGGTCTCCTGGAGTTCGGCGTTGACGACGGAGACGCGCTCGCGGGCCAGCTCGTACGCCTTCACGCTGGAGCGGCGGAAGAAGAACGTGCCGATGATCAGCGGCGGCAGCGTCGCGAACACGACGAGGGCGAGCTGTACGTCGATGACGAGCAGGGCGACCATGATGCCGAAGAACGTGACGACCGAGACGAACGCGGTGACCAGACCGGTCTGGAGGAACGTCGACAGGGCGTCGACGTCCGTGGTCATGCGGGTCATGATCCGGCCGGTCAGCTCCCGCTCGTAGTAGTCGAGCCCGAGCCGCTGGAGCTGCGAGAAGATCTTCAGGCGCAGCGAGTACAGGACGCGCTCACCGGTGCGCCCGGTCATCCGGGTCTCGCCGATCTGCGCGGCCCACTGCACGAGGACGGCGACGAGCCCGAGCGCGGCGGCGGCCCAGACCGCGCCGAGCGCGAGCTGGGTGACGCCTTCGTCGATGCCGTGCCGGATGAGGACCGGCAGCAGCAGACCGACGCCCGCGTCCACGGCGACCAGGGCGAGGCTGATCAGGAGCGGCGCTCCGAAGCCGCGCAGGAGCCTGCGCAGTCCGTACGACTCCTCGGGCGTGACGGCCCGCGCCTCGTCGATGTCGGGGGTGTCCACGGCGGGCGGCAGCGCGTCGACCTGGGCCAGGAGTTCCGGTGTCGCGGGCATCCCGGACAGCGCGGTGTCCTTGGGCTCGCGGTCGCCGGCCCACAGCCGGGGGGTGACCCCGCGCTCGGCGTCGAACTCGGCGTCGAGTTCGTCCCGTACGGAGGTGTCCTCGGCGGGGGCCTGCGGCAGGGCGTGTCCGGGCGAGACGCCGCCCAGTTCGTCGGGGTCGGTCAGCAGGCGCCGGTAGAGCGGGGATCCGGCCTCCAGCTCCTCGTGCGTGCCGATCGCGGCGAGCCGCCCGCCGTCGAGGACGGCGATGCGGTCGGCGAGGCCGAGGGTGGAGCGGCGGTGGGCGATGAGGAGCGTGGTCCGCCCCGCCATCACGTGCTTGAGGGCCTCGTGGATCTCGTGCTCGACGCGGGCGTCCACGGCGGACGTGGCGTCGTCGAGGACGAGCAGGCGCGGGTCGGTGAGGAGGGCGCGGGCGAGGGCGACGCGCTGGCGCTGGCCGCCGGAGAGGGTGAGTCCGTGCTCCCCGACCTCGGTGTCGTAGCCGTCGGGCAGCTCGGCGATGAACCGGTCGGCCTGCGCGGCGCGCGCGGCCGCCTCGATCTGCTCGTCGGTCGCGTCCGGGACGCCGTACGCGATGTTGGCGCGCAGCGTGTCCGAGAACAGGAACGAGTCCTCGGGCACGAGGCCGATCGCGGACCGCAGCGACGCGAGGGTCAGCTCGCGCACGTCGTGGCCGCCGACGAGGACGGCGCCGTGCGTGACGTCGTACAGGCGCGGCAGCAGCAGCGAGACGGTGGACTTGCCGGAGCCGGAGGAGCCGACGACGGCGAGGGTCTCACCGGCGCGGATCTCGAAGGAGAGCCCGTCGAGGACGGGCCGGTCGGCACCCGCGTACTCAAAGGAGACGTCGTCGAACTCGACGGTCGCCGGGGCGTCGGCGGGCAGCTCCTTGGTGCCGTCGGTCAGGGACGGCTCGGTGTCGATGAGTTCCAGGACGCGCTCGACGCCGGCGCGGGCCTGCTGCCCGACGGTGAGCACCATGGCGAGCATCCGGACCGGGCCGACGAGCTGGGCGAGGTACGAGGAGAAGGCGACGAACGTGCCGAGGGTGATCTGGCCGCGCACGGCGAGCCAGCCGCCGAGGGCCAGCATGGCGACCTGTCCGAGGGCGGGCACGGCCTGGAGGGCGGGGGTGAACTTGGAGTTCAGCCGGATCGTGCGCAGCCGTCCGGCGAACAGCTTCCGGCCGACCTCCCGGAGCTTGCCGGTCTCCTGGTCCTCCTGCCCGAACCCCTTCACGACGCGTACGCCGCTGACGGCGCCGTCGACGACCCCCGCGACGGCGGCGGCCTGCGCCTGCGCGTACCAGGTGGCGGGGTGCAGCCGGGAGCGGCTGCGGCGGGCGATGAACCAGAGGGCGGGGGCGACGGCGAGCGCGACCAGGGTCAGCGGCAGCGAGAGCCACGCCATGATCACCAGGGAGATGACGAAGAGCAGGACGTTCCCGATGGTCATCGGGAGCATGAAGAGCAGGCCCTGGATCAGCTGGAGGTCGCTGGTGGCGCGGCCGACGACCTGCCCGGTCGACAGCTCGTCCTGACGCCGCCCGTCGAGCTTCGTGATCGTGTCGTACATCTCGGTGCGCAGGTCGTGCTGGACGTCGAGGGCGAGCCGGCCGCCGTAGTAGCGGCGGATGTAGGTCAGGACGTACACGACGACGGCGGCGCCTATCAGGACGCCCGCCCACACGCCCATGGACCGGGAGTGGTCGCCGATCACGTCGTCGATGATGACCTTGGTGATCAGCGGGACGAGCGCCATGACGGCCATGCCGCCGAGCGAGGCCCCCAGCGCGAGGAAGACGTCCTTGGGGTAGCGCAGGGCGTACCCCCACAGTCGCTTCGCCCAGCCCTGTCGCTCCGCCACGCGTGCCGCCTCTCGTTCGCCTGCTGCCGTGCCCACCTGCTGTCGTGCCGTGAGGACCAACACGGGCCGGACCGTTTTTCATCCCGCTTTCACGCGGCGGCAACAATCGCGGGCTGCCCCGTCCCCTCCGGGGTCACCGTCCGTCATCAGCGTCCGTTCCTCACCGTCCGCGAGCCCCGTCCGCGATCCCCCGTCCGCGATCCCTCTCCGTGACCCCTTTCCGTGACCCCTTTCCGTGATCCCTTTCCGTGATCCACAGGTGGCACCCAGGTCCGACACAGCCGGTGCCCACCCGCGCCGTGCACCTTTCACTGGTGACCTCTGCGATCGAACCGCTCCCCCACGCCCCCGCACCGCCGCCGCCGACGGCCGCGCCGACCGTGCACCGCGCGCCGCGCTGGTCGCTGCCCGCGCTGCTCGCGACCCTCGCGCTCGCCGCGGTGCTGTACGCCTGGAACCTGTCCGGCAGCAGCCTCAACAGCTTCTACAGCGCCGCGATCTACAGCGGCACGCAGAGCTGGAAGGCCTGGTTCTTCGGCTCCATCGACGCCGGAAACTTCCTCACGGTCGACAAACCGCCGTTCGCGCTGATGGTGATGGGCCTGTTCTGCCGGGTCCTCGGCTTCGGCACGTGGCAGATGATGGTGCCGCAGATCGCGGCCGGGCTCGGCACGATCTGGATCCTGCACTCCTCCGTGAAGCGGGTGTGGGGCCACGCGGCGGCCGCGATCGCCGCCCTCGTCCTCGCCCTGACGCCGATCACCGTCGCGATCAACCGCGACAACAACCCGGACACCATCCTGGTGCTCCTCATGGTGGGCGGCGCGGCCCTCGCGCTGCGGGCCACCCGTGACGGCAGGCTGCTGCCGCTGCTCGCGTCGGCGGCCTGCTTCGGCCTCGCCTTCAACACGAAGATGCTCCAGGGGTACATCGCGCTGCCCGCGGTCCTCGCCGTGTACCTGTACGCGTCCCACCTCGGCTGGGCGAGGAAGGCCCGCAACCTGGCCCTCGCGGCCGTGGTGCTCGCCGTGTCCAGCTTCTGGTGGGCCACGGCCGTCTCGCTGGTGCCCGCGTCCGAGCGCCCGTACATCGGCGGCTCGACCGACGGCTCCGCCTGGGACCTGATCATGGGCTACAACGGCCTGGGCCGGATCCTCGGCGGCGAGGGCAACGGCGGGGGCGGCGGCGGGGGCGCCAGTTTCGCGGGGACCGCGGGCCTCGGCCGGCTGTTCAACGACACCCTCGGCGGCCAGATCTCCTGGCTGCTCCCGTTCGCGGCGATCGCGCTGGTCGGCGGCCTGGTGCTGTGCGGCCGCGCGCCGCGCACCGACCTCACGCGGGCGGCCCTCGTCCTGTGGGGCGGCTGGCTGCTCCTGCACTACGTCACCTTCGCCACCGCCGAAGGCACCATGCACCCCTACTACACGACCGCGGTCGCCCCCGGAGTCGCGGCGCTGTGCGGAGGCGGCGGCGTGATGCTCCTTCGCGCCTTCCGCGCCGACAAGCGGTGGGCGTGGGTGCTGCCGGTCGCGCTCGGCGTGACCGGGATCTGGGCGGTCGTGCTGCTGCGCCGCGCGTCCGGCTGGAACGGCTGGCTGTGGCCGCTGGTCGCCGTCGTCATGGCGCTCGCGATCGCGGGCCTGCTCGTCTTCCGTACGGCGTCGGGCGCGCGGCTGCGGCTGTTCGCGGCGGCGGTCGCGGCGGCGATCGTCGCGTCGGTGGCGGGTCCGGCGGCGTACTCCTTCGCCGAGCCGTTCTCCACCGGCGGGGGCGGCGGCATGGGCGGCACGAACCCGACGGCCGGGCCCACGACGGGCAACAGCATGGGCGGCCCCGGCGGAGGCTTCCCCGGTGGCGGCGAGCTGCCGGGCGGCGGGCAGCAGCGGGGTTCGGGCCAGGGCGACCAAGGCGGTGGTCCCGGGGGCCAGGGCGGCCAGGAGGGCGGATTCACGCCTCCGAACGGCTCGGGCGGGATGCCGGGCGGCGGGGAGATGCCAGGCGGTCAGGCGGGTGGCGAGATGCCCGGTGGCGGTGAGATGCCGGGCGGAGGCGAGATGCCCGGTGGCACGCAGCAGGACGGCGACGGTGGCACCGGTGGCCGTCCCAGCGGTGGCATGGGCGGCGGTGGCATGGGCGGCGGTGGCATGGGCGGCAGCGTCGACAGCGACCTGATCTCGTACCTGGAGAAGCACCAGGACGGCGCCGAGTGGCTGCTCGCGGTCTCCAACTCGCAGTCCGCCGCGCAGATCATCCTCAGCACGAAGCAGCCGGTCATCTCCATGTACGGCTTCTCGGGCTCGGACAAGGGCATGACCGTAGCGAAGCTCAAGAAGCTGGTCGCGAGCGGCGAGCTGCACTACATCCAGGTCGGCGAGAGCGGCATGGGCGGGGGCATGGGCGGCGACGACGTCAGCTCCGCGGTCACCGCGTGGGTGAAGAAGCACGGCACGGCGGTGAAGGAGAGCGAGTACAGCAAGAACGCGTCATCCTCGTCGTCGACCTCGACACCTTCGGCATCCTCATCGTCGTCCCTCTACCGACTGGACCCGTCAGACGTGAACTAACGTGCACAGAAAGGCCCCTGACGCTTCATCACCGAAGCGGCAGGGGCCGTCCGCGTCATGTGATTGACGCGAATTGTTCACCCAAACACTACGTGTCCATGTCACTCTACGCGGGTTGCATCTCCTTCAACCCGCGTAGAACGGACGGACACCCCCCATGCCCGGAATCCACATACGCACCGCCACGCTCACCGCGGCCGCGCTGATGGCGGCCGTCACCCTCCCCCTGACCACGGCGGGCCCCGCCGCCGCGACGACCACCGCGTACGACTCGACGTACTACAAGAACGCGATCGGCAAGACCGGCACGAGCCTCAAGTCGTCGCTCCACACGATCATCAGCAGCCAGACCAAGATCTCGTACTCCGCGGTCTGGAACGCCCTGAAGGTCACCGACCAGGACCCGAACAACAGCAACAACGTGATCCTGCTGTACAGCGGAGTCTCGCGGTCCAAGACCCTCAACGGCGGCGACGTCGGCGACTGGAACCGCGAACACACCTGGGCCAAGTCGCACGGCGACTTCGGCGAGGTGACGGGCCCCGGCACGGACCTGCACCACCTGCGCCCCGCCGACGTCCAGGTCAACAGCATCCGCGGCAACAAGGACTTCGACAACGGCGGCAGCACCGTCGCGGGCGGCGGCGGCAGCCTCACCGACTCCGACTCCTTCGAGCCGCGCGACGCGGACAAGGGCGACGTGGCCCGCATGATCCTCTACATGGCGGTGCGCTACGAGGGCGACGACGGCTTCGCCGACCTGGAGCCCAACGAGTCGGTGAGCAACGGCAGCAACCCGTACATGGGCAAGCTCTCCGTCCTCAAGCAGTGGAGCGACGAGGACCCGCCCAGCGCCTTCGAGGAGAAGCGCAACCAGGCCATCTACGACACCTACCAGCACAATCGCAACCCGTTCATCGACCATCCGGAATGGGTCGAGGCGATCTGGTAGCCAGAGCGCGAAAGAGGGCCACCCCCTGGGGTGGCCCTCCGTCATGTCACAGCCTTGATTCAGTCCCCGTTCCCCGCTTCCGCCCCAAGATAGGCTCGCTTGTACGAATCATGCGCAGCACACACCTCTTGCGTCTGCGTGCGACTCAAGCAGCGGTCGAGGGGGCCATGGGCGATCACAAGAATCCGAAGGACCTACGGGCCAAGCACGAGGACCTCACCAAACTCGCGGACGACCTCGACGGCATGCAGGAGTACCTGACACGTCAGGTGCGGCGTATGGACGGCATCGTGGATGCCATCGAGGCGGGGTGGCAGGGTCCGGCGGGCTCGGCGTACCGACAGTTCCATCGGGCCGCGGCGGAGGACGCGGTGCGCATCCGCGAGGTCATGAAGGTCATCGAATCCGCGGTGCGCATGAGCCGGGACGGCTTTACGGAACGAGAGCTGGACGTGCTGGCGCGGATGCGCAGCATCAAGGTCGACATCGGCAGCGAGGTCGACCGTCTGTCCACACCGAACCCGGCCGCAGCCGAGCCGGAGGCCCGCCCGCGCAGCGGCCTCGACAGCCTGTGACCTGTGTGGTCCGGAGACCATCCCGCACCGCAGCAGCACCGTAGGCAACCACAGGGGGACGACATGCCGCCGATCTCGGACGACGACCACATCACCGTCAAACTGGCCACGCTTCAACACTTGTCCGGTGAGCTGGAGGACATTCTCAAGAAGCTCAACGGGACGCTGGACGAGCTGTACGAACGTGTCGAACCCGTCGTTCTCTCGTGGAGCGGCGAGGCACGTGAGGCGTTCATCGACAAGCTGGACGAGTGGGACCGGTCCGCTCAGGATCTTCAGGCGTCACAGAAGTGGCTGCACGAGGTCGTGACCACCGGCCACATCAACTACGCGGCAGCACATCGCGCGGTGCTGCGCGGCTGGGGAGGCGCCTGATGGCGGGCCCGTCCCCCACGCCGTCCCGAAGCGGCGCGCCCGGCGGCGGAACCATCGACGTCAAGCCGTCCACGCTGCACCAGGTCGCCGGTGGATTCGCCGGCCAGCAGACGCCGTTCGACAAGGGCGCCAAGGACCTGCTCACCGCGCTCAAGGAGTACCCGGACGCGGGCGGCTACGGCACCGCCCCACAGGCCTTCGCCACCGAGTACGTGAAGGTCGGCAACCGCTACTTGGAGGTATGGGCCAAGTCGGTCGCCAGCATCGGGGGCGGGGCTGTCGGCTTCGCGACGACGGCGAACAACTACTCCAGGGCGGAGGCGGCGAACGACCCGTCGGGCCGGACGCACGCCCAGGTACAGCAGCCGCCCGTCGTCATCGACAAACCGCCGAAGTACGAGTCCGTCCCCAACCTCAGATGGGGGGACGACGACGGCGGAGACGACTTCATCCGCTCGCTCTTGGAGTGGATACCGGATGTCGTCTGGCACATCATCCGCCCGCTCCTGGAACACGCGTTCCGCTGGGGCAAGGTCGCCGAGGTCTATCCGTTCCCTCAGCAGCACTACGTGCAGTCGCTCTCCGAGGCCTGGAGAGACTCTACGGTCCCGCTGGGTATGACGATGGGCGGCCTCGACGGGCTCGTCAGCAGCATCACGCAACAGAGCAACAGCGAATGGCACGACGCCATGCGTCAGTTCTGCAGTTCGCTCTGGGGCAGCACGGCATGGGGGCAGTCCACCGCGGGCTATCAGTGGAAGCACGACAGCGCCTCCAGCCAAACGGCCACGCATCCGGTCATGGCGGTGCTCCACGACTCCGCCATGAAGGTCAGCAGCCTGCTGCACGAATACGCCGAAGCCGCCGTCGACCTGAACGGCAAGGTCTGGGACATCTACTTCAAAGCCGTGAAACAGGCCGTGGGCGACATCGACCTCAGCGACGGCGTCGACCTCAAGGACCTCAAGGAGGGCGCCAAGGGAGTCGGCCGATTCCTGAAAGGCGTGGTCACGGGCGGCGCGGAGCTCGGTGCCGAGATCACTCTGAACATCGACACGGCCGCACTGAACGCCGTGGTGGAGGCGTACAACCGCCGCGTGAACGCCCTTACGCCGCAACTCACCGCACTCATGGGACCGCTCGACGAGGCATACCGCAGCGCACCCACCTACGCGGCGGAGGAGGCACGGGCCGAAGCGTTCGGGGCCCGTGCGCTCAATGACTTCAAGCACGATCTGAAGTGGACCGACCCAGAGAACGCCAAGAACGGCATTTACAAGATCGACCTGGCGAGCAACGAGTGGCTGGGAGGCGGCCACACCCTGGACAAGCACGTCGGCAAGACCGATGAGCAGCTGGCCCAGCGGCTGCGGGACCAAGGCGGTCCGCCCACCGCTGCCTGGCCACACGGAAGGCCTGCCATCGGCGGTGCGTCCACCTTCGCGACGCCCGAGCGCGCCCAGGAACTGACGCAGTACAACGTCGACCAGAACTCCAGCCAGATCAAGACGTGGCTGGACGACCCGAACCGAGACCCGAAACTACCCATCCAAACCGAGGCGCCGAACGGCGAATACAGTGGCCGAAGCGTCACCAAGCAGCCGAACGACGTGAATCACCAAGGCTTCAAAACCGACGGGCTCGATGCCGAGGCCATCCCTGTGAAGGGCGTCAGAACCATTCTGAAGTACGACCCCTCGCTCGATCCGCCGTTCGTCGTGCTGACGTCGATGCCTGAACAGGCCTGATCTCAGCAGTCGTGGACCACCTATACCGGGAGCAACAATCAACACACGCTGGTATCCCGAATCGATGACGTGGCGGGACGTCGAACCCGCGAAGCACCCCTTCGACCCCAGCCGCGCGCTGGACGCTGTGCGCGCGGTCGTCGCCTCTCCCGACCCGGAATCGGGCCGCCCCCGTGGACTCTGGTCCGACAACTCGATCGCTCAAGGTCTCGCCGAGCACTACGGAACGTGGGCGTTCGGCTGGTACACCGCCATGCAGTTGTACCCGGACTCCGGCACGGTGATCAGGGAGCTTCCGCCCTGTGGCCTCGGTGCCCGTGATCTCGATCAGCAGGCGCGCCGCTACACCGACGCACTCCTCCAGTGGCGCGGATGGCTGGAGGAGCTAGCCGCTGCCTTCGCTCCTTTCGTACCCGGGCCGGACAGTGACGCGGCAACACGTCGACAGTTGCGCGAAAGCGGAGTCGCAGCCCTGGTCACGCTCGTCGTGGAACGGACGCAGGCCGGCGAACTGTGGCTCGGCACCTGTGCTCAAGCCCTCACCTGGTTCCTGGAGGCGACGGGCGTGCCCGTTGCAGAGGCCGAGGAACTTGTGGACGACATCGTGGACGGTGAGTTCGCCAGTTGGGTCGCCCCCGACGCCGAAGCGATCGGCCGGGCGCGGAAGGCTGTCGGGGAACACCGTGCGTGACGCCCTCGAGTCCTGGCTCGACGTGCGTTCCTCAGTGGACTGGGGCCGCCTGTGCCCGGATGTGTCCGGGCCTGTCCGGGGGCGGCGCGACGGTATCGACGCTGCGGCGGTTGCCCGTCGCGATGTCCGTGATCCGGGCAGGGGTGAACGGTTGCGCGCTGCTTGGCGCCAAGCCAAACGAGATGCGGCGGCGGGCCGTGATCTCGATTTCGGACGCCTCGCCGGTTGGCAGGAGGTGCTTCTCGGACGCCCTGACGTGGCACTTCGCACTCACCCCGCATACGCCAAGGGTGGCCGGGAGCGGTATGGCGTGACCGGGGCCACCGCGCGGCAGTTCTCGTCCTGCCTGGCCGAGGCCACGCGTTCCGAGACCGACGAGCCGCTCCCGGCCCGTGCCGCTCGCGTCTATCTGGACATCTGCTTTTTCCACCCGTTCGACGACGGCAACGGCCGTGCGGCGCTGCTCGCCCTTGGGCACGTCCTCGCACGCGAGGACGTCATCCTGGATGAGGTCGGCCCGCTTCACATCCCGCGATACGCCCCTGACCCGTACGGTCCTCAGTCACTGTCGCGGCTGGTCCACGCCCTTGTGCGGGCCGCCGCGAGCAGGGGCGGTGGGCCTGTTTCCCCTGTCCCTTCCTCCGCCAGGCGGTAGTCAGCACTCATGTCCGTCCCACCACCTCCGACTCGCTCCAGAAGCGCCTCCTACCCCGACCGCGAAACCGCGCAATGGGCCACCCAACAGGTCGTCACCGCCAACGAGCAGTTGATCCACCGCTGGCTCGCCCAGCGGACCCGCTCCCGGCTGACCGTCGAAGCGTCATGGCCGTCGCGGCCCGATCCGGTGGGCCGGGTCCTGTTGCAGGCCATGATGCTGGCCGGCCGGGAGCCCGTGGACGTACGCGCGGCCCGGGTGATTCTGAAGCGGGAGCCTTCCGTCCCGCACGGGTTCGTCGTGCACGCCTCGTTCCCGATCTACGTATAGAGGTCTGTCCGTCATGCCGATGAGTCCCCTCGAACACGACCACCGCTACGGCGAGTTGGACCAGGTACTGCGTGCGTACGTGGGTCAGCCCGCCGACGACACGCAGGACAGGCCGAGCGTCGCCCTCACGGCGTACCTGCGCCACACCTGGCACACCCGCCCCTGGGCGCTGGCCGTCGCCGAGTCACAGGTGCGCGAGTACGCCCGCAACCCGCCGGGGCGCCTGCGCCTCAGGCTCGGCGAGTTCTACCCGGTACCCGATGTCGGACTGGCCGAGGACGGCGTCCAGGACTGGCTGTTCGTCCTCGCCGACCACATCAAGCGCGGTGTCGAGGAGGGCGAGGTGCCGCCACCGGCCGCTCCCGAGACCCACTGGGAGTGGCACGCCCGCTTCCCGGAGCTGGGCCAGTTCCTGGGGGGCTGGTTCTCCCAGGACATGCCGGACGAGTGCGACACCCATGACACGGCGATCGCCGACTACGTCGCCGGTACGCACCCGAGCCTCGTCGCCCGCCTCGCCGGGGAACTCGGCGAACTGCTCGCGCTCGACCTCGACGAGGCCGACTACGCCCAGGCGCTCGCGGAGTTGGGCATGGAGGTCGACCCGCCGGAGCCGTACGCGCCGAGCGGGTGGCTGGCGCTGGTCATGGCGCGGCTGAGCGGGCCCGCCGCGGTGTACGGGCCGCGCCCCTAGGCAGGCGGCCGTACCGGCAGGACCAGCACGGTCGGCCCGGCTGTCGCCAGTGCCGTCGTCAGGTCGTCGCGCAGCGCCTGCGGAGACGTTCGCGTCCCCGGGGCGCCGAAAGACGCGGCCAGGGCCACGAAGTCGGGTCGGCCATCGGGCGCCTCCCCCTCCGTGTCGTCGACGATCAGCCACGTGACGTGGAGCGATTCCTGTTTCGCCGTGGCCAGTTCGGCGATCGAGTAGAGCGCGGTCCCGGTATCGGACACCGCGAGGGCGGGCGTCGTCGGGTCGGCCACCGCCGCGCCGAGGGCCGCCGGGAATCCGTAGCCGGGGCCGCCCGCTCCCTGCGCCGAGTGCAGCGGGCCCGGCCAGGACGACCAGGCCGACGAGGTCAGGGAGGTCAGGTCCCAGAAGGACGGGGCGCGGGGCGGGAGCGCCTCGCGGATCGACGTCAACAATCCGTGGTTCAGGGCGTGTTCGGGGGCGCCGAGGCGTTCTCGTACGGTGGCGAGTGCCTCGGCGACGCGGCTCGGCGCGTTGTCGTCGGGGCGGGACTCGACCGTCTCCAGGAGGGCCTGGAGTGCGAGGCGCGCGTCCGCGTGGATGCCGAGGGCCGGGTGGTTGGCCTCCAGCTTGCCCGCGTCCGCCTCGACGTGGATGATGCGGCCGCGCGGCGTGAAGCTGTGGTGGTTCGAGGAGAGTTCCCCCAGGCCCGAGCCGATGACGAGGAGGACGTCCGCGTCCTCCAGGACGTCCATCACCCGGCGGTCGTCGAGGCAGGACCGGAGGGAGAGCGGGTGTTCCCAGGGGAACGCGCCCTTGCCGCCGAACGTGCAGACCACCGGCGCCGACACCTTCTCCGCCAGCGCGCGCAGCTTCCCGGCCGCGTCCGCGCGGACCACACCGCCACCCGCCACGATCACCGGACGCTCCGCGTGCGCGAGCACGTGTGCGGCGACGGCGGTGAGTTCGGGGCGCGGGACGAGTTCGTGCGGGGTCGCGTCGACCGCCGTGACGACCGGCAGGGAGGTCGGCGCGAGGAGCACGTCCTGCGGGATCTCCACGTACACCGGGCCGTGCGGCGCGCTCAGCGCCGACTCCCACGCCTCGGCGATCGCGGACGGGATCTGCGACTGCGTACGGACCGGGTGGACGGACTTCACCACGTCCCTGAACGCCGCCTGCTGGTCCCGGAGTTCATGCAGATAGCCGTGGCGGCCACCGCCGAGGCCCGCCACCGGCACCTGGCTCGCCACCACCAGGACCGGAGCCGAGGCGGCCGCCGCCTCCTGGAGCGCGGGCAGCGTCATCAGCGCGCCGGGGCCGGTCGAGACGAACAGCGGCGCGACCTCCCCGCTCACCCGCCCGTACGCGTCCGCCGCGAACCCGGCGCTCAGCTCGGTGCGCAGACCCACGTACCGGATCAGGTCGCAGCGGCGCAGCGCGTCGAAGAGGGCGAGCGCGTGCTGTCCCGGGAGGCCGAAGACGGTGGACGCGCCGAGACCCGCGAGGGTCTCCACGACCAGGTCGCCGCCGGTCCGCCCCGGCGGCGGGTTGAGTGCCGCCTCGATCTGCCGGGGCGTGGGGCTCAGGACGAGGTCGTGGTCGTGGGTCATCGGGCGTCTCTCCTCAAGGGTCAGGAGGCCGTACGGGACTCCGCGATCTGCCGCGACATGATCGTCGTCAGCTCGTACGCGGTGTGCGAGGCGGCGACCGCGGTGATCTCCGCGTGATCGTACGCGGGGGCCACCTCGACGACGTCCGCCGAGACCAGGTTGCACGAGGACAGGCCGCGCAGGATCTCCAGGAGCTCGCGGGACGTCATGCCGCCCGCCTCCGGGGTGCCCGTGCCCGGCGCGTGGGCCGGGTCGAGGCAGTCGATGTCGATGGAGATGTAGAGGGGCCGGTTCCCGATGCGCTGGCGCAGCTGGTCGGCGACCTCGTCGGCGCCGCGGCGGTAGATGTCCGCCGAGGTGACGATGCCGAAGCCCATCTTCTCGTCGTCGGTGAGGTCCTGCTTGCCGTAGAGCGGGCCGCGGGTGCCGACGTGGGAGAGGGCGGACGTGTCGAGGATGCCCTCCTCGACGGCGCGGCGGAACGGCGTGCCGTGCGTGTACTCGGCGCCGAAGTACGTGTCCCAGGTGTCGAGGTGCGCGTCGAAGTGGAGCAGCGCGACCGGGCCGTGCTTCTTCGCGACGGAGCGCAGCAGCGGCAGGGCGATGGTGTGGTCGCCGCCGAGGGTCATCATGCGGGCGCCGGTGCCGAGCAGGTCGTCGGCGGCGGCCTCGATGGTCTCGACGGCCTCGTTGATGTTGAACGGGTTCGCCGCGATGTCGCCCGCGTCGGCGACCTGCGCGAGCGCGAAGGGCGACGCGTCCTGTGCCGGGTTGTAGGGGCGCAGGAGGCGCGAGGCCTCGCGGATCGCGTTGCCGCCGAAGCGGGCGCCGGGGCGGTACGAGACGCCGGTGTCGAAGGGCACGCCCACGACGGCGACGTCCGCCGTGCCGACCTCGTCCAGGCGGGGCAGCCGGGCGAAGGTCGCGGGGCCCGCGTAGCGCGGGACGCGGGAGGAGTCGACCGGGCCGCGGGGTGTGGGGTGCTCGCTGGTCATGGCGTGCTTGCCTTTCACGTGAACTGGCGTACTGGCGGACGTACGGGGAGAGGGCGGTGCGGGATCAGGGTGCGTACAGCTCGGGGCGCCGGTCCCCGAACACGTCGTTGTGGTCGCCGAGCCGCTTGTCGCGGGCCTGCGCGAGATCGCAGGACGCGAGCAGCAGGACGGGCCCGTCGGTCGGCGTGTGCCCGGCGAGCGGGAAGCCGTCCGGGTCGACGATGACGGAGCCGCCGGTCCAGGCGACGCCGCGCTCGGCGCCGGCCCGGTCGCAGGCGGCGACGTACATGCGGTTGACGGCGGCGTCGGCCTGGACGCGGACGACCTCGCCGGGGCGTTCGCCGGCCGGGCGCGGGAACAGCGGCCAGTTGACGGGCGCGCACAGCAGCTCGGCCCCGTCGAGGGCCGCCCGCCGCACCCACTCGGGGAACTCGACGTCGTAGCAGACCATCACGCCGATCCGGCCGACGCCCTCGATGTCGACGACGGGCGGCGCCGCGTCACCGGGTACGAAGAAGTCCTTCTCGGTGCCGAAGAGGTGGGCCTTGCGGTAGACGGCGCGGACGGTGCCGGTCGGGTCGACGAGGACGGCGCTGTTGCGTACGAGGCCGTCGGCGTCGAGCTCCGCGAAGCCCGCCACCAGGGTGACGCCGTGCCGGCGCGCGGCGGCCGCCCAGGCGGTGACGGTGGGCCCGTCGACCGGCTCGGCGAGGGCCCGCGCCTCGGCGGCGTCCGCGAAGACGTAGCCGCTATTGGCGAGCTCGGGCAGCACGATCACGCGCGCCCCGGCACCGGCCGCGACGTCGATGGCCTCCTCGGCGGCGGCCAGGTTCGCGGCGACGTCACCGACCCCGAGGGCCAGCTGCGCACACGCCACGGTCGTCGTCATGCTCCGGCACCTTCCAGTTCCGCCTCGCTGGCCTCGACCGCCGCGCGCTCGGCGTCGAGGTCGATCCCGCGCGTCAGGACGTAGTACAGGATGCCTCCGACCAGCAGGCCGACCACGAACGAGATGTCGAATCCGCCGAGCGCCTCGGCCAGCGGGCCGGTGTAGAAGGACGTCGTGAAGAACGGCACCATCGCGGCGAACCCGACGACGTACGCGGTCAGGCCCTGCCAGGACCAGCGGCCGTAGATGCCCTTCGGGTCGAAGATCGCGGTGATGGCGTAGTGCCCGCGGCGCACCGCGTAGAAGTCGACCAGGTTGACCGCGGTCCACGGGATCAGGAAGTACAGCATCAGCAGGATGAAGTCGTTGAACGAGCCGAGGTAGTCCTCGGGCAGCAGCAGGGCCACGACCAGGACGGCCAGCTCGATCACGACGATGCCGGTGATGCGGGAGCGCACGGTGGGGCGCACGGGACGGAAGGCGTCCACCGCACTCGTCGTCGTGAGCATCGCGCCGTACGCGTTCACGGCCATGATCGTGATGAGCGCGAGGGCGGAGACGACGACGGCGAAGGTGCCGAAGCCGGGCAGGATGTCGTTGCCGACGGCGCGCAGGCTGTTGATCGCGTCCGGCGCCTTCATCGACGAGGCGAGCAGCGCGCCCAGCGACATCAGCCAGACCGCGGAGAGCGCGGCACCGGCGTACGTCCACCAGATGACCTTGCGGGCCGACACGTCGCGCGGCAGGTAGCGCGAGTAGTCGGAGACGTAGACGGCGTACGAGATCTGGTAGCCGGCGGCGCCGCAGAAGACAATCAGGAACGACGTCCAGGAGTGGCCCCCGGACGACGCGGCCACCTCGTGCGGGTGGAGCTGCACGAGCGCGCCGACGGTGATGACGCCGAAGACGACGATCAGTACGTACGTCAGCCAGCGCTGGACCAGGTGCAGCAGGTCGTGCCCGACGACGGCGAGGACGACCGCGACGGCGATGAGGATCGCGTACCAGGCGCGGGCCCCGCCGGGGAGCACGGTGGTCAGGCCCTGCGCGGCGAGGACGACGTTGAAGACGTTGAAGCCGATGTAGACGAAGACGACCGCCGCGAACGGGACGACCGCGCCGCGGATCCCGAACTGGGCGCGCGACTGGATCATCTGCGGCAGGCCCATGCGCGGGCCCTGGTTGGCGTGGAACGCCATGAAGAACGTGCCGAAGCAGGCGCCGAGCGCGACCGCCGCCACCGACCAGCCGAGGCTGAGTCCGAGGGAGGGGCCGATGAACCCGGTCACCATCGTGGTGAGCACGAAGTTGCCGGTGAACCAGAACGGGCCCTGGTGCCAGACCTTGCCGTGGCGCTCGCGCACCGGCACGTAGTCGATGGACCGGACCTCGATCAGGCCGCGCCCGCCCTCGGGTGCGTGGGCCACCGCTGTCTTGTCGGCTGTGTTGTCGGCCGCGGGAGCGCTCATCGCGGCTCCTCCCTCACTGCTGTACGGGCCACGGGACTGCGGAACCGCGGCAGACGGAACGTAGCCGCGGGTGAGCGACCGCTTCGATCGCCCTGAGGGCGAATCCTCGCGCACCCCCTGGACATCGCGTACAGCCGACGTGCCGGACACTGGACGCATGGCGCTGCTCCTGTCCGACCTGGTCGACCGTCCCGCACTGCATCTGTCCGTCGCCGCGTGCCCCGAGCACCTCGACCGGCCGGTGCTGGCCGCGCACGCCTCGGAGCTGGTGCGTCCCGGATCGTGGCTCCAGGGCGGCGAGCTCCTGATGACCATCGGGCTGCTGCTGCCGATGGACGTGGCGGCCTGTCGCGCGTACGTGGACGACGTGACGGCGGGCGGCGCGCACGCCCTGGCGCTCGGGCTCGGTCCTGAGCTTCCGTACCAGGAGGCGCCCGAGCCGCTGGTGACGGCGGCGCGCGAGGCGGGGCTTCCGCTGCTCACGGTCGGCGAGGAGGTGCCGTTCATCGCGGTGACGAAGGCGGTGTTCGCGGCGCAGGCCGCCGAGCAGCGGGCCGCCGTGGAGAGCGCCTTCGAGACCCAGCGGCGGCTGACCGCGGCCGCCGCGAGCGGGCAGGGGCTGACCCCGACCCTGGACGCGTGGACGTCCGCCACGGGCATCCGCGCCCAGGTCACCGACCCGCTGGGCCGCGTGATCGCCGGGGACCCGGCGGCGCCCGGCGGGGAGAGCACGGAGCTGATCCGCCGGGTCGCGGTCGGCGGCCTGCGCTCCAGCGCGGTCGCGCCGGGTCTGGAGGTGCAGCCGCTCGGCGCGCGCAGGCTGCGCGGCATGCTGGTGCTGGCCGGTGACCCGGGCCCGGACGCCCGCCTGCTCATCTCGGGTCTGGTGTCCCTGCTCTCCCTGGAGCTGGAGCGGCGCCACCTCGCCGACGAGCCCGAACGCCGCCGCAGGGCGGGCCTGCTGGGCCGTCTCCTCGACGCGGCGACCACCGCCGAGCAGGCCGCGGACCTGCTGGCGGGGGCGGGGCTCGCGGCCGACGCGGTGCGGGGCGTCGCCGTCGCCGCGCCGTCCGACGACGCCGCCCGGGAGATCGCCGCGGACCTGGCGCTCGCCGTGCCGGGCGGGCTCACCCGGACCCGCGGCGCGCTCGTCGAGGCGGTCGTCGGTGAGGGGCTCGACCTGGACGCGGTCCTCGCCCACTTCGCGCAGGGCTGCCCCGCGGGCATCGGCTCGGCGGTGCCGCCGGGTGCGGCCCGCACCTCGCTCAGGGAGGCCGGCGGCCTGCTGGAGCTGAGCCGCGCCGCGGGGCGGCCGGTCCGTGCCCGCAGCGACCGCGCCGGGGCGCTGCTCCTGGACCTCGGCGACCGCGCGACGCTCACCGGTTACGCGGACGCGCTGCTCGGCCCGCTCGACACGGCGGACCCCACCGGCGCGCTGGCGCTGACCCTGGCGACCTGGCTGGACACCGGAAGCTCCTGGGAGGAGACGGCCCGCCGCCTGGGCCTGCACCGGCACACCGTCCGCAACCGCCTGGACAAGATCGCCCAGCTCACGGGCCGCCGTCTCGACGACGGCGACGCCCGCTTCGACCTGTGGCTCGCGGTCCGCGCACGCCGGGCGGCGCGCCGCGCGTAAGCGACCTCAGGCGGTTGCGGACGGTGTGCCGGTTCAGGGGGTTCAGGCAGCTCAAGCAGCCCAGGGGGTTCAGACCGCTCAGGCGGTTCGGGCGGTTCAGGCAGCTCAAGCAGCCCAGGGGATTCAGGCAGCTCAGGCCGTGTGCGCGGGGGTCTCCGTCTCGCCCTCTGGCTCGCTCTTGCCCTCGCCCTCGCCTTCGCCCGCATCCTCCACCGCGACGCTCGGGACCGGTGCGGCGGCGGCTCGTGCCCGGGAGCGGGACACGGCAACGCCCGCCAGGCACAGCACACCGCCGAGCAGCGTCAGCCAGCCCGGCACCTCGTCGAGGAACAGCCAGCTCAGCAGGACGACGATCGCGGGGACGGCGTACGTCGTGGCGCCCATCTTCCCGGCGGGCGTACGGGCCAGGGCGTACGTCCACGTGGTGAAGGCGAGGGCGGTCGGTACGACGCCCAGGTAGATCATGTTGAGCGTCGCCGACATCGGGGCCCGGGACACCTCTCCGGCGAGCTGCCCGGCGAAGGGCAGGCAGACCGCGGTCCCGATGAGGCAGCTGAACATCGTCACCTGCAACGGGCTGCCGTACGACAGCGCGGGCTTCTGGGCGACCACGCCCGTCGCGTACGCCACCGCGGCGAGCAGGCAGAGCACGACGCCGAGCAGCGACGTCGACTCCTTCGCGTCGGAGGACCCGGCCGACATCGACAGGCCGACGACGACCGCTCCGGCGAACGACACCGCCATGCCCGCGACGAGCCGGGGCGGCAGCGCCTCCCCCAGGAGCCGGGCGGCGAGCAGGGCCATCAGGATCGGCCCGACGTTCACCAGGAGCGCCGCGGTCCCCGCGTCGACGAGCCGCTCGCCCCAGTTCAGCGCGACCATGTACCCGCCGAACCAGACCGCGCCGGAGACCACGATCCCGCGCCAGGCCCCGCGCGGCGGCAGCCCCTCGCGACGGATCAGCATCAGGACGCCGAGCACCACGGACGCGGCGAGCAGCCGGCCCAGGGCGAGCGCGCCCGGCGAGTAGGCGGCACCGGCGCTGCGGATGGAGACGAAGGCGGACGCCCAGGCGAACACCGTGAAACAGACGGCTCCGACCGTGAGCAGGCCGGGCGTGACGGCGCTCCGGGACGTGAGCGGGGTGCGTGTGGTCATGTGGGAAGCGTACGGAAAAAACATTTCGGCGTCCACCGAAATGAATGGCCGCAAGCCGGCAGCGGTACGGCCGGGGCGGTCACGCCGTCGACGGCATCCGGCTCAGCGCCACGCCTGCTCCGTCAGCCCGAGGAGGTCGTGCAGCGCGCGCTCCCCGTCGGCGGTCACCCGCAGCGCCCGGCCGGGGTCGCGCTCCACCCAGCCCCGCGACAGCGCGCGGGCGTACAGCCGGGCGCCCGCGAGCCCGCCGAGGTGGCGGCGGCGCTCCGTCCAGTCCATGCAGGAGCTCGCGAGCGGCCTGCGTCCGTGGGGGGTCAGGTCGACACCGACCCGCTCGAACCAGTCGCGCCCGGCGTCGGTGATCTCGAACACCCCGTCCGTACGCAGCAGTTCGCGCTCCTCCAGGGCGTCGGTCACGGCCATGCCGAGTCGCCCCGCGACATGGTCGTAGCAGACGCGGGCGCGGGCCAGCGGGTCCGGCGCGGCGACCACCGGCACGGTGTGCGCGGCGTCCCGGTCGGGGATCGCGTGCGAGGCGAGGGCGTCGACGAGGCGCGCGGTGCCGGTGTCCGCGATGCGCACGAGGCTGCGGCGCCCTCGCGCTCGGCGACGCACACCCCGGCGCTCACCAGGCGGGCCAGATGGCCGCTGACGGTGGACGGGGCGACCCCGGTGATCCGGCTCAGCTCACCGGCGGTCCAGGCCCGCCCTTCGAGCAGGGCCATGCAGATCGCGGCCCGCGTCTCGTCGGCGAACACCGCGGCCAGGGCGGCGAGACGGGCGGCGGGCGCGACGGCGTCGGCGGTGACCTCGGCACCCTCAGCGACGTCGGCAGCGGTGACCTCGGCACCCTCCGCGACGTCGGCAGCGGTATCAGGAGTGACGCCGGCGGCGGCGACGTCAGCAGGGGCGTCGGCAGCGGGATCGGCGGCGGTGTCGGGAGCAGCATCGGCAGACATGCCCCCAGCATGCCGTAAAAGTTCGGCCGACACCGAACCGTCGACGCCGCGGCCTGCCGCCGTACGCGGTCCACTCCTCGGAATCGATCACCGGCCCCCAGCGGCCCCCGGCACAATGGGACCCATGCCGATACCCGGGATCCCCAGCGACACTCCGACCCGCGCCGCCCTGATCGACCACCTCGTCCGTACCCGTATCGCGGGCGATGTGGCCACCCCCCGCGAGAACAACCTCTCCCACTACCGGAAGCTCGCGAACGGTGACCGGCACTTCTGGCTGGGTCTGGAGCTCGGCGACCGGTGGACCGACGAGCAGGACGTGCTCGCGGTCATGGCGGAGCGCTGCGGCGTCATCGACGACCCGGAGCACCGGTACGGCCAGGACACCATCGACCCGGAGCTGACGGTCGACGCCCTGGAGCGGATGGCGGCCCGGCTGCGCAAGGCGGCCGAGGGCCGGCAGAGCGTGCTGTTCGCGACGGGTCACCCGGGCGGGCTGCTCGACGTGCACCGCGCGACGGCGACCGCGCTGCGCGCCGCCGGCTGCGAGATCGTCGTGATCCCCGAGGGCCTCGCGACCGACGAGGGCATGGTCTTCCAGTTCGCGGACGTGGCGATGCTGGAGCGCGGCGCGACGCTGTGGCACACGCACTCCCCCGACCCGATGACCCGCATCCTCGACGGCCTGGAGCGCGAGGGCCGCCGGCTGCCCGATCTGGTCGTCGCCGACCACGGCTGGGCGGGCTGCGCGGCCCAGCGCGGTCTGGACTCCGTCGGGTACGCGGACTGCAACGACCCGGCGCTGTTCGTCGGCGAGGCCGAGGGCACCATGCAGGTGACCGTCCCGCTGGACGACCACGTGACGAGCCCGCGCCACTACGACCCGATGACGGCGTACCTGCTGGACGCGGCGGGACTGCTGGGCTAGGACCCGTCCGGGTCGCACCCGCGCGCGGGTGGGCGCACCGCCCTCACCACGGGTTCAGCCCCTCCGTACGGCGTTGGGCGAAACCGGGCGTCGGGTCCAGGTACACCCGCCGCACCGCGGGGAACCGCTCGCGGAGCCGCCGTGCGGCGTCCTCGCAGGCCCACTCGATCTGCGCGGCGGTCGAGGCGTCCCGGAAGTCCACCTTGGCCGCGACGAGCGCCTCGCGGGGCCCCTGCACCAGGGTCGTCAGTTCGAGCACGGCCTCGACGTGCTCGCCCTCGACCAGCAGGACGCGGATCTCGTCCCGCACCGACTTCGGCAGCGGCCGCCCGACGAGCAGTTCCGCGTTGGAGCGGCCGAGGACCCACGCCACCCACAGCAGCAGCGCGCCGATGCACAGCGACGCGATCCCGTCCCAGACCCCGGATCCGGTGAGCTGCCCGCCGAGCAGGCCGCCCGCGGCGAACAGGAGCCCGGCCAGTGCCGCGCTGTCCTCCAGGACGACGGCCTTCACGGCGGTGTCGGGCGTGTGCCGCAGATACGTACCCATGGGCGCCTTGGCGCGCGCCGCCTCCCCCCGCGCCTGCTTGACGGCGGTGCGCAGCGAGAAGCCCTCCAGCAGGAACGCGACGGCCAGCACGATGTACGACACCAGAGGGTCGCCGAGCTCCTCGCCCGCGACCAGGGTGTGGATCCCGTCGTACAGCGAGAAGACGGCGCCGCCGACGAACGTGGCCACCGCGGCGAGCAGCGCCCACACGTACCGCTCGCCCCCGTAGCCGAGCGGATGCTCCTCGTCGGCGGGCTTCTCGCTGCGCTTCAGTGAGGTGAGCAGCAGCAGTTCGGTGACGGTGTCGGCGAACGAGTGGGCGGCCTCGGAGAGCATCGCGCTGGAGCCGCTGATGACACCGGCGACGGCCTTCGCCAGGGCGATCCCCAGATTGGCGAGCGCGGCGACGATGACGGTGAAGACGCTCTCGCCACCCGCCTCGCCGTCGCCGCTCTCCTGCGCCGTCCCACCCGCACCGTCAGCCCGTACATCCATGTACGGGACGGTATGTCCGATCAGGGTGAAACGCGAATGCCGCCCGGGTGCGGCTCAGCGCGGTACGCGGACGACGCCCTCCTGGATCACGGTGATCGCGAGCCGCCCGTCCTGCGTGTAGATCCGGGCCTGCCCGAGCCCGCGGCCCCCGGCGGCGGACGGCGACTCCTGGTCGTAGAGCAGCCATTCGTCGGCGCGGAAGGGCCGGTGGAACCACATGGCGTGGTCGAGCGACGCGCCGACCACGTCGCCGACGGCCCAGCCGCCGCGCCCGTGCGCGAGCAGGACGGAGTCGAGCAGCGTCATGTCGGAGACGTACGTGGCGAGGCAGACGTGCAGCAGCGGGTCGTCCGCGAGCTTGCCGTTGGTGCGGAACCAGACCTGGGAGCGCGGCGGCTGCGGCTCGCCCACGAAGGCGAACGGCGGCGCGTCGGCGTACCGCAGGTCGACGGCCTCCCGGGCTTCGAGGAGCCGGTCGACGACCGTGCGGTCGACGAAGGCGTCCGCGTAGCGCGGCAGCATCTCGGCCGCGGTCGGCAGCGTCTCGGGGTCGGGCGCCGGCGGCATGTCGGCCTGGTGGTCGAGCCCTTCCTCGTACGTCTGGAAGGACGCGGAGAGGTGGAAGATCGGCTGACCGTGCTGGACGGCGACGACGCGGCGCGTGGTGAAGGAGCGCCCGTCGCGGATCCGGTCGACGGTGTAGACGATGGGCGCGCCCGGGTCCCCGGCCACGAGGAAGTACGCGTGGAGGGAGTGGGCGAGCCGGTCGGCCGGGACGGTGCGCCCGGCGGCGACCAGCGCCTGGGCCGCCACCTGTCCCCCGAAGACACGGGGGACGACGGCGGACCGGGACTGGCCGCGGAAGATGTCCTGCTCGATCTGCTCGAGGTCGAGCAGATCGAGCAGGGACTCAAGTGCCTGTTGCATAGGGACAGTTGTATCCGGCAGCTGTTCGGGGTGACAGGCGCGGCGGGTTACAGTCCCATGTTCTTCGCGATGATCGACTTCATGATCTCGCTGGTGCCGCCGTAGATGCGGTTGACGCGGTTGTCCGCGTACAGGCGGGCGATCGGGTACTCGTTCATGAAGCCGTAGCCGCCGTGCAGCTGGAGGCAGCGGTCGATGACGCGGTGCGCGACCTCGGTGCAGAACAGCTTCGCGGACGCGGCCTCGGCGGCCGTCAGCTCACCGGCGTCGAGGGCCTCCAGGGCGCGGTCGGCGACGGCCTCGGCGGCGTCCACCTCGGCCTGGCAGGCGGCCAGCTCGAACTTGGTGTTCTGGAAGGACGCGACCGGCTTGCCGAAGACGGTGCGCTCCTGGACGTAGCTCTTGGCGAACTGCACGGCGGCCTTGGCCTGCGCGTACGCGCCGTAGGCGATGCCCCAGCGCTCGGAGGCCAGGTTGACGCCGAGGTAGTGGAAGCCCTTGTTCTCCTCGCCGAGCAGGTCCTCGACGGGCACCTTCACGTCGACGAACGCCAGCTCGGCGGTGTCGGACGTGCGCAGGCCCAGCTTGTCGAGCTTGCGGCCGATCGAGTAGCCCTCGGACGTGGTGTCGACGGCGAAGAGCGAGATGCCGAAGCGGCGGTCCTCGGCGGTCGGCGCGGAGGTACGGGCGCAGACGATGACGCGGTCGGCGTGGACGCCGCCCGTGATGAAGGTCTTGGCGCCGTTGAGGACGTAGTGCGTGCCGTCCTCGGAGAGCTTCGCGGTGGTCTTCATGCCCGCGACGTCGGAGCCGGTGCCCGGCTCGGTCATCGCGAGGGCCCACATCTCCTCGCCGGCCACGAACTTCGGGAGGTAGCGCTTCTTCTGCTCGTCGGTGGCGAGCATCTTGATGTACGGGAGCGCGAGCAGGACGTGGACGCCCGAGCCGCCGAAGGAGACGCCCGCGCGGGCGGTCTCCTCGTACTGGATGGCCTCGAACTTGTGGGTGTCCAGGCCGGCGCCGTCGAACTCCTCCGGGACGTTGATCCCGAAGAGGCCGAGCTCGGCCATCTTGCCGTAGAGCTCGCGCGGCACGATGCCCTGCTGGAACCACTCGTCGTAGTGGGGGACGACCTCGGCCTCGATGAAGGCGCGCAGGGTCTCCCGGAACGCCTCGTGGTCCTCATTGAAAACGGTACGGCGCACGGAGAACTCTCCCTCTATGACGAGACCTACTACGAGACCTGCTGCGAGATCTGTGACAAGACCCAGGACTAAGCGCTTGCTCAGCAAAGGTTACCGGTCGGTCATGTGACCGTCCAGAGATGCAGATCACTCTGCGGCGATACAGATCACTCTGCGGCAGCGGCGAACGCTCCGCGCGCCAGCTTGTGCAGCATCCCGGCCGTCGCGCTCCGCCCGGGGAGCGAGCCGGGGCGGCTCAGGTGCGGCGTGGAGTTCAGCAGCCCGAAGACCGCGTGCACGGCCACGCGCGCGTGCGGCTCGGCGAGGTCGGGATAGACCTTCTGCACGGCCTGCACCCACAGCTCGACGTACTGGCGCTGCAACTGGCGCACCAGCTTGCGGTCACTGTCGCGCAGCCGGTCGAGCTCGCGGTCGTGCAGCGTGATCAGGTCGCGGTCGTCGAGCGCGAAGTCGATGTGCCCCTCGATGAGCGAGTCGAGCAGCGCCTCGGGGCCGTGCTCGGACTCGGCCACCCGGCGCTTGCCGCCGGTCAGCAGCTGACCGCTGATGCCGACGAGCAGCTCGGCGAGCATCGCGTCCTTGCCGGCGAAGTGCCGGTAGAGCCCAGGGCCGCTGATGCCGACCGCGGCTCCTATCTCGTCGACCCCCACGCCGTGGAAACCACGCTCGGCGAAGAGCCGGGCGGCCTCCCTGAGGATCTGCTCGCGGCGGGTGGGGGCGTCGGTTCTGGTGGCCATGGAAGCAATTCTAGACAGCGAGGTTAGCGAGCGTTAACCTGAAGGAAATCTGTTAACGCTCATTAACTGCTCATGATCTGAGTGAGGGGCCGCGGGATGCAGGACGCACCGGAGCTGACGAGCGCGGCGGACCCCGCGTCGGACGCCTGGCGGGCCAACGAGGCGGCGCACCGCGCGCTGGGCGAGGAGCTGCGGGCCAAGCTCGCGGCGGCCCGGCTGGGCGGCGGCGACCGGGCCAGGGCGCGGCACACCGCGCGCGGCAAGCTGCTGCCCCGCGACCGCGTCGACCAGCTGCTCGACCCGGGTTCCCCGTTCCTGGAGCTGGCCCCGCTCGCGGCGGACGGCATGTACGAGGGGCAGGCGCCGGCCGCGGGTGTCATCGCGGGGATCGGCCGGGTCAGCGGGCGTACGTGCGTGATCGTGGCCAACGACGCCACGGTCAAGGGCGGCACGTACTACCCGATGACCGTGAAGAAGCACCTGCGCGCCCAGGAGGTCGCGCTGGAGAACCGGCTGCCGTGCGTCTACCTGGTGGACTCGGGCGGCGCGTTCCTGCCGATGCAGGACGACGTCTTCCCGGACCGCGAGCACTTCGGGCGGATCTTCTACAACCAGGCGCGGATGTCCGGCGCGGGCATCCCGCAGATCGCGGCGGTGCTCGGCTCGTGCACGGCGGGCGGCGCGTACGTCCCGGCGATGAGCGACGAGGCCGTGATCGTCCGCAATCAGGGCACGATCTTCCTCGGCGGTCCGCCGCTGGTGAAGGCGGCCACCGGAGAGGTGGTGACGGCGGAGGAGCTGGGCGGCGGCGAGGTCCACGCACGCGTCTCGGGCGTCACCGACCACCTCGCCGAGGACGACGCGCACGCGCTGCGCATCGTCCGCACGATCGTCTCCACGCTGCCGGAGCGCGGCCCGCTGCCGTGGGCGGTGAAGGCCGCGATCGAGCCGAAGGTGGACCCGGCGGGTCTGTACGGCGCGGTGCCCGTCGACTCGCGCACCCCGTACGACGTCCGCGAGGTCATCGCCCGTGTCGTCGACGGCTCGCGCTTCGCGGAGTTCAAGGCCGAGTTCGGGCAGACGCTGATCACGGGCTTCGCGCGAATCCACGGCCACCCGGTCGGCATCGTCGCGAACAACGGCATCCTGTTCTCCGAATCCGCCCAGAAGGGCGCCCACTTCATCGAGCTGTGCGACCAGCGCGGCATCCCGCTGCTGTTCCTCCAGAACATCTCGGGCTTCATGGTGGGCCGTGACTACGAGGCGGGCGGGATCGCCAAGCACGGCGCCAAGATGGTCACGGCGGTGGCCTGCACGCGCGTGCCGAAGCTGACGGTCGTGATCGGCGGCTCGTACGGCGCCGGCAACTACTCGATGTGCGGGCGGGCCTACAGCCCCCGCTTCCTGTGGATGTGGCCCGGCGCCAAGATCTCGGTCATGGGCGGCGAACAGGCCGCGTCGGTCCTCGCGACCGTGAAGCGCGACCAGATGGAGGCGCGCGGCGAGGAGTGGGCGGCCGAGGACGAGGACGCCTTCAAGGCGCCGATCCGCGCCCAGTACGAGACCCAGGGCAGCGCCTACTACGCGACCGCCCGACTCTGGGACGACGGTGTGATCGACCCGCTGGAGACCCGTCAGGTCGTCGGCCTGGCCCTGACCGCCTGCGCCCACGCGCCGCTCCCGGAGAAGTCCGGCGGCTTCGGCGTCTTCCGGATGTGACGGCCATGACGACGTCCCCGACACCTTCCGGAACTCCTTCCACGACGACTTCTCCTGCGAGGGGAACGACCTTGTTCGAGACCGTACTTGTGGCGAACCGGGGCGAGATCGCCGTCCGCGTCATCCGCACGCTGCGGGCGCTCGGCATCCGCTCGGTCGCCGTCCACAGCGACGCCGACGCGGACGCCCGGCACGTGCGCGAGGCCGACGAGGCCGTACGGATCGGACCGCCCCCGGCCGCCGAGAGCTATCTGTCCGTGGAGCGCATCCTGGAGGCGGCCGCCGCGACGGGCGCGCAGGCGGTGCACCCGGGCTACGGCTTCCTCGCGGAGAACGCGGGCTTCGCGCGGGCCTGCGAGGAGGCCGGCCTGGCCTTCATCGGCCCGTCCGCCGACGCCATCGCCCTCATGGGCGACAAGATCCGCGCCAAGGAGACGGTCGGCGCGGCCGGGGTGCCGATCGTCCCGGGCGGCCGCGATCCGGAACTGGCTGAGGCGGCCCGTGAGTTGGGCGCCCCCGTCCTCCTGAAGCCGTCCGCGGGCGGTGGCGGCAAGGGCATGCGCCTGGTGCGCGACCTGACCGTCCTGGAGGACGAGATCGCGGCCGCGCGGCGCGAGGCGCGGGCCTCGTTCGGCGACGACACGCTCCTCGTGGAGCGCTGGATCGACCGCCCCCGGCACATCGAGATCCAGGTCCTCGCGGACGCGCACGGCAACGTGGTGCACCTCGGTGAGCGCGAGTGCTCCCTCCAGCGGCGCCACCAGAAGATCATCGAGGAGGCCCCGAGCGTCCTGCTCGACGAGGCCACCCGCGCGGCGATGGGCGCGGCGGCCGTTGAGGCGGCCCGCTCGTGCGGGTACCGGGGCGCGGGCACGGTGGAGTTCATCGTGCCGGGCGACGACCCGTCCGCGTACTGCTTCATGGAGATGAACACGCGCCTCCAGGTCGAGCACCCGGTGACCGAGCTGATCACCGGCCTGGACCTGGTGGAGTGGCAGGTCCGTGTGGCGGCGGGCGAGCGGCTCCCGTTCACCCAGGCCGACATCACGCTCACCGGCCACGCGGTCGAGGCCCGCCTGTGCGCCGAGACCGTGTCCGTCCGGGAGGGCGCCCGCGGGTTCCTGCCGTCGGGCGGCACGATCCTCGCCCTGCACGAACCCGAGGGCGACGGCGTGCGCACCGACTCGGGCCTCACCGAGGGCACGGAGGTCTCGTCCCTGTACGACCCGATGCTCGCGAAGGTCATCGCGTACGGCCCCGACCGGGACACGGCGCTGCGCAGGCTGCGGGCCGCGCTCGCCCGCACGGTGACCCTCGGCGTCCCGACGAACGCCGGGTTCCTGCGCCGCCTGCTGGCCCATCCTGCGGTCGTGGCGGGCGAGTTGGACACCGGGCTCGTGGAGCGGGCGGTGGACGACCTGGTCGAGACGGAGGTCCCGCCGGAGGTGTACGCGGCGGCCGGCGTGCTGCGCCAGCGGTCCCTGGCACCGGCTCAGGACGGCTGGGTGGATCCGTTCGCCCGGCCCACCGCGTGGCGGCTCGGCGGCGAACCGGCGTGGACGGTGCACCACGTACGGGTCCCGGGTCACGACCCCGTCGAGGTCAGGGTGCGCGGCACCGAGGTCCTGGTCGACGGCGCCCCCACGGTCCCCGCCCGTCTCACCGCGTCGGCCGGCGACTGGCTGGCCCGCGACGGCGACGCCTGGCACGTCCAGGACCACGATCCGGTGGCGGCGAGCCTGACCGGCGCGGGTTCCGGCGGCGCGGGCTCCCTGACCGCCCCGATGCCCGGCACGGTCACGGTCGTGAAGGTGGCGGTGGGCGACGAAGTGAGCGCGGGCCAGAGCCTGTTGGTGGTGGAGGCGATGAAGATGGAGCACGTGATCGCGGCGCCGCACGCGGGCGTGGTGACGGAGCTCGATGTGTCCGCGGGCACGACGGTCGCCATGGACCAGGTGCTGGCCGTGGTGTCCGAGGAGGGCGCCTCGCCGCAGGCGCCGGTGTCCGAGGCCGAGGAGGCCCGGCGATGACTTCGGACCTGCCCATGGTCGTCCCCGCCCCGGGCCTGCCCACCCGGGTGCGCATCCACGAGGTGGGCGCCCGTGACGGCCTCCAGAACGAGAAGACGGCCCTGCCCACGGAGGTGAAGGCGGAGTTCGTCCACCGCCTGGCGCGGGCCGGTCTGACGACCATCGAGGCGACGAGCTTCGTCCACCCCAAGTGGGTCCCCCAACTGGCGGACGCGGAGGCCCTGTTCCCCCTCCTCCAGGACATCGAGGGCGTCCACCTCCCCGTCCTCGTACCGAACGAACGCGGTCTCGACCGGGCCCTGGCGCTCGGCGCGACCCGTATCGCCGTGTTCGCCAGCGCCACCGAATCGTTCGCGAAGGCCAACCTGAACCGCACGGTGGCCGAGTCCCTCGCGATGTTCGAACCGGTCGTGGCACGGGCCAAGGAGGCAGGCGCCCAGGTCCGCGGCTATCTCTCGATGTGCTTCGGCGACCCCTGGGAGGGGCCCGTCCCCGTGCACCAGGTCGTGGCGGTCGCCACGGCCCTCAGGGACATGGGCTGCGACGAGCTGAGCCTCGGCGACACGATCGGCGTGGCCACGCCGGGCCACGTCCAGGCGTTGCTCGCGCGACTCAACGAGGAGGGCGTGCCGACGCACACGATCGGTGTGCACTTCCACGACACGTACGGCCAGGCGCTCGCCAACACCCTCGCCGCGCTCCAGCACGGCGTGACCACCGTCGACGCGTCCGCCGGAGGTCTCGGCGGCTGCCCGTACGCGAAGAGCGCCACCGGCAATCTCGCCACCGAAGACCTCGTCTGGATGCTGCACGGACTCGGCATCGAGACCGGGGTCGACCTCGGCCGTCTCACCGCCACCAGCGCGTGGATGGCCGGCCACCTGGGCCGACCCAGCCCGTCCCGCACCGTTCGCGCCCTCGTACCCGAGGCACAGTCCCCGCAGGAGCAGTGAGACAGATGGATCACCACCTCTCCCCCGAGCACGAGGAACTCCGGCGCACCGTCGAGGAGTTCGCGCACGACGTCGTCGCGCCGAAGATCGGGGACTTCTACGAGCGGCACGAGTTCCCGTACGAGATCGTGCGCGAGATGGGCCGGATGGGCCTGTTCGGGCTGCCGTTCCCCGAGGAGTACGGCGGCATGGGCGGCGACTACCTGGCGCTGGGCATCGCGCTGGAGGAGCTGGCGCGGGTCGACTCGTCGGTCGCGATCACCCTGGAGGCCGGGGTGTCTCTCGGCGCCATGCCGCTGCACCTGTTCGGCACGCGGGAGCAGAAGCGGCAGTGGCTGCCGAAGCTGTGCTCGGGCGAGGTCCTGGGCGCCTTCGGGCTGACCGAGCCGGAGGCGGGTTCGGACGCGGGTGGCACCCGCACGACGGCGGTCCGCGACGAGACGACCGGCGACTGGGTCATCAACGGCACGAAGTGCTTCATCACCAACTCGGGTACGGACATCACGGGGTTGGTGACGGTCACGGCCGTGACCGGCCGCACGGCCGACGGCAAGCCGCTGATCTCCTCGATCATCGTCCCCTCCGGCACGCCCGGGTTCACCGTCGCGGCACCGTACTCGAAGGTGGGGTGGAACGCGTCGGACACCCGTGAGCTCCACTTCGACGACGTACGGGTGCCCGCCGCGAACCTCCTCGGCACCGAGGGCCGCGGCTTCGCCCAGTTCCTGCGGATCCTCGACGAGGGGCGTGTCGCGATCTCGGCGCTCGCGACCGGTCTGGCGCAGGGCTGCGTCGACGAGTCGGTGAAGTACGCCAAGCAGCGCAAGGCCTTCGGGCGGAACATCGGCGGGTACCAGGCCATCCAGTTCAAGATCGCCGACATGGAGATGAAGGCGTACACGGCGCGGCTCGCCTGGCGGGACGCGGCGTCGCGGCTGGTGTCCGGCGAGCCGTTCAAGAAGGAGGCCGCGCTCGCGAAGCTGTACTCGTCGACGGTCGCGGTGGACAACGCCCGCGAGGCCACGCAGATCCACGGCGGCTACGGCTTCATGAACGAGTACCCGGTGGCCCGTATGTGGCGGGACTCCAAGATCCTGGAGATCGGGGAGGGCACGAGCGAGGTGCAGCGGATGCTGATCGCCCGGGAGCTGGGGCTCACGTCGTAGCCCCGTGCCCTTGCGGCGGTTGAGGAGCGGGGTCCGGGGCAGCGCCTCGTGACGGAGGGGGCGCACGGGACCCCGCCCCCTGGACAGCTCAGAAACTTAGGTTAACCTACCCTCAGTTTCATGACCCTGTCCGGCCGGTCCGGCACGTCCGAAAGCAGCCCCCTGATGCCCAACGCCCGCCTGTCCCGCCCCTCCCGCCGCGGCATCCTGGCCGCCGGTGGCGCCCTCGGCCTCGGTGTCGCGCTCGCCGCCTGCGGCAACGACGACGGTTCGAAAGACAGCGGTTCGGGCTCCACGGCGAAGGCCGACAAGTCCGGCCCCTGGTCGTTCAAGGACGACCGCGGCACGACCGTGAAGCTGGACAAGGTCCCGGCGAACATCGTCGCCTTCACCGGCGTCGGCGCGGCGCTCTACGACTACGGCGTGCAGGTCAAGGGCGTCTTCGGCCCCACCACGGTCAAGGGCGGCAAGCCCGACGTGCAGGCCGGCGACATGGACGTCTCCAAGGTCACCGTCATCGGCAACGAGTGGGGCCAGTTCAACATCGAGAAGTACGCGAGCCTCGCGCCCGACGTCCTGATCACCACGATGTTCGACGACGCGGGCACCCTCTGGTACGTCCCGGAGGAGTCCGCGAAGAAGATCGCGAAGCTCGCCCCGAGCGTCGGGATCTCCGTGTTCGACCGCCAGTTGACCCAGCCGCTGGAGCGTATGTACGCGCTGGCCGAGTCGCTCGGCGCCGACCTGAAGGCCGACAAGGTCGTCGCGGCGAAGAAGCGTTTCGAGACCGCCGCGGCCCGGCTGCGCAAGGCCGCCAAGGCCCACCCCGACATCAAGGTGATGGCCGGTTCCGCGAGCGCCGACATCTTCTACGTGTCCGGCACGGACCTCTCCATCGACCTGGAGTACTTCAAGGCCCTCGGCGTGAACTTCGTGGAGCCCACGGAGGCCGCGAAGAAGGCGTCCGGCGGCTGGTTCGAGAACCTGAGCTGGGAGAACGTCGACAAGCACCAGGCCGACATCATCATGATGGACGACCGTGCCCAGGCCCTCCAGCCGGACGCCCTCAAGGGCGAGAAGCCGACCTGGGACAAGCTGCCCGCCGTCAAGGCCGGCCAGGTCATCGCCCGCTCCCCCGAGCCGATCCTGTCCTACGACAAGTGCGCCCCGCTCCTGGAGAACCTCGCCGAGGCCATCGAGAACGCGAAGAAGGTGTCGTAACCCCATGACCGCGACGACCGAAGCCCCCGCGGCGACCCCTTACAGGATGTTCGACTTCTTCGATCTGGAAGTGGTCCGCACGCGGCGGCTCGGGCCGTCGCTCCTGAGGGTCACGTTCACGGGTCCCGAACTCGCCGACTTCCACGGCGGCGGCCGGGACCAGTCCCTGTCCCTCTTCCTGCCGCACCCCGGACAGCAGGCCCCCGTCCTGCCGACGCCCGAGCCCGGCGACGACGGCCGCGCCTGGCACGCGGCGTACCGGGCGATCCCGAACGACGAGCGCGCGATCATGCGCTCGTACACGCTCAGCGGCCAGCGGCGGCACCCCGCGCAGGAGGTCGACATCGACTTCGTGCTGCACGGTACCGACGCGGACGACACCGTCGCGGCCGGCCCCGCCTGCCGCTGGGCGCGGGCCGCGCGGCCCGGCGACAAGGTCGTCGTGCTCGGCCCGGCGGCCACCGACAACACCGCGGTGCGCTGCCGTCCCCACGACGACTTCGACCACATCCTGATGTGGGGCGACGAGACGGCGCTGCCCGCCGCGCTCGGCGTGCTCGCGTGGCTGCCCGCGTCGGTGTCGGCGCACGTGTGGCTGGAGGTCCCGCACCGGGCCGACATCCAGCCGATCCGCACCGCGGCCCGGCTGACGGTGCACTGGCTGGTCCGCGACGAGGACGCGCCGAGCGCGCTCCAAGCGGTCCGCGACACCCGGCTCCACGACGCGGCTCGCCCGTACGCCTGGCTGGCGGGCGAGTCCGGGACGATGAAGGAGCTGCGCCGCCATCTCGTGCGGGAGCGCGGCTACGACAAGCGGGCGGTGACGTTCGTCGGCTACTGGAAGCGCGGGCTGAGCGAGGACGCGCTGCGGGAGGAGCCCGCCGACGCGTAACTCCCTTTCCACTCCGGCTCTTTCAAGCCACTTCCGTGCATTTCGGTCACAGAACAGGGGCGGGGTCGCAAGCTCAACTTAGGTTAGGCTAACCTAAGTCAAGGGGTTGCGACCTCGCCCCTTCTCCTGCCCCACCCGGGAACACCCTCATCCCCACCCGGAGGAACCGTTCATGCGCTCGCACCTGCTCAATGACACGACCGCGGAGCTCTACCGCAGTTCCGTGACGGAGGGAATCGAGCGGGTGGCGGCCAAACTCGCCACCACCACACGGCCGTTCACGGGCGTCACCCCCGACGCCCTCGCCCCCACCATCGACGCCGTCGACCTCGACAAGCCGCTCCACGACACCATCGCCGTGCTCGACGAGCTGGAGGACGTGTACCTCCGGGACGCCGTCTACTTCCACCACCCCCGCTACCTCGCCCACCTCAACTGCCCGGTCGTCATCCCGGCCGTCCTCGGCGAGGCGATCCTCTCCGCGGTCAACTCCTCCCTGGACACCTGGGACCAGTCGGCCGGCGGCACCCTCATCGAGCGCAAGCTCATCGACTGGACCGCGGCCCGGATCGGCCTCGGGCCCGCCGCCGACGGCGTGTTCACCTCCGGCGGCTCGCAGTCCAACCTCCAGGCGCTGCTCCTCGCCCGCCAGGAGGCCAAGACCGACGACCTGGCGAAACTGCGGATCTTCGCCTCCGAGGTCAGCCACTTCAGCGTGAAGAAGTCCGCGACGCTGCTCGGCCTCGACCCGCGGGCCGTCGTCTCCGTCCCGGTCGACCAGGACAAGCGCATGCGGACCCTGGCCCTGGCCGCCGAGCTGGAGCGCTGCCGCCGCGACGGGCTCGTCCCCATGGCCGTCGTCGCGACCGCCGGCACCACCGACTTCGGCTCCATCGACCCGCTGCCGGAGATCGCCGAGCTGTGCGAGCGGTACGGCACCTGGATGCACGTCGACGCCGCGTACGGCTGCGGGCTGCTCGTGTCCCCGAGGAACCGCGACCGGATCGACGGCATCGAGCGCGCCGACTCCGTGACCGTCGACTACCACAAGTCCTTCTTCCAGCCGGTCAGTTCGAGCGCCGTGCTGGTCCGCGACGGGGCCACGCTGCGGCACGCCACGTACCACGCGGAGTACCTCAACCCCCGTCGTACGGTCGCCGAGCGCATCCCCAACCAGGTCGACAAGTCCCTCCAGACCACGCGCCGCTTCGACGCCCTCAAACTGTGGATGACGCTGCGCGTGATGGGCGCCGACGGGATCGGCGGCCTCTTCGACGAGGTCTGCGAACTCGCGCGCCAGGGCTGGGAGCTGCTCGTCGCCGACCCGCGCTTCGACGTGGTCGTCGAGCCCCGCCTGTCGACCCTCGTCTACCGCTACATCCCGGCCGGGATCACCGACCCGGCCGAGATCGACCGCGCCAACCTGTACGCCCGCAAGGCCCTGTTCGCCTCCGGTGACGCCGTCGTCGCGGGCACGAAGGTGGGCGACCGCCAGTTCCTGAAGTTCACCCTGCTCAACCCCGAGACGACCCTCGCCGACATCTCGGCCGTCCTCGACCTCATCGCCGGCCACGCCGAGCAGTACCTGGGAGACACCCTTGACCGCGCCTCTTGAGACACACGACTTCATCGGGATCGGGCTCGGCCCCTTCAACCTCGGCCTCGCCTGCCTGACCGAGCCGATAGCCGAGCTGAACGGTGTCTTCCTGGAGTCCAAGCCGGACTTCGAGTGGCACTCGGGGATGTTCCTCGACGGCGCCCACCTCCAGACCCCGTTCATGTCGGACCTGGTCACGCTGGCCGACCCGACCTCCCCGTACTCGTTCCTCAACTACCTCAAGGAATCGGGGCGGTTGTACGCCTTCTACATCCGCGAGAACTTCTATCCGCTGCGCGTCGAGTACAACGACTACTGCCGCTGGGCCGCCGCGAAACTCTCCTCGATCCGGTTCTCGACGACCGTGACCGAGGTGACGTACGACGAGGGCACGGGCCTGTACACGGCGCTGACGGAGAGCGGCGCGACGTACCGCGCCCCGCACCTGGTCCTCGGCACCGGCACCCCGCCGCACATCCCCGAGGCGGTCCAGGGCCTCGGCGGCGACGCGATCCACAACTCCCGCTACGTGCAGCACAAGCAGGAGCTCCAGCGGAAGAAGTCGATCACGCTGGTCGGCAGCGGCCAGTCCGCCGCCGAGATCTACTACGACCTGCTCAGCGAGATCGACGTCCACGGCTACCGGCTGAACTGGGTCACGCGCTCCCCGCGCTTCTTCCCCCTCGAATACACCAAGCTGACGCTGGAGATGACGTCCCCGGACTACATCGACTACTTCCACGCGCTGCCCGAGGCCACCCGCTACTCCCTGGAGGAGAAGCAGAAGGGCCTGTTCAAGGGGATCGACGGCGAGCTGATCGACTCGATCTTCGACCTGCTCTACCAGAAGGGCCTCGGCGGGCCCGTCCCCACGCGGCTGCTCACCAACTCGGCGCTGCGCAGCGCCCGTTACGAGGACGGCACGTACACGCTCGGCCTGCACCAGGCGGAGCAGGACAAGGCGTACGAGATCGAGACCGAGGGCCTGATCCTGGCCACCGGCTACAAGTACGCGGCGCCCGCGTTCCTGGAGCCCGTCAAGGACCGCATCCGGCTGGACGGCCGGGGCCGCTACGACGTCGCCCGCAACTACTCGATCGACACGACCGGGCGGGGCATCTTCCTCCAGAACGCGGGGGTGCACACCCACTCGATCACCAGCCCCGACCTGGGCATGGGCGCCTACCGCAACAGTTACATCATCGGCGAGCTGCTCGGCACCGAGTACTACCCCGTCGAGAAGACCATCGCGTTCCAGGAGTTCGCCGCATGAGCACCACCACCACCACCGGACAGCTGACCCTGCGCCCCCTCGACCCGGCCGCCGACGCCGAGCTGCTGCACCGCTGGGTCACCGACCCCAAGGCCGCGTTCTGGCTGATGCAGGACGCCAGGCTGGAGGACGTCGAGCGCGAGTACATGGCGATCGCGGCGGCCGAGCACCACGACACGTTCCTCGGCCTGCACGACGGGGAGCCGGCGTTCCTGATGGAGCGCTACGACCCCGCGCACGTCGAACTCGTCGGCCTGTACGAGCCCGAGCCCGGCGACATCGGCATGCACTTCCTGACCGCGCCCTCCGAGATACGCATCCCCGGCTTCACCCGGGCCGTGATCACCGCGGTCATGGAGCACCTCTTCGCCGACCCCGCGGTCGAGCGCGTCGTCGTCGAACCCGACGTACGGAACACGGCGGTGCACGCCCTGAACGAAGCCGTCGGCTTCGTGCCCGACCGGGAGATCGCCAAGCCGGAGAAGACGGCGCTGCTGAGCTTCTGCACGCGGGCCGCGTTCGAAGCAGCGACCGGCCGGCGGACGGGGGGCGCGGCATGACCCTCGCCGACACCGTCTCCCACCTGTCCCCCGAGCGCTGGGCCGAGGCCAACCGGCTCCTGATCCGCAAGGCGCTCGCCGAGTTCAGCCACGAGCGCCTGCTCACCCCCGAGCCGACCGAGGGCGCCGACCGGTACGTGGTCCGCAGCGACGACGGCCTCACCCGCTACCGGTTCACGGCGCGCCGCCTGCGCCTGGACCACTGGCAGGTGAACCCGGCCTCCCTCACCCGGCACCGGGACGGCACCGAACTCCCGCTGAACGCACAGCAGTTCTTCATCGAGATGAAGGACTCCCTCGGCCTGTCCGACGCGATCCTGCCCGTCTACCTGGAGGAGATCTCCTCCACGCTCTCCGGCACCTGCTTCAAACTGACGAAGCCGGACGTGTCCGCCGCCGAACTCGCCGCGTCCGGCTCGTTCCAGGACATCGAGACGGGCATGACCGAGGGCCACCCCTGCTTCGTCGCGAACAACGGACGGCTCGGCTTCGGCATCCACGAGTACCTGTCGTACGCGCCCGAGACCGCGAGCCCCGTCCGTCTGGTCTGGCTGGCGGCGACGCGCGAGCGGGCCGCGTTCACGGCGGGCGTCGGCCTGGACTACGAGTCGTTCCTCCGGGACGAGCTGGGCCGGGACACGCTCGACCGCTTCGACACGATCCTGCGTGACAAGGGCCTCGACCCGGCCGACTACCTGCTCATCCCGGTCCACCCGTGGCAGTGGTGGAACAAGCTCTCCGTCACGTTCGCCGCCGAGGTCGCGCAGCAGCACCTCGTCTGCCTCGGCGAGGGTGACGACGAGTATCTGGCGCAGCAGTCGATCCGTACGTTCTTCAACACGACGTCCCCGTCGAAGCGCTACGTGAAGACGGCGCTGTCCGTCATCAACATGGGCTTCATGCGCGGCCTTTCGGCGGCGTACATGGAGGCGACCCCGGCGATCAACGACTGGCTGAGCCACCTCATCGAGAACGACGAGGTGTTGAAGGGCACGGGTCTCACCATCATCAGGGAGCGGGCGGCCGTCGGCTACCGGCACCTGGAGTACGAGGCGGCCACCGACCGCTACTCGCCGTACCGCAAGATGCTGGCGGCGCTGTGGCGCGAGTCGCCGGTGCCGTCGCTGGCCGAGGGCGAGCGCCTGGCGACCATGGCGTCGCTGCTGCACGTGGACCGCGCGGGCCGCTCGTTCGCGGGCGCCCTGATCGCGCGCTCGGGCCTGACCCCGGCGCAGTGGCTGAAGCCGTACCTGACGGCGTACCTGACCCCGCTCCTGCACAGCTTCTACGCCTACGACCTGGTGTTCATGCCGCACGGCGAGAACGTCATCCTGGTCCTGGACGAGCGCGGCGTCGTGACGCGGGCGATCTTCAAGGACATCGCCGAGGAGATCGCGGTGATGGACACCGACGCGGTGCTGCCGCCGAAGGTGGACCGGATCCGCGCGGACGTGCCCGACGACATGAAACTCCTGTCGATCTTCACGGACGTCTTCGACTGCTTCTTCCGCTTCCTCGCGGCGAACCTGGTCGAGGACGGTGTCCTGGACGAGAGCACGTTCTGGGGCGCGGTCGCCGAGTGCGTCCGCGACTACCAGCGGTCGACGCCCCAACTCGCCGACAAGTTCGCCCAGTTCGACATGTTCGCGCCGAGCTTCGCGCTGTCCGCCCTGAACCGCCTCCAACTGCGCAACAACGAGCAGATGGTCGACCTGGCGGACCCGTCGGGCGCGCTGCAACTGGTCGGCGACCTGGAGAACCCGATCGCGTAGATCGGCCCCACCGACCGGAAGGGGCTCGGGAGACGGTCCTCCCGAGCCCCTTTCTCGTACGCACGCGCTCCCCCGGCCTGATGCCAGAATTGCCCCATGGCGGAAATCATCCAGCGCGACGGCACGTGGACGTTCGACGGCGAGACGCTGCGGCTGGTACCCGGGCGCGACAAGGCGGTGAGTCTGCTGCGCAGGACGCTGGGGGAGATAGCCGTGCCGCTCCAGGCCCTCGCCGGTGTCTCGTTCGAGCAGGGCAAGAAGTCGGGGCGGCTTCGCCTGCGGCTGCGCGACGGCGCCGATCCGCTGCTCCAGGCCACCGGCGGCAAGCTGGCGGAGAGCGCGGACCCGTACCAACTGGGCGTCGAGTCGGACCGGTACGGGGTCGCGGAGTACTTCGTGGACGAGGTGCGCAACGCACTGCTGCTCGAACAGATCCCGTCCTCCCCCGTCACGGCCTACCTCCTGCCGGGGCCGTCCGTCCCCCTGTCGGTCTCCGCCGGGGACGGCACGGCGACCTTCGACGGCGAGCACGTGCGCCTGGAATGGAACTGGAAGACGGAGGACGCCAAGGCCTCCGCCGGTACGCGGCTGCTCGCCCTCGGCGATGTCGCCGCGGTGGAGTGGCAGCCCGCCGAGGGCCTGGAGAACGGCTGTCTGCGCTTCACGGTCCGCTCGTCGCCGACGAAGGCGCCACCGAAGTACGACCCGAACTCGATCGAGCTGTGGGGCTTCAAGAAGGACCCGCTGATGGCGCTGATCGCGGCGGCGGTCCAGGCCCGACTCCCCCACCCGGCGGCGACGGCCGCGACGCCCCCGAAGGAACTCACGCCGCGGCCGGCCGCGCGGCCCGCACCCTGCCCCCACCCGTCCCGGCTCCCGCCGCCCCCGCCGAGGACGATCACGACGCACTGCTGCGCCGGCTGCGGGAGCTGGGCGAGCTGCACCGCTCCGGAGTCCTGACGGACGAGGAGTTCACGGCCGCCAAACAGGCCGTCCTGCAACGCATGTGACGGCTCGTCACATATCAGGCGCTCAGCGCTTGACCTTCCGCGCCACCACGAACCGGTCGATCTCCGCGCCGGTCTCCGCGAGCCCGCGCACCGTCAGTGTCGCCGTCCGCCCCACCGGCGCGGGCTCGACGTCCACGCGCAGGAACGAGTAGTTCGTGTACCGCACCCGGGACCAGTCCACCGTCACGGACTTCTTGCCGCCGTCGGCCTCGGTGACGTACGACGCGAACGGGTCGACGTCCTTCTCATTGCCCTCGTACGTGTCCGCGACCGGGAACGCGTACAGGCTCTTGCCCGCCGCGCCCGCGGTGACGTAGACGACGCCGTCGGTCTCCGGATAGGCGGTCCCGCCGATCGGCAGCTCCTTGGTGACCTTGTCGCCCTTGAGGACGTCGGAGCGCTCGTACACGTGGTTGTGGCCGTTGACGACGAGGTCGACGGTGTACTTCTCGAACAGCGGCACCCACTCCGTGCGCACCCCGCCCTCGGAGGCGTGGGCGGTGGCGGTGCAGTACACGCAGTGGTGGAAGAAGACGACGACGAAGTCGATGCCGGACCCCGGGGCGCGGAACTTCTTCAGCTGCCGCTCGAACCAGGTGGTCTGCGTGCCCCCGCTGATCCCCAGGTTCGCCGGGATCTCGTACGAGACGTCGTTCGCGTCGAGCGAGATGACCGCGGTGTTGCCGTGCACGAAGGAGTAGACGCCCGGCAGGTTCTTCGGGTCGGGTCCGTTCGTGGGCGGGGCGAACCGGGCCTCCTGGCTGCCGTAGCCGTTCGGCGAGTACCACGCCTCCATGTCGTGGTTGCCGTAACTCACCATCCACGGCACGGACTTGGCGACCGACTCGGTCTGCGCGAGGAACTGGTCCCAGGTGCGGGCGTCGAAGGTGTCCTTCGTCTGGCCCTGCCCGGACGGGTCCGCGTACGCGATGTCACCGGCGTGCAGGTGGAAGGCGGGGCCCTGGGCGAGGATCAGGCTGTCGTTGGCGAGCGCGTGGTAGCTCACGCCCTGGTCGCCGAAGGCGGTGAAGGTGAAGCGCTCGGCGCGGGCGGGCGCGGTCGTGAACGTGCCGATGGTGCCGGCGAAGCGCGGCGTCGCCGGGTCGAAGCCCTGGTGGCCGACGCCGTAGTAGTACGTCCGGCCGGGCTTGAGGTGGGTCAGCTTGGCGTGGACGTAGTACTGGGTGTGGTCGGCGCTCGTACCGACGCCCGCGGGGGTGTGGAGGGCGCGGATCTCGGCCGGGATCTTCCGCGAGAGGTCGCCCGCGTGCGCGCCGATCCGGATGAACGGGTTCTTCACGGCGACCGGGACCTGCCAGGACACGGTCATCTCGGTGCGCGCGTCGTCGCCGTACGAGAGATGCCGGCCGAAGGGGGCGACGAGCGCGCCGTCGACGTGCTCGGCGGCCGCGTTCGAGGCCGTCGCGGGGGCGGCGGGCGCGGCCTGGGCGGCGCCCGGCACGAAGACGCCGCCCGCGACCGCGCCGAGGGTGACGGCGCCGCCGCGGATCATGGTGCGGCGGGAGAAGGTGCTGCGCAGGTACTCGTGCTGCTCGGCCAGGCTGCGGCCGGCCAGGGCGTCGGGTACGCCCATGCGTGGGATGTCCATGGCCGGAAAGGTGCTTGGGGCATCCATCTCGCCCGGATACGCGGGGTGAACAGGGCCCGAACAAGCGGCATGGCGCGTTTCAAGCCTTGGCCACATCCACCCCAAGGACCCCGGACTCTGTCACGACCTGGTGACCCTTGCCCGATATCGGGCAGGATTCTTGCGAAAGCCCTCGCGGTCCCCCAGGATCTACCGGGTGCACGAGGAACTTGTCGATCATCTGACGCGGACCACGTCCCTGAGCCGGGGCGAGGCGCTGCGGGTGATCCAGGACGTGCTCGCCTACTTCGACGAGCCGGCGGAGGACTACGTCCGCCGCCGTCATCGCGAGCTCCAGGGTCAGGGCCTGGTGAACGCGAAGATCTTCGAGCAGATCACGACGGACCTGCGGTACCGGGCGGTGGCGCCACCGGAGCTCTCGCTCCGACAGCTGCGCCGCATCGTCTACGGCTGAACAGAGGGGATTCTCAACACTTATGTGCGGAATTGTCGGCTACATCGGCAAGCGTGACGTCGCGCCGCTCCTCCTTGAGGGGTTGCAGCGCCTGGAGTACCGCGGATACGACTCCGCGGGCGTCGTGATCACCAGCCCCAAGGCGACCGGCCTGAAGATGGTCAAGGCGAAGGGCCGCGTCCGCGACCTGGAAGCAAAGGTCCCGGCCCGCTTCAAGGGCACGACCGGCATCGCCCACACCCGCTGGGCCACCCACGGCGCCCCCTCCGACGAGAACGCGCACCCGCACATGTCCGGCGACAACAAGGTCGCCGTCGTGCACAACGGCATCATCGACAACGCCTCCGAGCTGCGCGCGAAGCTGACCGCCGAGGGCGTCGAGTTCCTCTCCGAGACGGACACCGAGGTCCTCGTCCACCTCATCGCCCGCTCGCAGCAGACGGACCTGGAGGACAAGGTCCGCGAGGCGCTCCGCCTGATCGAGGGCACGTACGGCATCGCGGTCGTGCACGCCGACTTCCCGGACCGCATCGTGGTGGCCCGCAACGGCTCGCCGGTCGTCCTCGGCATCGGCGACAAGGAGATGTTCGTCGCCTCGGACATCGCGGCCCTCGTCTCCCACACCCGCCAGATCGTCACCCTCGACGACGGCGAGATGGCGACCCTGAAGGCCGACGACTTCCGTACGTACACCACGGAGGGCACCCGCACGACGGCGTCCCCGACGACCGTGGAGTGGGAGGCCGCCTCGTACGACATGGGCGGCCACGACACGTACATGCACAAGGAGATCTTCGAGCAGGCCGACGCCGTGGACCGCGTGCTGCGCGGCCGCATCGACGACCGCTTCTCCACCGTGCACCTGGGCGGCCTGAACCTGGACGCCCGCGAGGCGCGTTCCGTGCGCCGCGTGAAGATCCTCGGCTGCGGCACCTCGTACCACGCGGGTCTGATCGGCGCCCAGATGATCGAGGAGCTGGCCCGCATCCCCGCGGACGCCGAGCCCGCCTCCGAGTTCCGCTACCGCAACCCGGTCGTGGACCCCGACACCCTGTACATCGCGGTGTCCCAGTCCGGCGAGACCTACGACGTCCTCGCGGCGGTCCAGGAGCTCAAGCGCAAGGGCGCCCGCGTCTTCGGCGTCGTGAACGTCGTCGGCTCGGCGATCGCCCGCGAGTCCGACGCCGGTGTCTACGTCCACGCGGGCCCGGAGGTCTGCGTCGTCTCGACCAAGTGCTTCACGAACACGACGGTCGCCTTCGCGCTGCTCGCCCTGCACCTCGGCCGCATCCGCGACCTGTCCGTCGCCGACGGCAAGCGCATCATCGAGGGCCTGCGCAAGCTCCCGGCCCAGATCACCGAGATCCTGGACCAGGAAGCGGAGATCAAGAAGATCGCCGAGGAGTACGCGGACGCCCGCTCGATGATGTTCATCGGCCGCGTCCGGGGCTACCCGGTGGCCCGCGAGGCGTCCCTGAAGCTCAAGGAGGTCTCCTACATCCACGCGGAGGCCTACCCGGCCTCGGAGCTGAAGCACGGCCCCCTCGCGCTCATCGAGCCGGCGCTCCCCACGGTCGCGATCGTCCCCGACGACGACCTGCTGGAGAAGAACCGCGCCGCGCTGGAGGAGATCAAGGCCCGCTCCGGCCGCATCCTGGCGGTGGCCCACCAGGAGCAGGAGAAGGCCGACCGCACGATCGTCGTCCCGAAGAACGAGGACGAGCTGGACCCGATCCTCATGGGCATCCCGCTCCAGCTCCTCGCCTACCACACGGCGCTGGCCCTCGGCCGCGACATCGACAAGCCGCGCAACCTGGCCAAGTCCGTCACGGTGGAGTAGTCAGCCGCCGCCCTCCGGCGCAGAACGACTGAACGGGTCCCGCGCGTGCCACCGAGCGCGCGGGACCCGTTCGCGAAGGGCCGGGGTCGCCCATTACCCCGGCCCGCTGTGGCTGTCAGCCGGCGGCCGTCACCCCCCGGCCGGCAGCACGACCGGGCAGCGCGGTCGGCAGCCCCGCCATCGAGGCCGTGGCCCCGTACCAGGCGAGCAGACCGCCCGCGGCGGCGAACCAGCCGCCGACCTTGGCCAGGGAGTCCGTGTCACCGAACGCGGCGACGGCGAGCAGCACCAGCGCCACGAACAGCGCCGCGTACGTGCCCCGCGTGAAGACGCCCGCCCCGCCGGAGCCGAGTGTCAGGCTCAGCGCGAGCAGCGCGAAGAGGAGCAGGAAGAGCCCCGCGGCGTTCGCGGAGACGGGGTCGTCGGAGGCGACGCCCCAGGTGAACCAGAAGGCACCGAGTCCGGCGTACGCCGTGCCGGTGAAGCCGTCCTCGCGCAGGGCGAGCAGACCGGCGACGAAGAGGGCGATGCCGCCCACGTAGGTGGCGAGAGAGACGGCGTCGGCGGCCGTCACGCCGTCGATCACCTGGGTGTGCCCGAGGCCGAAGGCCAACAGGGTCAGTCCCAGGGCGAGTCGGCCGAGAGTCGAGACGGTGGAGGTGCTTCCCGCGGAGACGTCGTTGTCCACAGCGGGCTCCCTTCGTGCGAAGTGCGGGTGCTGTGCTGTCGCTGTGCCGGTGTCGTGCTGTTCCGGCGACCGGTATGTACCCTTCACAAGGGCACATACCACCTCTACGCACGAGTAGATTTATCCATCGGGCGCGCATGCACCGGAGAATGAACGGCCGTACCCCGCAGGCAGGTTGAAGAACCGTCAGGCGCGTCCCACCTGGAACGAAGACCCGTTACGGAATGACGACGACGGGTCGCTGGGCCCGCCGCGCGAGCCGGCCCGCCACCGAGCCGAAGATCCGCCCCACGAGCCCGTGCGTCGAGCCGACCACGATGGCGTCGGCGGAGTACTCGCGGCCGACCTCCTCCAGCTCGTGGCAGATGTCGCCACCGCGCTCGACGAGGATCCAGGGCACCTCGGACAGGTACTCCGCACAGGCCAGCTCCAGCCCGAGCACCTCGGTCCTGTGGTCCGGCACGTCGACGAAGACCGGGGGCTCACACCCCGCCCACACGGTCGTCGGCAGCCTGTTGGCCACGTGGACGATGATCAGGCCCGAGCCCGAGCGGTGGGCCATGCCGATCGCGTAGGCCAGGGCGCGCTCGCTCGACATGGAGCCGTCGAAGCCGACGACGACACCGTGCTTGAACGCGGGATCGCAGGCGTGACGTGTTTCTTCCGCCGCCTGGGGGGTCACCGTGTGATCGGCGACCTGCCGCTTGCGGCCTTCGGGTTCGGAGAATTCGTGACCGGCCATGAGTGTCTCGGCGTGTACCTCGTGGGCCTCGTATGAGGGGACGACAAATGATCGGCGGAGCTGTGTCCGGGAATCATCTTCCCAACCCCATACCCCCAAGGGTACGGCGACACTCCTCCTCTGCCCAGACTCCGGCCCACGCTCAGGCCTGTATGTACGTGCGCCGTGAAAGATGACTGATGCGCGCATGGCATGCCGTGCAAGGGCGGTGGTGGGAGACGGGCGGGCGTTCAGGGGAGCATGCACGAGGCTCCGCCCGTATGGCAATGGTTGCTGCCCCGTACAGGCGGTTTGCGCACCCTTGTGGCCCCGTCCAGGCCGGATCGGGTGACCGGAGCGCATGCCGCGCGTTGAACTCCCGACCGCCACGACCCAGGGAGCCCCAGGGAGCACTCCGTGACCGGACCGACCACGGCGCACCATCCGACGACCACCGCACGCCGGAGCGTTCCGGCGCCTACCCGCGCGCCCGAGTCGCACACCCGAGCGACCCCTCACGCCGAACACACGCCACCCGCGGGTTCCGAGGGAGTGAGCGATGTGATGCGCTGGGCGGCATTCAGCTGCGTCCTGGTGCCGCTCGTACTCGTCTGGTACGGCGGCTCGGCCGCGGGCGCCGCCGGCGCGGCGCTGGGGCTCGCCGCCGTGACCGCGGTCTGCCGGGTGCTGCTCCGCCAGTCCGAACGCGGCGCCGAACGGTTGCACAGTGAACAGTGTTGCCCTCATCGTGGCAGGCACGGCAGGACCGGTTCGGGGGCGCACAGGGGCGGGCGCCGCACCGAGCGTGGTGCGCCGGTCGACTGACCGGTTTCCGCGCACTACCCCGTAGATTTTCAGCCAACTTCACCCAGGGTGGCTTCCCTTGCGATTCGGCGCCTCCAACCCCCGTTCCACCAGGGCCGAAAGGACCCCAAAAGGCCGGTGCACCCTATGGGGACCGGCCACTGAGTTGAGGCGCACTTCCCAGCAACGCCCGTGAGTGCAACGCTTCGTGATCGAATGCTTCACGCCAAGTTGCCATGTCGACAATGTGCCAGGTCTTTAACTGGTCACGACGGCACCACGGGACACAGTAGATTCGATCATGACTGTCTGATCAGTAGGCGGCGGGGGACTTCGTGCAGGACCGAGGGGAAACGTGCAGGAGCGAACAGCCCGTCAAAGTATTGAGGGAGCCGCGATCACCGAGGGGGGCTTAGCAGGATGAGCCACGACTCCACCACTGCGCCGGAGGCGGCGGCTCGCAAGCTGACAGGCAGGCGGCGGCGAGAGATCGTCGCGGTGCTGCTCTTCAGCGGCGGACCCATCTTCGAAAGTTCCATTCCGCTCTCCGTGTTCGGAATCGACCGTCAGGACGCGGGAGTTCCTCGTTACCGGTTGCTGGTGTGCGCCGGCGAAGAGGGACCGCTGCGGACCACGGGGGGACTCGAACTCACCGCACCGCACGGCCTGGAGGCGATCGCGCGGGCAGGCACGGTCGTCGTGCCGGCCTGGCGCTCGATCACCTCTCCGCCGCCGGAGGAGGCCCTCGACGCGCTGCGCCGCGCGCACGAGGAGGGCGCCCGCATCGTCGGCCTGTGCACCGGCGCGTTCGTGCTCGCCGCGGCAGGGCTGCTCGACGGCCGCCCGGCGACCACGCACTGGATGTACGCGCCGACGCTCGCCAAGCGCTATCCGTCGGTCCACGTGGACCCGCGCGAGCTCTTCGTCGACGACGGCGACGTGCTCACCAGCGCCGGCACCGCGGCCGGAATCGATCTGTGCCTGCACATCGTGCGCACGGACCACGGCAACGAGGCGGCCGGAGCGCTCGCCCGCCGCCTGGTGGTCCCACCGCGCCGCAGCGGCGGTCAGGAGCGCTACCTCGACAGGTCTTTACCCGAGGAGATCGGCGCGGACCCGCTGGCCGAGGTCGTCGCCTGGGCCCTGGAGCACCTCCACGAGCAGTTCGACGTGGAGACGCTGGCCGCCCGCGCCTACATGAGCCGCCGCACCTTCGACCGCCGCTTCCGGTCGCTGACGGGGTCCGCCCCGCTCCAGTGGCTGATCACGCAGCGGGTGCTGCAGGCCCAGCGGCTCCTGGAGACCTCCGACTACTCGGTCGACGAGGTGGCCGGGCGCTGCGGGTTCCGCTCCCCCGTCGCGCTGCGCGGACACTTCCGGCGCCAGCTGGGCTCGTCCCCTGCCGCGTACCGGGCGGCGTACCGCGCGCGCAGGCCGCAGTCCGGCGACAGCCCGGGGAGCAACGGGAAGTCCGACAAGCCCGTCGAGATCGCACCGGTGCAGGGGCCCGACACCCCGGGCACGGGGCCGGTCCCGGCCCAGTCGCGGCGCACCGCCGCGGCGTCCGCGCTCGGCGTCTCCGCGGCCTCGCTGCCCACGGGGCCGACCGGGCACGCGGAGGGTGCGGGGCAGCACTCCGAGGCGTTCGCGCCGGGCCGGGCGAGCCTTCCCGGACCGCGCACGGCACCGTAGGAGAGCACCGAGCTGACGCCGTCGTCTGCCAGCAGAGACGTCCGACCCGTAGGGTTGACCGCATGAACGATCGCATGGTGTGGATCGACTGCGAGATGACCGGACTCTCGCTGGCGAACGACGCGCTCATCGAGGTGGCCGCACTGGTCACCGATTCGGAGCTGAACGTACTCGGCGACGGTGTGGACATCGTGATCCGCCCGCCGGACGAGGCGCTGGAACAGATGCCCGAGGTGGTGCGCACCATGCACACCGCCTCGGGCCTCCTCGACGAGCTGGCAGCCGGTACGACGCTGGCCGACGCCGAGGAGCAGGTCCTGTCCTACGTACGTGAACACGTCAAGGACGCGGGCAAGGCCCCGCTCTGCGGGAACTCGGTCGGCACCGACCGCGGATTCCTGCTGCGCGACATGCCGACGCTGGAGGAGTACCTCCACTACCGGATCGTCGATGTGTCCTCGGTCAAGGAACTGGCCCGGCGCTGGTACCCGAGGGCGTACTTCAACAGTCCGGAGAAGAACGGCAACCACCGGGCCCTCGCCGACATCCGCGAGTCCATCGCGGAGCTGCGCTACTACCGCGAGGCGGTCTTCGTCCCGCAGCCGGGCCCGGACTCCGACACCGCGAAGTCGATCGCGGCGAAGTACGTCCTGCCTGCGGAATAGTCCCTCGTACGCCCCTGTGTACGGGGTCCGCGGAGCCCAGGAAAAAGGTGGGCGCGAGCACCCCTTCGGACCCTGTACACTTTTTCTCGGCCGGTCGGAAGAACGACAAAAGACCGGACATGGTGGGTGTAGCTCAGTTGGTAGAGCACCTGGTTGTGGTCCAGGTGGCCGCGGGTTCAAGTCCCGTCACTCACCCTGAAGGGTCGAAGGCCCCGGTTCGAGAGAACCGGGGCCTTCGGCGTGTTCCGAGGGCTGCGGGACTTGAACCCGTCACTCACGACGAGGCGCGTATCACCAGCTCCGTGGGGAGCACCAGGTGCCGCTCCGCGCCCCTGCGGACCGAGGAGCGCTTGCCCTCGGCGGCGAGCGCGATCTCGTCCAGGAGCAGCCCCGTCATGGCCCGGCCCATGTCCCGGGTGGGCTGGCGCACGCTGGTCAGGCCGGGCTCCATGTGGCGGGCGATCATGGAGTCGTCGAAGCCGACCAGGGCGACGTCGTCCGGGATGCGCCGGCCCGCCTCGCGCAGCACCTGGCGGGCGCCCGAGGCCATCAGGTCGGAGCAGGCGAAGACGGCGTCCAGACCGGGACTGCGTTCAAGAAGATCAGCCATGCACCGCCGGCCGCCCTCCTCGGTGAAGTCTCCGTAGGCCACCAGTTTCTCGTCGTACGCGAATCCGGACGCGCCCAGTTCGTCCTCGTATCCGGCGAGTCGCCGCTGGGCGCCGTAGACGTCGAGCGGGCCCGCGATGATGGCGACGGAGCGGCGGCCGCGGGAGATCAGGTGCTCGACGGCGGAGCGGGCGCCGGCGTAGTTGTCGGTGTCGACCGAGGGCAGCGGCTCGTCGGCGGAGCGCGGGCCGCTGATCACGGTCGGGATGTCCATCTGGAGGAGACGGTCGGCGAGCGGGTCGTCGGCGTGCACGGAGACCAGCAGGACGCCGTCCACGCGGTGCGCGGCGAGGTAGGCCGCGAGGCGGTCCTGTTCGCGCTCGCCACGTGCGAACGTCAGCAGAAGCTGCAGGTTGGTCTCGGCGAGGGCCATGCCGACACCGCCGACCATGCCGGAGAAGTAGGGCTCGGAGAAGAACCGGGACTCGGCCTCGGGGACGACCACCGCTATGGAGTCCGTGCGGTTGGCCGCGAGGGCCCGCGCCGCCGTGTTCGGTACGTAGCCGAGCTCGGCGACCGCCTCCTCGACCGCCGCCCGCGTACGGTCGCTGACCCGGGGGGATCCGTTGATCACCCGGGAGACCGTGCCCCGGCCGACGCCTGCCCTGGCCGCGACCTCCTCAAGGGTCGGACGCCTGCTGTGAGTGCCGCGAGCCGCCATGACTCCTACCTCCCCAAGTCTCACGCGGAATCTAACAGCCCGATAACCGCACCAACTTGTCGCTGCCCGGTGTCTTGACACCCATGGGCCGAGCGACGACTCTTCAACACATCACGGATGGGAGCGCTCCCACCCTAGTGGACGCATACAGAAGCCGCACGTTCCCCGCCCGAGCCGCACATGAACGAACGGGCCCAGTCAGGCAGTTGGCCGGGGTTTGGCACTTCAGAGCAATTGAGCACTTTGGAGGACGCAATGCGCACGACTGCCCGAAAGTCCCGACGCGCGATGACCTTTGCGGTCGTCGCCGCCCTGGCCACGGGGCTGCTCGCCGGCTGCGCGAGCGATGACGACGACAGCTCCGACGGCGGATCGAGCGGAGGCGCCGGCGGCGGTGGCAAGACCACCCTCACCATCGGCACCTTCGGCACCTTCGGGTACAAGCAGGCGGGGCTGTACGACGAGTACATGAAGCTCCACCCGGACATCACCGTCAAGGAGAACGTCACCACCCGCACGGACGTCTACTGGCCCAAGACGGTCACCCGTCTCCAGGCCGGTTCCGGCACCGACGACGTGCAGGCCATCGAGATCGGCAACATCACCGACGCGGTGCAGACGCAGGCCTCCAAGTTCGTCGACCTGGGCAAGGAGGTCGACAAGTCCCAGTGGCTGGACTGGAAGCTGAAGCAGGCCACCACCAAGGACGGCAAGACCATAGGGCTCGGCACGGACATCGGTCCGATGGCGATCTGCTACCGCAAGGACCTGTTCAAGAAGGCCGGTCTGGAGACGGACCGCGCCAAGCTCGCCGAGCAGTGGAAGGGCGACTGGAGCAAGTACGTCGCCCTGGGCAAGGACTACATGAAGAAGGCGCCCAAGGGCACCAAGTTCGTGGACTCGGCGTCCTCCGTCTACAACGCGGCCCTCGGTGGCGAGTCCGAGCGCTACTACAAGGACGAGACCACCGTCGACTGGGACAAGTCCGAGGGTGTGAAGAAGTCCTGGGACGTCGCCATGGAGGTGGCGACCAGTGACATGTCGGCGAAGCTGAAGCAGTTCGACAAGGCGTGGGACCAGGGTTACGCGAACGGCACGTTCGCCAGCGTCGCCTGCCCCGCGTGGATGATCGGCTACATCCAGGAGAAGTCCGGCAAGGCCGGTTCCGGCAAGTGGGACGTGGCGGCGGCGCCGACCGCGGCCAACTGGGGCGGCTCGTTCCTCGGTGTGCCGACGGCGAGCAAGCACCAGAAGGAGGCCATCGCCTTCACGAAGTGGCTGACCGCCCCCGAGCAGCAGGCGAAGGTCTTCGCGAAGCAGGCCAGCTTCCCCTCGACGCCGTCCGCGTACGGGTCGCTGAAGCCGAAGGCCGAGACGGCCGCGTACTTCTCGGACGCTCCGCTGACGCAGATCTTCTCCGACTCGGCGAAGACCATCCCGTCGCAGTACTTCGGCATCAAGGACCAGCCGATCAACACCGCGATCACTGACATCGGCATCCTCCAGGTCGAGCAGAAGGGCAAGTCGCCCGAGCAGGGCTGGGACGCGGCGTCCAAGGAAGTCAAGGACGTGCTCGGACAGTGACCGTGTCAAAAGAGGCTCTCGCGCAGTCCGCGTCGAGTGCCGAAGCCGCGCCCTCCGACAAGGAGGGCGCGGCCCGCGGTACTCACGGTCGCGGTACGGCCAAGGCTCCTGACTCGTGGCGCAGCCGGCTGTACCGCTGGGACATGAAGGCGTCGCCGTACGCGTTCATCTCCCCGTTCTTCATCATCTTCGGCGCCTTCTCGCTGGTGCCGCTGCTCTACACGGCCTGGTACTCGCTGCACAACGTGCAGCTGTCCTCCCTGGACACACAGACCTGGGCCGGCCTCGACAACTACACGAACCTGTTCGCGTCGGACTTCTTCTGGAACGCCCTGCGCAACACGTTCAGCATCGGTCTGCTGTCGACCGTGCCGCAGCTGGCGGTCGCGATCTGGCTCGCGCACATGCTCAACTACCGGCTGCGCGGCTCGACCTTGTGGCGCGTCGTGATGCTCACCCCGTACGCGACCTCGGTGGCGGCGGCGACGCTGGTCTTCGCGCTGCTGTACCAGCCCGAGAACGGCATGATCAACTGGGCGTTCGACCTGGTCGGTCTCGACCCGGTCAACTGGAAGGAATCCGACTGGGGTTCACAGTTCGCGATCTCCTCGATCGTGATCTGGCGGTGGACCGGTTACAACGCGCTGATCTACCTCGCCGCGATGCAGGCCATTCCGGCGGACCTGTACGAGTCGGCGGCGCTCGACGGCGCCAACCGCTGGCAGCAGTTCCGGCACGTGACCATCCCGATGCTGCGTCCGACGATCCTGTTCACCGTGGTCGTCTCGACCATCGGCGCGACCCAACTGTTCGGCGAGCCCCTGCTGTTCGGTGGCGTCAGCGGCTCCAAGGGCGGGTCCGAGCACCAGTACCAGACGCTCGGTCTGTACATGTACGACCAGGGCTGGATGATCGGCAACCTGGGCAAGGCCTCCGCCATCGCCTGGTCGATGTTCCTGATCCTGCTGGTCATCGCCGCGATCAACATGCTGATCTCCCGACGGCTGAGGAAGTCCCAATGACCACCACTGATGTGACGTTGCCTCAGGTGGCCCCGCCGGACGCGCAGGGCCGTCGCGGCCGGCGGCGGGTGATGGGCGCGGGCAAGCACCTGCACGCGGGCCCTGTCACGTACGTCGTCCTGGCCCTGTTCGCCGCGGTGTCGCTGGCCCCGCTGCTGTGGACTGTGGTCGCGGCCTCGCGCACCAACGCGCGGCTCGCGCAGACCCCGCCGCCGTTCTGGATCGGCGGCAACCTGTTCAAGAACCTCGAACGGGCGTGGAACGAGGCGGGCATGGGGACCGCGATGGTCAACACGATCCTCGTGGCGTCCGCCATCACGGTCGGCACGGTGCTCTTCTCCACGCTGGCCGGATTCGCCTTCGCCAAGCTGCAGTTCAGGTTCTCCAGCCTGCTGCTCCTGCTCACCATCGGCACGATGATGGTGCCGCCGCAGCTCGCGGTCGTCCCGCTGTACCTGTGGATGTCGGACCTCGGCTGGGCCAACCAGTTGCAGACGGTCATCCTGCCGACCCTGGTCAGCGCCTTCGGTACGTTCTTCATGCGGCAGTACCTGGTGGGGGCGCTGCCGAGCGAGCTCATCGAGGCCGCGCGGGTCGACGGGGCGAGCAGTCTGCGGGTCGTGTGGCACGTCGTCTTCCCGGCGGCGCGTCCGGCGATGGCCGTGCTCGGACTCCTGACGTTCGTCATGGCCTGGAACGACTTCCTGTGGCCGATCATCGCGCTCAACGCCGAGAACCCGACGGTCCAGGTCGCCCTGAACCAGTTGGGCACCGGCTACATCCCCGACGACTCGGTGATCATGGCCGGTGCGTTGCTCGGGACGCTGCCGCTGCTCATCGCGTTCCTGCTGTTCGGCAAGCAGATCGTGGGCGGCATCATGCAGGGCGCCGTCAAGGGGTAGTCCCCGGGACCCGTCGGACCGGCGGTTCCGCAGCGCCGGAGGGGGGTGCTGCGGGCTCGCCGGTGGGCCGGTGTGCGCGGGCGCGCCGCGAGCGCGCGTGGGTACCGCGGCTGCGGGCCGTGTGTGGCTGGTCGCGCCCCGCGGCGGAGCCGCGTATCGACACAGCCCCGCGCCCCTGACGGCTTGCGGCCTCGCCGCTTGCCTTCATCGATGAGATGCCGCACCGAAGGTGCGCGTCTCAGGGCGCGGGGAACTGCGCGACCAGCCACACACGGCCCGCAGCCGCCCAGGAACCGCACGCCCCGCGGCGCATCGGCGCACACCCCCGGACACGCCACACCCCTCCCACCCCCAACTCATCCTCTCCGCACACCCCTTGGGAGCGCTCCTATGACCACGACCAACAGCACGGGCACCGCCACCACCACGGCCCCCACCTCGCTCACCCGCTTCCCCGCAGGGTTTCTGTGGGGGTCGGCCACCGCCGCGTACCAGATCGAGGGTGCGGTGGCGGAGGACGGGCGGACGCCCTCGATCTGGGACACGTTCAGCCACACTCCGGGGAAGGTGCACAACGGCGACACCGGGGACGTCGCCGTCGACCACTACCACCGGTGGCGCGACGACGTACGGCTCATGGCGGACCTGGGTCTGACCGCGTACCGCTTCTCCGTGGCGTGGCCGCGGGTGCAGCCCACCGGGCGCGGGCCCGCCGTGCAGCGCGGGCTCGACTTCTACCGGGGGCTCGTCGACGAGCTGCTCGGGCACGGGATCAAGCCCGTGGTGACCCTCTACCACTGGGACCTGCCGCAGGAGCTGGAGAGCGCGGGCGGCTGGCCCGAGCGGGACACCGCGCACCGGTTCGCGGAGTACGCGGGGATCGTCGGCGAGGCGCTCGGCGACCGTGTCGAGCAGTGGGTGACCCTCAACGAGCCCTGGTGCAGCGCCTTCCTCGGCTACAGCTCCGGTGTGCACGCCCCGGGCCGCACCGACCCGGCCGCCGCGCTGCGTGCCGCGCACCACCTCAACCTCGGGCACGGCCTCGCCACGCAGGCGCTGCGCGACGTGCTGCCGGCCCGCGCGGACATCGGGATCAGCCTCAACCCGAGCGTGGTGCGGGCGCTCACCGACGCCCCCGCCGACCTGGACGCGAAGCGCCGGATCGACGCCCTCGCCAACCGCGTCTTCACCGGGCCGCTGCTCAAGGGCGCCTACCCGCAGGACCTGATCGACGACACGGCGCGCCTGACCGACTGGTCGTTCGTGAAGGACGGGGACACCGCCGTCGCGCACCAGCCGCTCGACTTCATCGGCCTGAACTACTACACGCCGGCCGTCGTCTCGGCCGCCCGTCCGGAGCAGGACGGGCCGCGCCTCGACGGGCACGGCGCGAGCGAGCACTCCCCCTGGCCGGCCTCCGACGACGTCGCCTTCCACCACGCGAACCACGAGGTCACCGCCATGAACTGGCCGGTGGACCCGACGGGTCTCACCGATCTGCTGCTCGACTACACGGCGCAGGCCCCGGGCGTGCCGCTGTACGTGACGGAGAACGGCGCCGCCTACGACGACGTCGTCGGCGCCGACGGCCAGGTGCACGACCCGGAGCGGGTCCGCTACCTGCACCTCCACCTCGCCGCGATCCATGAGGCGATCGACCGGGGCGCCGATGTGCGCGGGTACTTCCTGTGGTCGCTGCTCGACAACTTCGAGTGGGCGTACGGGTACGGAAAGCGGTTCGGCGCGGTCTACGTCGACTACGAGACGCAGGCCCGTATCCCCAAGTCCAGCGCCGTCTGGTACTCCCAGGTCGCGCGCAGCGGCGGTCTGCCCGCCGCCGAGTAGCCGGGGGAGGGCCGGTACGTCGCGTGGCGAGGTGACGTACCGGCCCTTATTTTTCGGCTATGCCAGATATCGCCATTTTTGAGCAGTTCTGAGGCGCCATGGGCGTACTCAAGGACCACCCCGAACTCGTCCTGTTCGCGAGCCTCGCACTCGGCTACCTCGTCGGGAAGCTGCGTGTGGGGCCGCTGACGCTGGGCGGCATCTGCGGCACCCTGATCGTCTCGCTGCTCCTCGGCGCCTGGACCAAGGCCGAGGTCTCCGACGACGTGAAGACGGTGTTCTTCGCGCTGTTCATCTTCGCGCTCGGCTACATGGCCGGGCCGCAGTTCTTCCGCAACCTCAACAAGAAGTCGCTGCGCTTCTTCGTGCTGTGCGGCATCGAGCTGGTCTGCGTCCTCGGCATCGCCTTCGGACTCGCCAAGTGGTTCGACCTCGACGTCGGTACCGCCTCCGGCATCCTGGCCGGTGCGGCCACCGAGTCGGCCGTGGTGGGTACGGCGACCGAGTCCATCGGCAAGCTGACGAACCTGACCGCCGCGCAGATCTCCGAGTACCAGGGCAACGTCGCCACCGCGTACACGGTCTGCTACCTGTTCGGCCTGATCACGATCGTGCTCTACACGAGCCAGATCATGCCGATGCTGCTGCGGATCAACCTGCGCGACGCCGCCCGTGAGCTGTGGGAGCGCACGCGCAGCCGCGGCAGCCTGGAGGCGGACGAGCGGCCCGCCCTGCCCGGCATGGTGGGCCGTACGTACCTGGTGACCACCGCCGACGGCCGGACGGTCGGGGATCTCCAGACGGGTCTCGACGACCGGATCACGATCGAGTCCGTCAAGCGCGGCAGCAGGATCCTCGACGTCACCCCGGAGCTGGAACTCACTCTGTCGGACCTGGTGCTGCTCGTCGGCCGCCGGGCCAACGTCATCGACGCGGGCCGCCTGATCGGGCCCGAGACGCCGGGCGTGCCCGGCCTCGACTCGCCGCTGGCCAGCCGTGAGGTGTCGATCACCGACAAGTCGCTCGACGGCATGACGGTGGACGCGCTCCAGAAGGCGAACCCCGAGTTCCACCGGGACGGCGTCTACGTCACCGACATCACGCGCGGCGACAACGACCTGCCCGCCACCGGCGACACGGTCCTGCACCGCGGCGACGTCCTCACCCTGGTGGGTGCCCGTTCGGGGCTCAACAAGCTGGTCGCGAAGATCGGCTCGGTCGTCAAGAACGACGCCACCGACTTCATCTACCTCGGGCTCGGCATCGCGGCCGGTTCCCTGCTGGGGCAGATCGTCGTGAAGTTCGGCGACGTGCCGCTGTCGCTCGGCACGGGCGGTGGCTGTCTGATCTCGGGGCTGCTCTTCGGCTGGTTCCGCTCCCGGTCGCAGACCTTCGGCGCGTTCCCGCCGCAGGCCGCCTCGACCATCAAGGACATGGGCCTCGCGGTCTTCATCGCCTGCACGGGTCTGGTGTCGGGGCCGCAGGCCTGGCCGCTCCTCAAGGAGTACGGGGCGCTGCTGCCGTTCGCCGGGATCGCGATGGTGCTGGTCCCCGCGACGCTCTCACTGGTCGTCGGACGCAAGCTCCTCAAGATCGAGAAACCGCTCCTCATCGGCGCCATCGCGGGACAGCAGTGTTCGACCCCCGCGATCACCGCCGTCACCCAGGTGGCGCAGTCGTCGGTGCCGATGCTCGGCTACACGATCACCTACGCCCTCTCCAACTTCCTGCTCCCCCTGACGGGCCCCGTGCTCGTCGGCGTACTCGGACACTGAGAGGACGGTCCGCGAGATGATCGACTTCCTCAATCGGAACATCTTCCAGCCGTATCCGGAGCTTCTGGTGTTCATCACCGTCGCCTTCGGGTTCCTGCTCGGGAAGATCCGCTACAAGGCCATCGCGCTGGGCGCCGTCACCGGCTGTCTGGTCGCGGGGCTGCTGCTCGGCTCCTGGTCCAAGGTCCAGATCGACGGCACGGTGAAGAGCCTGTTCTTCATCATGTTCCTGTTCGCCCTGGGCTACAAGGTCGGTCCGCAGTTCTTCCGCGGTCTGAAGAAGGACGGCCTGCCGCAGGTCCTGAACGCCATCGTCGTGTGTGTGACCGGCCTGCTGGTGTGCTGGCTGTTCGCGTCGATGCTCGGCTACGGCCCCGGTCTGTCGGCCGGACTCCTCGGCGGGGCGCTCACCCAGTCCGCCGTCATCGGTGTCGCGCAGGACGCCATCGGCACCCTGCCCGGCCTGTCGTCGGGCGCGGCCAAGAACGAGGAGAACCTCGTCGCCATCGGCTACGCCGTGACGTATCCGCTGGGCACGATCCTGTGCGCGATGCTGCTCGCCAACATCCTGCCGAAGATCTACAAGAAGGACCTCGCCGCCGAATCGGCCATCATGGCGAAGGAGCTGGACGCCCCGGACGACGACCCCGACCTCCACGAGGGCTACTACGAGGTCGTGCTGCGGGCCTACACGATCCAGCGCCCCGACATCGTCGGCCGCACGATCGAGGACTTCGAGCAGCAACAGCAGCAGCTCGGTCACCGCATCTACCTCACGCGGGTCCGCCGCGACGGGGCGATCATCGACCACACCCAGCAGACGGTGCTGCGCGAGGGCGATGTCGTGGCGCTGAGCGCGCTGCGCGGCTCCCTCGTCGACTACGACGCCCGTACGCACATCGGCATGGAGACCGACGACGTCGAACTCCTCGGCTACCAGACCGAGTCGCTGCACGTCGTCGCGTCGGAGAAGGCCCAACTGGGCAAGACCGTCGCGGAGTTGCGGCGCGAGCCGTTCATGGTCGGCGTCTACATCGAGAAGATCTACCGCTCGGGCGCCGAGTTCCCGTACCGCCTCTCCACGAAGATCGAGCGGGGTGACACGCTCATCCTCACCGGGCCCAAGCGGCTCGTGGACCCGGCGGGCAAGGAGATCGGCAAGCCGGTCCCCACCTCGTTCGCGACCGACATGATCTGGGTCGGCCTCGGCATCTTCCTCGGCGGCTGCCTCGGCATCCCCGCGCTCACCGTCTCCGGCGTCCCGATCTCGCTGTCCACCTCGGGCGGCGCGCTCATCATGGGCCTGGTCTTCGGCTGGATCCGCGGCAGGTACCCGACGTACGGCAACGTGCCGCCCGGCGCCCAGTGGTTCATGGACACGCTCGGCCTGTGCATGTTCGTCGCGATCGTCGGCATCAACGCGGGTCCGAGCTTCACCTCGGGTCTGTCGGAAGCGGGCTGGGGCCTGCTGATCTTCGGCGCGGTCGCCACCGTCATCCCGCTGATCATCGGCTTCCTCTTCGGCCACTACGTGCAGAAGATCCGCTTCCCGATCCTGATGGGCGTCCTGGCCGGCGGCCAGACCACCACCGCGGCCATCGGCGCGATCAACGAAGCCTCCCGGTCCCAGGTCCCGACGCTCGGCTACACGATCCCGTACGCCGTCGGCAACGTCCTGCTGACCATCTGGGGCGCCGTCATCGTCCTCCTCCAGCACTGACCTCCCCCGCCCTAAGGAAGAGCCATGCCCAAGACGACCCTGACCCGCGAACAGATCCAGCAGTACGCCCAGCTCTCCCCGTTCGAGCTGAAGAACATCTTCATCGACCTCGCCAAGGAGGCGCAGGCCGACAAGCCCGGCCAGAAGGGCACCTCCAGCGTCCAGATGCTCAACGCGGGCCGCGGCAACCCGAACTGGGTGGCCACCGGCCCCCGTGAGGCGTTCTACGCGCTCGGCCACTTCGCCCTGGAGGAGTCGCGCCGCGTGTGGACGGCCGACAACCTCGGCGGCATGCCCGAGCTGAAGGGCTCGTACGAGCGCTTCGACACGTTCGTGCGCCGCCACCCCGACATGCCCGGCATCGAACTGCTCGCGCAGTGCGTCCAGCTCGGCATCCAGCGCTTCGGGTTCGACAAGGACGACTTCGTGCACGAGCTGACGGACAGCTCGATCGGCGACAACTACCCGGTGCCGGACCGCATCCTGACGCACGTCCAGGAGATCGTGCGCGGGTACGTCGCGGACGAGATGTTCGACAAGCGGCCGCCGGCCGGTGACATCTCGTACTTCGCGACCGAGGGCGGCACCGCCGCCATGTGCTACATCTTCGACTCGCTCATGAAGAACGGGCTGCTGAAGAAGGGCGACAAGATCGCCCTCATGGTGCCGGTCTTCACGCCGTACATCGAGATCCCCGAGCTCGACACGTACGAGTTCGACGTGACGTACGTCGAGGCGAGCATGTTCGCCGAGACGGGGGTCCGCGAGTGGCGCTATCCGGAGGAGGAGGTCGCCAAGCTGGAGGACCCGGAGATCAAGCTGGTCTGCCTGGTCAACCCCTCCAACCCGCCCTCGCTCGCGCTGTCGCAGCGGGTCGCGGACCAGCTGAAGAACATCGTCGCGACGAAGAACCCGAACCTGCTCATCGTCACGGACGACGTGTACGGCACGTTCGTGGAGGGCTTCCGCTCGGTCGCCGCCGACATCCCCCGCAACACGCTGCTCGTGTACTCGTACTCGAAGCACTACGGCTGCACCGGCTGGCGGCTCGGTGTCATCGGGCTGCACGACGACAACGTCATCGACGAGCGCATCGCCGCGCTCCCGCAGGACGAGAAGGACCGCCTGAACAAGCGGTACGGCTCGCTCACGCTGGAGCCCGAGAAGATCAAGTTCATCGACCGGCTGGTCGCGGACTCCCGACAGGTCGCCCTCAACCACACGGCGGGACTCTCGCTCCCCCAGCAGGTCATGCTCGCCATGTTCTCGCTCTTCGACATGCTCGACGAGGGCCAGGAGTACAAGCGCCGGATCCGCGCCATCGTGCAGCAGCGCCTCCAACTCCTCCTGGAGGGCTCGCAGATGAAGATCGCGGAGGACGCGCACCGGGCCGGCTACTACATCGAGCTCGACCTGCTGGCGCAGGCGCAGCTGGAGCACGGCGAGGAGTTCGCGGCGTATCTGCAGAAGACCTACGAGCCCATCGACCCGCTGTTCCGCCTCGCCCGGCAGACGGGCGTCGTGCTCCTGAACGGCGGCGGCTTCGAGGGTCCCGAGTGGTCGGTGCGCGTCTCGCTCGCCAACCTCGACGACCTGGACTACCTGAAGATCGGCCACCACCTGCGGGCGATCTTCAACGACTACGCGGAGGAGTGGCGGGCGTCGAAGGGCTGACGGCACCGCACACCACGACCCCCGGCCGGGTGGGGGGAGCGAACGACCGGCCGGGGGGCGTGGACCCCGTTGATCCAGAGGACCCGCGGGCCCTCTAGCTGAAGGACGCGAACGCCTTCTGGAAGGCGTTCGCGCCCTGCTCGATGGAGGAGCAGGTCGGCTGCGCCGCGTTGGAGGCGCCGCCCTCGCACTGCTTGTCGCGGGTCGCGGACCACATCGACAGGCCGCCGAGACCCTTGGCCTTGGCGAACGAGACGAGCTGCGTGGCGTCCTCGACCTTGAAGACCTCGGACGCGACGTCGTTGACGCCGATCATCGGGGTGATCGCGACGGCCTTCCACGCGGCCGCGTCGGACAGGCCGAGGGCCGACTTGATCTGCGCCTGCGTGGCGGTGGCCGCCTGCTCGGCGTAGGTGCCCATGTCGCCGCTGTACGAGGCCCCGTAGTCCATCGCCATGATGTTGACGAGGTCGGTGGAGACGTCGTTCTCCTTCGCGTTCTTCAGGAAGTTCACGCCGTCCGAGGTGAGGCCCTCGGGCATGACGGGCAGCGTGAAGGAGACATTGAGCTCCGGGTTGTTCTTCTGGAGCGTGGCGATGGCCTGCGCCCGCTTCGTGTTCGCGGCGGTGTCCGGCAGCGCGCCGCCCTCGACGTCGAAGTCGACCTTGGTGAGCTTGAACTGGTCGATGACCTTCTGGTACGCCGCCGCCAGCTCGGACGCCGACGAGCAGGCCTGCGCCAGCTCGGTGCCGGACGCGCCGCCGAAGGAGACCCGGACGTCGCCGCCCGCGGACCTCAAGGCGCCGATCTGCGCGGCGACTTCGTCGCTGCCGAGATCGGTGACGCCGCCCCACTTGGGGGTGCAGGAGCCGCCGGAGGTGATGAAGGCGAGGTTGTACTCCTTGACGCCGGTGGCCTTGGACGAGGCGACCAGGTCGAACTTCGGGTACAGCGACGTGTCCACGTACGGCGCGAAGCCGGCACTCGCGGCCGAGCCGGAGCCCGTGCCCGTGCCGGACGTGGCGGAGGCGGACGGGCTCGCCGTCGTCGTCCCGCTGGGCTTCGGGGTGGCGGAGGCCGTGGGCGTCGGGGTGGCCGATCCGGTCGGGCGCCCGGACGGCTCCGGGGTCGCGGCGTCGTCCACCGAGCACGCGGTGTCGTCGATCAGACAGCCGGTCGGGTCGGCGTCGCCGGACACCACGAAGCCGACGGTGACGGACTTGCCGGCGGCGATGCCCTCCTTGTCCCAGGAGGCGGGCTTCACGGTGACGTGCTGCCCGTCGGTCGTCGACTCGGCGTTCCACAGCGAGCTGAGCCGGGTGCCCGAGGGCAGGTCGAACTCCAGGGTCCAGTCGGACCGGACCGTGTCCGTGTCGTTCGTGACGACGTACTGCCCGGTGTAGCCGCCGGACCAGCTGCTGGTCCTGGTGTACGCGGCGCCGACCGAGGCCGCCGACGCGCTCGACGCGAACAGGAAGGCGCCGCCGCCCACGACGGCCGCGGCGACGACGCCGCCTATCGCCTTGTTCCTGCCACTGATCCTGCGCCGGTGCGTGCTGCTCATCGCGTGCCTGCCTTAGCTGTACTGGGGGTGGGTGCCCTGGGGGGAGGGCGCGGCAGCACGCTAGCGATCCGGAACCCGTCAATTCGGGCAAGCGGGAAGGGCGTTGAGGATCTTAGGGTTGACTTAAGGGAGGGATCGGGAGCGATTAAAGGTAGAGACCAATCCTTTACGTTCCCGGCCCCGATGTCCGCGTCCCCGGCGCCCCTCGCCCGGGGCGCGCCCGGCCCGCTGGTCGGTCTGCACCCAGATCCGCACCTCGGTGCCGCCGAGCACGGACGAGCCGATCCGTACGTCGCCGCCGGTCGACTCGGCGAGGCGGCGCACGATGTCGAGGCCCAGTCCGGTCGAGCCGACCTTGCCCTCGCCGCCCGAGCCCCGGCCGCGGGCCATCGCGGCCTCCGGGTCGACGATGCCGGGCCCCGCGTCCGAGACGAGCACGATCACGGCGTCCTCGCCGCTGTGCACGTCGACCGCGAAGGCGGTGCCCTCGGGGGTGTGCCGGAAGACGTTGCCGAGCAGCGCGTCGAGGGCGGCCACCAGATCGCCCCGCGCGACGGGGATCCGTACCGGCCGGTCGATCCCGGCGACCCGCACCTTGCGCCCCTCGTCCTCGGCGAGCGCCGACCAGAAGTCCATCCGCTCACGGATGACCTCGGCGGCGTCGCAGCCGGCGCCCGGCCCCGCGGCGGCGGTCCGGGGCTTGGCGTCCCTGGCCGTACGGATGATGGTGTCGACCTCACGCTCCAGCTGCTCGACGGCGACGCGGGTCTGCTCGGCGGCGGGACCGTCGCCGAGCGAGGCGGCGTTGAGCCGGAGCACAGTCAGCGGGGTCCGCAGCCGGTGCGACAGGTCGGCCGCCAACTCCCGCTCATTGGCCAGCAGTTGCACGACCTGATCGGCCATGGAGTTGAACGCGACGGCGGCCAGGCGCAGTTCGGTGGGCCCGTCCTCGGGCACGCGCGCGCCGAGCCGGCCCTCCCCCAGTTCGTGCGCCGCGCCCACCAGCCGCTGGGCCGGCTGCACCATCCGGACGCCGAGCCGGTCCGCGACCGCCACGGAGCCGATGACGAGCGCGATCCCGACGCCCGCGAGGACGACCCACGCCGTCGTCACTCCGTTGGTGACCTCGGCCTCGGGGACGTACACGCCGACGACGGCGATCCCGGTGCTCACCGCGATCGGCTGGAGCCACACGGAGCCGCCCGGCACGTCCGCGACGGTCGCCCGCGCGATGCGCAGCTGTCCGTCGTCGACCCGCTGCTCGCCGAGCCGGATCGCCGGGTCGCCGCCGCCGGCCGGGACGTACACGGACATCCGCTCGTCGTCGCCGGCCTGCGCGGTGGCGAGGGCGCGGACGAGCTGGTCGCGGTCGGTGGTGATGGACAGCGTCGGCCCGATGGCGGTCGCGGTCCGCTCGGCGTTCGAGAACGCCCGGTCGCGCGCCATCTCCTTGATGACGAGTCCGAGCGGGATCGCGAACGCGACGACCACCATGGTCGTCACGGCCAGACAGACCCTGACGAGCGCCCACCTCATGGCGAGGGCTCCCACCTCGGCGGTTCCAGCTTCACGCCGACACCGCGCAAGGTGTGCAGATAGCGCGGCCGCGCGGCCGTCTCGCCCAGCTTCCGCCGCAGCCACGACAGATGGACGTCGATGGTCTGGTCGTCCCCGTAGCTCTGCTGCCAGACCTCGGCGAGCAGTTCCTTGCGGGGGACGACGACACCCGGCCGGCCGGCGAGGAAGGTCAGCAGGTCGAACTCGCGGCGGGTCAGGTCGAGCCGCGCGCCGTCCAGCTCGGCCTGCCGGCGCAGCGGGTCGATGGCCAGGCCGCCGACGCGGATGACCCGGGACGGCGGTTCGGCGGCCGCGCTCCCCCGCGAGCGCCGCAGCACGGCGGCCATCCGGGCGGACAGGTGCTCGGGCGAGAACGGCTTGGTCAGGTAGTCGTCGGCGCCGTCGTTGAGCAGCCGCACGATCTCCGCCTCGTCGTCCCGCGCCGTGGCGATGATCACGGGTACGTCGGTGATCCCACGGAGCATCTTCAGCGCCTCGGCCCCGTCCAGATCGGGCAGACCGAGGTCGAGGATGACCACGTCGAACCGGAGATGGGCGACCTCGCGCAGCGCCTCCAGGGCCGTGCCGACACTGCGCACGGTGTGCGCCGCGTCGGTCAGGTGCCGGATGAGGGCTGAGCGTACGAACTGGTCGTCCTCGACCACGAGCACACTTGCCATGGGCGGCACCGTACGCCATCCGGGCGTTCGGGGGCCTCTCCCGGGTGACTGTGGCCCGTACGGGACAGCGGGGTCGGGTGTGGTGCAGTATGGCCCGCGATGCAACCGACGCCCCCACCGCCGCAGCGGACCCCGGACGCACCGCGGGCCCCGCGCCCGTCGCGCCGCGGGCTCGTGCACGCGGCGGCGTGGCTGCTCGCGACCGGCGCCTCGGTGACGCTGTCGTGGTGGGGTGTGCACACGGTGATGTCGGGCACGGCGTACGACCCGCCGCGGGCGCTGCCGGTCATGGCGACGCACGACGCCTCGGACCCGTCGTCGCCGCTCTCGTCCTCCACGCACCGCCCGGAGCCGTCGGGCTCGTCCCCCTCGAAGGCCACGTCGAAGGCGTCCCGACCGGCGTCGACGTCGCCGTCCGCGAGCCGCGAACCGTCGGCGACACCGCGGGCCGGAGCGTCGTCCGCCGCCTCCTCGCCGCCGTCGTCGTCCGGCACCGTGAAGAGTTACGCGACGGCCGGCGGGCGGGCCGTCTTCGACCTCGGGGAGGCGTCGGCGACGCTGGTGTCGGCGACGCCGGACGCGGGCTGGTCGGTGCAGGTGTGGAAGCAAACCACCTGGATCCGGGTCGAGTTCACGTCCGGCACGCAGAAGGTGTCGGTGTTCTGCACGTGGCACGACCACAAGCCGACGGTGGAGATCGCGGAGTACTGACCGCCCCCCGACCGGCTACCGGCTACCGGAAGACCGAGGGCGGTGGCGCCGGGGACGCCTTGGCCGAGGCGTCCGCCACGGGCAGCGCGCCGCCCGTGAAATCCGTCAGCTCCCTGCCGTGCTCCACGCGCCCGGGGTGCGGGTCGCCCGCCGCCCGCCGCGTCAGCTCGGCCACGGGCAGCGGCAGCGCCGACGCCACGAGCACCGCGTTGCCGAACCGCTTGCCGCGCAGCACCGTGGGGTCGGCGATCAGCGCGAGCTCGGGGAAGACGGTCGCGGCGGTGGCGATCTGGGCGCGCAGGTGGGCCAGCGGCGGGCCGTCGGCGAGGTTCGCCACGTACGTGCCCGCGGGCCGCAGCACGCGCCGCACCTCGGTGAGGAACTCGGTGCTCGTCAGGTGCGCCGGGGTGCGGGCCCCGCTGAACACATCCGCGACGATCACGTCGGCCCAGTCGTCCGGCACCTTGCCGAGGGCCTCACGGGCGTCGGCCGTCCGCACCCGGATGCGGGCGCCGGGGTCCAACGGCAGCGAGGCGCGCACCAGTTGGACGAGCGCGCCGTCCCGCTCGACGACCTGCTGCGTGGAGCGCGGGCGGGTCGCGGCGACGTAGCGGGCCAGGGTGAAGGCGCCGCCGCCGAGGTGCACGGCCTGGATCGGGCGGCCCTTGTCGGCGGCCAGGTCGAGGACGTGGCCGATGCGGCGCTGGTACTCGAAGGAGAGGTGGGCGGGGTCGTCGAGGTCGACGTGCGACTGCGGGGCGCCGTCCACGAGCAGGGTCCAGCCCGCGGGCCGGTCCCGGTCGGGTATGAGTTCGGCGAGACCGCCGTCGACGCTCCGCACGACGGACTCCCGCCCTCCGCGCTGCTGATTCCCTCGTGACCTCGCCATTCGCCCATTATCGGGGGGCGGCGATCAAAAGGGCGCCCCGAAGGGGCGTGCACGGGGCGGTGGTGGGCGACGGGCGGCTCAGCGACAGTTGTCGGCGGCCTCGATCAGGCGGGCCGCCTCGTCGAGCGCGGCGCGCAGCACGGCCGGGTCGGTGACCAGGTCGGCGGCCTCCGTGCCGTTCGGATCCGGGGGCAGCAGCCAGCCGGTGCCCTCGACGGGCGGGGCCTCGGGCACCGGGCCGATCACGAGACCGCGGCCCTGCGTGTGCGTACAGGCACTGCCCGGGACGTCCCAGGCGTCGGCGGTGCCGGGCGGGACGAGGAAGCCGAGGGTGTCGCCACCGCCGTCGTGCAGCACCGGGCCGACCGGCTGGGCGGGGCCGCGGCGCAGGATGTCGACCGCCTCCAGGCCCTGCCGGGACGGAACCGTCACCAGGTCGCAGGCGCCCGGTGGCTGCGCGCTGCGCTCCTCGGTCGGGCGGTGTTGCGCCGTCGATGTCATGGGGTGTGCCGCGTCCAACATGTCGGCCCCTCCTGGCTCGTGGGGATCGCCGTATGTATCAACGCCCCACGGCGTCAACGGCTACGGCGGCACGCCGCCGCAAAGGATGGCAGTTCATGGCGGATCGTGGGTGAGATATCCGGTTTGTAGCCAAACCCTGCGTGTCGAACCCGTGACAGCCGGTACCTTCGAGCCTCGCCGGAACAAGGGAGTTCGGGCCGCTGTGCGGACAACTCCCTTGGCGTCCGGCACGGTTCGCTCGGGAGGACCCGACCATGACGACGTCTCCGTACACCCAGGCGGCGCAGTCCCCGCGGCCGAACCTCGCCTTCCGTGCGCTGCGCGGGCAGCGGTCACCGGGCGAGTTCGCGGCCGCGGTACGGCGTGCGGCGCGACAGATCGGCGAGCGGGTCAGTTGCGACGCCCGCTACATCGGCCGCGTGGAGGCCGGCGAGATCCGCTGCCCCAACTACGCGTACGAGCGGGTCTTTCTGCACATGTTCCCGGGCCGGACCCTCGCGGACCTCGGGTTCGCGCCCCGGTCCGCGGTACGCGGGCGCAGCGCGCGCCCCGCGCCGCCCGCCGACGAGAGCCGGCACCACGACTACACGCACCACCACGAGGAGAGCGACGTGCGGCGTCGCGCATTCATGACCGGCATGACCGGTTCCACGGCGACGGTGGCCGTCGCCACCCTGACGCCCTTCAGCGTCCCCTCCCTGCCCTCCGGGCTCGACCGGCATCCCGCGCGGGCCGGGGTCGGCGCCGTGGAGGAGGCGATCCGGCGGATCCGGCTGCTCGACGACCGGCACGGCGCCGACGGCCTGTACCGGCGGGCCGCCGATCCGCTGCGGACCGCCTTCGAACTGCTCGACTCGGGCACCGCGCAGCGCGACGTCGCCGAGCGGCTCCAGGCTGGGGCGGGTGAACTGGCCATCTCCGTCGGCTGGTTGGCGCACGACTCCGGCCGGTTCGACGACGCGCGCTCGCACTACGCGGAGGCGCTCGCCACGGCGCGGATGGCCGGGGACGAGGCGCTGGAGGCGCACGCCTTCTGCAACACGGCGTTCCTGGCGCGGGACGCGGGGCGCCCGCGCGAGGCGGTGCGGGCCGCGCAGGCCGCGACCCGGATCGCGGCGCACCTCGGCTCGCCGCGCCTGCTGTCGCTGCTCGCGCTGCGGGAGGCGGGGGCTGGGCCGGGCTCGGCGACCGTCGGGCGTGCGAGCGGTCGCTGGCGCGGGCGCAGGCGTTGTTCGCGCGGGGCGCGTCGGAGGCCGACCCGGAGTGGATGTCGTTCTACGGCGAGGCCGAGCTGGAGGGCCTGGAGGCGCAGTGCTGGTCGGCGCTCGGCGACTGGGGCCGTGCGGCCCGGCACGCGCGGCGGGCCGCGGCGCTCCAGGACCCGCACTTCACGCGGAACATCGCGCTCTACACGGCCCAGTACGCGGACGACCTGGCCCGCGCGGGCCAGCCCGACGAGGCCGCCGCCGCGGGCTGCGGACGCTCGCGTTCCTGCGCGAGGTCCGCTCGTCGCGGATCGAGTCGATGCTGGCCACGACGGCACGGGTGCTGCTGCCGCACCGGCGGGCTTCGGGGGTGGCGGCGTTCCTGGACGCCCACGCGATGGCGTCCCGCCGGTCGGTGTGAGTTCGTCCGCGGGTGCGTGGGAGTCGGTCGCGCGGTTCCCCGCGCCCCCAGAAGGCATGCTCATCGGGGAAACGCGACGCGAAGCGGCTGCGTTGCAGGGACGCGGGGAACTGCGCGACCCACCACGGCGCGCCCGCGGACGCCAGCGCACCGCTCACGGCAGCCGCAGCCGCGTATCCGCTCAGCCCACCGCCAGGTGCCCCGTCTCGTTCCAGCTCTCCACCGCAGGCTCCCCGTAGGCCCAGCCGAGCACCGACAGCGACGTCGGGTTCAGCCGGATCCGGGACGCGAAATCGAGCGGCAGGCCCAGCCAGCGCGCGCCGATCGACCGCAGGATGTGCCCGTGCGCGAACACCAGCACGTCGCGGTCCGCGCTCCGCGCCCACGCCACGACCTCGTCGGCCCGCGCGGTCACCTCGGTCAGCGTCTCGCCGTCCGGGACGCCGTCCCGCCAGATGAACCAGCCGGGCCGCAGCTCCTGGATCTGCGCCGGGGTGAGGCCCTCGTACGCGCCGTAGTCCCACTCCATGAGCGCGTCCCACGCGGTGGCCCGCTCGCCGAACCCGGCCAGCTCGCACGTCTCGCTCGCCCGCACCAGCGGTGAGGTGCGCACCTCGACGCCGTCGAGCCCGTCGTACGGGGCCCGGTTCAGGCGCTCGCCCAGGAGCTTCGCACCGCGTCGGCCCTCTTCCAGGAGCGGGATGTCCGTCCTGCCGGTGTGGCGGCCGGACAGGGACCATTCCGTCTGTCCGTGCCGGGCCAACAGGATGCGCGGTGCCATGAGCGGGGCCTTTCCCAATCGGAGACGTACGCCGTGACGTACGGGGTACAGGAGGCGAACGGCATGTTTCGCCCGACCATCATCGCCCAACCGGATCGGGGGCCGCCCGTCGGGCAACCCGGGGGCCGATCTCCGCGTCTACGAGGGTCAGGGGTCCCCCGCGCGGGCCCCCGTGTACACCGTAGGGTGGTCAATGGGGCCGGAGGCCGCACGACGAGGATGAGGGGGAGCGGCCCGCATGTCGCAGACGATCGACGACGCACCACACACCGGAGCGATACCAGGAGCCCGGCTCCGTTGGTGGACCGAGCTCCCGTTGATCGTCCTCGTGTACGGCGCGTACTCCGCCGGCCGGCTGCTCGCCCGGGGCGACGTGTCCACCGCCGTCGACCACGGCCTCGCGATACTCCGGGCCGAGAAGGCCGTCCGCCTCAACTTCGAGCACCCGCTGAACCGGCTCTTCACGCGCGAGGCGTGGATCGGCGTCCCCGCCGACTTCTGGTACGCCTCGCTGCACTACATGATCACGCCGGCCCTCCTGATCTGGCTCTTCCGGCGCCGCGCCGACGTCTACCGCAGGGCCCGCACCTGGCTGATGACGTCCACCATGATCGGCCTCATCGGCTTCACGCTGCTGCCGACGTGCCCGCCCCGGCTCCTCTCCTCGGGCCACGGCTTCGTCGACACGATGGCGCAGTACAGCTCGTACGGCTGGTGGGGCGGGGCGGCCAGCGCGCCCAAGGGCATGGGCGGGATGACCAACCAGTACGCGGCGATGCCCAGCCTGCATGTCGGGTGGGCGCTGTGGTGCGGGGTCATGCTGTGGCGGCACGGCCGCACCCCGTACGCGAAGGCCGCCGGTGTCGCCTACCCGCTGATCACCACGATCGTCGTCATGGGCACCGCCAACCACTACTTCTTCGACGCGCTCGCCGGGGGCGCCGTGATGGGCGTGGGACTGCTGCTCACGAAGCCGGTCATGGCGGTCGCGGCGCGGATCCGGGACCGGGCCGCGCTGGTGTTCGCGGCGGTCTCGGGCACGGCACCTTCCACCACAGGTTCCTCGATTGTCAGTGGAGAGTGCCAGACTTCCCCGGGTGAGCGAATTCCCCGACAGCGCAAGGCCGCCGCAGCAGCCCCCGAGGCAGAGGACGGGGCTACGGCACCAGCTCGCTGAGCTGCGCGGTCCCGACATTCCGCCCCGCCCGCTCGACGCCAGGGCGCTGGCCGCGCTCGCGGCGAACCCCGGGTGCAGGCGGCGTGCGCTCCTGGACGGGGCGGGCGTCGACAAGGCGCGGCTCGCGGACGCGCTGGGTTCGCCCTCGGGCTTCGGCCAGTCCCAGTTCGCGCTCGCGCGCGGCAATGTCTTCGAGGCGCGGGTCAAGGCCGACGGCGGCGCGGACCTGCTGCGCCTGGTGCACGCGTGCGTGGGCGGCGGCGACCCGGAGCCCTCCCCGACCTGATCCGCGCCCCCGACCTGTCGGCGATCGGACCCGAGGGCCGCACGGCGCGTACGGCGCTGGCGCTGCGCGAGGCGGTCGGGTCGCCGGGCACGTGGACCTTCCTCGACCATCCGATGCTGGCGCTCGACGTGGCGGGCACCCCGGCGTTCCTGGAGCCGGACGCGGTGGTCGTGCACCCGGACGGGACCTGGACGGTCGTCGAGATCAAGTCCTTCCCGATGATCGACGGCGCGGCCGACCCGGCGAAGGTCGGCGCGGCCGCCCGCCAGGCGGCGGTGTACGTGCTGGCCCTGGAGGACGTCGCGGCGCGGATGCCGCAGGCCGAGGTGCGGGTGCGGGAGCGGATCGTACTGGTCTGCCCCAAGGACTTCAGCAACCTGCCGGCCGCGTCGGCGGTGGACGTGCGCAAGCAACTCTCGGTGACGCGGCGGCAGTTGCGGCGGCTGACCCGGATCGAGGACATCGCGGCGGAGCTCCCGCCCGGCACCGTCTTCGACCCGGACCTGCCGGCGGCCGAGCTGACGGCGGCCGTCGAAGCGGTCCCCGCCACGTACGCGCCGGAGTGCCTGGCCGCGTGCGAGCTGGCGTTCCACTGCCGTGACCGCTCGCGCGAGGCGGGCGCGGTGACGGCGCTCGGCCGTCCCCTGCGGGCCGAGCTCGGCGGTCTGACCACGGTGGACGCGGTGCTCGCCGCGGCCCGCGGCGAGGCGGGTGACCCGGCGGACCCGACGGTGGCGGCACTGCGGCGCGCGGCCGCGCTGCGGGCGGAGGCGCTCGGGGTGCGCGGTGCTGAGCCCCGTCCCGTACCCGGGCGACCCGCACGACCTCCGCATCGCCCGCATCGCCCGCATCCCCCGCGAGGAGCCCGTCCCATGAGCCTGATCACGCACCTCGCCCGGCTCGAAGCCACCAGTACCGGCCGTGCGCAGCCCACCGCCACCACCCGGCACCGGCATCTGTCGCAGCGCCCGCTGGTCCTCGTGCCGCTGACCACGGCGGGCGAGACCGGTGCCCCGCTCGGCGCGCTCGTCGGCACGGAGCGGACCTCGCCGCGCCTCCTCGTCGTCGCGCAGCCGCGCGACCGCGATCTGCGCTTCGCGTTCCTGACGCAGCTGGCCGAGACGGTGCTGCCGTACATCGACACCTACGCCGCCGACGTCGAGGCGGCCGAGCGCAGCGAGACCGATCCGGAGACCGGCAAGAAGGTCAAGGTCGAGGTCGAACTGTGCGCGGACGCGCCGCAGTTGATCGTGCCGAGCCGCGCGGGCATCGAGTTCGTCCGTCTGCTGGGCCGCTCGATGCGCTTTCGCCGCACCGCCGAGCAGGACCCGCAGACGCCGTACCCCGCTCCCCCGCACGTGCCGCTGCTCGGCCGCTGGCTGACGCACTACGGCGAGCGGGCCCGCGTCCCCGGCTCGTCGCTGCTCCTCGCGATGACGGACCTGCTGTCCCGGCACTGGGCCACGGGCCAGTCGAGCCTGGAGGACCAGCACCTGGGCGCGCTGCTCGCCTGGATCGACGCGCCGGAGGGCACTTCGGGAGCGGAGGCCGCGCGCCGCGCCGAACTGGACCGTGACGCGCGGGGGCAGTTGCTGTGCCCGCCGGCCGGACCCGCCACGGACCCGGCGTTCGACAACAAGCTCCTCGCGCCCGCGATCGAGCGCTACGACAAGGCCCGTACGCGACTGGCGGCGGCCGAGGACGCGGTGGAGGCCGACGGCCGGCTGGCCGAACTCACCGCGGCCGAGCGGGAGATCCACGCTTTGGTCGAGTCGCGGACCCGCCCCACGTGGGACGCGGTGTGGCGGGGCCTGGACGTGCTGTGCACGCTGCCGGAGGGCCCGCGCGCGGCGGAGCGCTGGACGCGCGACCGCTGGTCGTTCACCGGCCACCGCGACCGGGTGGCGGCGGGCGAGCCGCCGCAGCCGCGCCGCGACGACGCGGTGACCGCGGCGAACAAGCTGGCCACGCGCGAGCGCGAACAGGCCCGCCTGGACGCGCAGGAGGCGCTCGACGACCCCCTGGTGATGGCGGGGCGCCGGCTCTCCGGGGAGGCGTTCGCGGGTGAGGTGACGGAGGTCGTGGCGGCGTACAACGACAAGAAGCGGCCGCGTCCGCTGGTCACCGTCCGCACGGACGACCGGCCGCATCTCGGGGAGCGCGTGAAGGTGTACCGCTCGCTCGACGGCAAGCCGCAGACGGCCGAGTTCGTGGCGTACGAGAGCCCCGAGGGCCAGGGCTCCGTCGTGCTGCGGGTGCTGGACAAGATGGGGCGTGGCAAGGAGCCCGAGGAGGGGTCCCTGCCGGTCAAGGGGGATCTGGTGTGCTGGACGCTGTTCGAGCACGAGCAGCGCGGCGGTCCCACGCTGCCCGACCCGGAGGCGACGCCGTGGACCCATGGCGGGCCGCCGCGTTCGGACGCGGAGGCGCCGGACACCGTGACGACGGAGGACCTGCTGTGACGACCGACGAGCTCGCCCCCTCCGCCGCGGCGGGACGCGCCACCGACGCGATCCTGCACGACACGCTGCACGGCACCGCGCGCGGTGTCGTCGTCGACTCGCCGCCGGGCGCGGGGAAGTCGACGCTGGTCGTGCGGGCCGCGCTCGAACTGGCGGAGGCGGGGCGGCCGTTGATGGTGGTCGCGCAGACGAACGCCCAGGTCGACGACCTCGTCGTCCGCCTCCACGAGAAGAATCCGCAGCTGCCCGTCGGGCGGCTGCACAGCAGTGATCCGGACGCGTACGACAAGGCGCTCGACGATCTGCCGAGCGTGCGCACCTCGACCAAGGCGGCCGACCTCGCGCCGCTGCCCGTCGTGATCTCGACGGCCGCGAAGTGGGCGCACGTGAAGAACGTGGACCCGTGGCGGCACGCGATCGTCGACGAGGCGTACCAGATGCGCTCGGACGCGCTGCTGGCCGTGGCGGGGCTGTTCGAGCGGGCCCTGTTCGTGGGCGACCCGGGGCAGTTGGACCCGTTCGCGATCGTCGGCTCGGAGCAGTGGGCGGGCCTGTCGTACGACCCGTCGGCGTCGGCGGTCTCCACGCTCCTGGCCCACAATCCGGAGCTGCCGCAGCACCGCCTCCCCGTGTCGTGGCGCCTCCCGGCGTCGGCGGCGCCGCTGGTCTCGGACGCGTTCTACCCGTACACGCGGTTCCGCAGCGGGACGTCGGAGGGCGACCGGGAGCTGGAGTTCCGTGCGGCGTCGGACGGTTCGGGCCCGGACCGGGTGATCGACGAGGCGGCGCGGGCGGGCTGGGGCCTGCTCGAACTGCCCGCGGCGCACACCCCGCGCACGGACCCGGAGGCGATCCGGGCGGTGGCCCTCGTCGTGCGGCGGCTGCTCGACCGGGACGGTGTGAGCCGCTCGGAGCGGGGTCCGCGGGCGCCGCTGACGGCGGACCGGATCTGCGTCGGCACGGCGCACCGCGACCAGGCGGCGGCGGTGCGGGCGGCTCTCGCCGAGCTGGGCGTGCGGGATGTCACGGTCGACACGGCGAACCGTCTTCAGGGCCGGGAGTTCGACGTCACGGTGGTCCTGCACCCGCTGTCGGGGCGGCCCGACGCGACGGCGTTCCACCTGGAGACGGGCCGCCTCTGCGTCCTCGCGTCGCGCCACCGGCACGCGTGCATCGTGGTGTGCCGGGCGGGCGTCGCCGACCTCCTGGACGAGCATCCGTCGACGGAGCCGGTGCAGTTGGGGGTGACGGTGAAGTTCCCGGACGGGTGGGAGGCGAACCACGCGGTGCTCGCGCGGCTCGGGCGGCATCGGGTGGCGTGGACGCCGTAGGCGGTGGCCCGGGGCGCCCCGTGCTCTTGTCGCCGGGACCTTGGCGCCGGGGCCCCGAGGCGCACTTGCGCCCCGACGGACAATAGAAGGTGGCCCGCGCAGCGAACGGGCCGGAACCGTACCGAGGAGGACCCACCATGGCGGAGCCCGAGCGGCCCCGTACCCCGCAGCCGCGGCTGCGACCCGCCCCGCTGATCTTCGAGCCGGCCGAGGCCGCCGCCGATCCGGAGCACTTCTTCGACCTGGAGTCCATCGAGGACCCCCGCGAGCTGCTCGCCCGCGCCACGGAACTGACGCACGCGTTCCGCGCGGCGACCGACCGGTCCGTCGAGTTCCAGGCGATCGCGGCCGCCCAGCTCGCCGATCCGCGCCGCTTCGACCGGCTGACCACGGCGGACATCGCGGAGCGCGCGGAGTGGACCGAGGACTATGCCAAGAAGATGGTCGAGTTCGGCCGTGACCTGCTGCGCGGGGCCGCCGACCGTACGCCTTGATCATCCCCGTAAAGATCATTTGGCATATGCCAGAGGGGCAAGATACTCCACCCCGCACCCTCCTGTCCCGATTTCCCGCAACCCTTTGGAGCTGACCCCTCACGCCCTGTAGATGTAGGGGTCATGAGCACCGTTTACCCCCACATCGCCCCGGCCACCGCCCCCCACGACCGCTTCGACGTCTCCGGTGTCACGCCCGAGGGCGCCGCCTGGCTGGCCTCCGCAGGAACGTATCCGCGCTCCACGCTCTCCCACTGGGAGACCCGGCCCACCGCGCCCGTGGTGCTGCCCTGCGGCTCGGTCTTCGACGTGGTGAACGTGCCCGCGATCTTCGGCCGCCGGATGTTAGACCGGCTCTGGGACGAGGGCCCCGGCTCCGGCCCCGTCGCGGCGCACCGCGGCCGCATGCTCCTGTTCTGCGCGCCGGGCACCGCGCAGCGCCTGCCGTCGCTCCTGGAGTGGGAGGAGTGGGGCCCCTCGGTGCCGCCGCTGCTCTGCCACGGGCCCGGCGACGCGGTGACCGTGCCCTCCCCTGACCGGCGTCGGCCCCCGCGCCGACCAGCACCTGGAGTCCCGCTGGGTGGTCGCCCCCGACACCCGCAGGCCCTGGCTGCCGGGCCCGGAGGTGCTCCTCTGGGCCTGCGTCCGGGCGGCGCGGGCCCAGGCCCAGGCCGCCGTGCGTATTTCGATTTTTCCTGCCGCCGATCAGGGTGCTAATGTCTACGACGTCAACCGGCGCCATTAGCTCAGTTGGTTAGAGCAGCGGACTCTTAATCCGCGTGTCCGGGGTTCGAGTCCCTGATGGCGCACCGAAGACGAAAGCCCCCCGCAACAGCGGGGGGCTTCTTCTTTGTCTTGCCGGGGCGGCCTTGTCCGGCCGGGTCAGCCCGTCGTCACCTTGATCGTCCAGGAGCCTGACGGGGTGCGGTCGCCCACCTCCACGCGGACGTTCTCGCCGGGGATCGTGAAGCTCTCGCCGACGCCGACCGGGGCGTCGGCCAGCGGGGGGTAGACCGAGTCGCCGTAGCAGGCCTCGGTGTAGGGGTGGGCGTCCAGGACCTGGATGGGGCCGCCGCCGGACGAGGAGTCGCTGCGGACGCGGTAGGCGAGGACGCCCTGGGTGCAGGTCGCCGCGTCGTTGCCGCCCCCGCCGCGCGCCTCCAGCGCGATCGCGCTCGCCGGGCCGGTGCGGACGACGGCGAGCTTGGTGCCGTCCCCCGTGCCGAACGGCGCGCCGGCTGCGCGCGGCGCCGTGTTCAGCGGCTCCAGGGTCAGCCGCGTCGACCCGGTGCGCGTCACGCACGCCACCTGCCGGGGATCGAGCCACCCCAGCTTCCACTTGTGCCAGCCGAAGAAGTCCGGCGCGAGCCCGAACTGGCTGCCCATGACGTCCCAGTCCCCGACGTACGTGTCCCAGTCCCCCTTGCCGTCCGACGGCCGGTGGTAGAGGTCGGGCAGGTCGAAGACGTGGCCCGTCTCGTGCGCGAGGACGTTGCGGTCCGGCGGGTGCTGCTCGAAGACCGTGACGATCCGCCGGATGTCAGCGCCGTCCGCCCGCATCGGACGGTCGAAGTTCACGACCTTCGTCGCGTCCGAGTCGACGCCCGGCGCGTCCGGGTCGGCGACGAAGTAGACGACGTCGTACTTGCTGAAGTCCGTGCGCGGATCGGCCACCTTCAGCGCGTCGCGCAGATACGCGCTGCGGTGCGCCGCGCTCCAGTCACGCTGTATCGCGTACGAGGTCGAGTCCTTCGGCATCTCGATCCACGCGTGCTGCGGGTGCGGCACCAGCGTGAACTTGCCGTACGACGCCCGCTCGAAGAAGCGGCTGGTGGCCGGGAAGTAGTCGGCGGCGAGTTCCTCCGGCGTCGTCAGCGGCGGCGAGTCCGGGAACGAGAGGAAGACCATCACCGCGTTCAGGGTCCGCCGCGGGCGCGGGTAGGACGCGTTCCAGGTGTCCACGCCCTCCGAGTGGTGGGCCGCGGTGCGCTCCAGCGCGCAGGGGCCCGCGTACGGCGCGGCGGCCGCGGGGCCCGCGACCAGACCTGTGGCGGCCAGGGCGGTGAGAGCGGTCAGCGCCGCCGCGGCTGCGCGCAGGCGAGGCTTCTCCACTCCCCCGAGTGGCTGCGGACGCGGCAAGTCGACCTCCGGGAGGGGAAAGCGGGACACCTCACCCAGACTGTGGGGATTTACTGGCCTTCGCCCTGTTTATCTGGCCCGGACGAGTGAGCGGGCCTCGCGTGAGCGATCACAGAACGTCACAAATGATCGAGGGGAGAACGAAGGCCGACGCGGGGCGCGCAGAAACGATCTGCCGGGCCGGGGTGTGTCCATCCGCTGCGCGGCCACCCTGTGGACAAGGCTGGATGGGCCGTCCGACCTGCCTCTATGATCGGCACACTTTCCTGCCAAGACCCGGCTGCACCAGACCACGCAACCAGACGACGCACTGCGGGAGCGAGCGGTGAGCGCACAGCCCGATGGGCCCACGACCGCGGCGGAGGCGTCCCCGCCCGGCCCGCGCCTGGAATCCCTCACGGAGCGTGGCCGCTCCAGGCCGCCACTGACCGCGGCCGCCGTGCGTTCCACGTTCCTCGCCGCGCCGCTGCCCCTGCTCGTCGTCGACCGCGGCGGGGCGGTCGTGGACGCCAACACGGCGGCGCGCGTCCTGCTGCGCGGCGACAGCGCCGAGCCGCTGACCGGGCTGCTCGCCGCCGAGCTGCTCGACCTCTCCTCCGACCCGCGCACCTGGCACTCCTACAGCGAGGTGCTGCGCGGCCGACAGGCCCGGCTCAGCCGCACCCGGCGCCTCAAGGACGCGGCGGGCCACTCGGTGTGGACGCGGGTCACGGTCTCCCCCGTGCCGGACGCGGACATCGTCCTGATCTCGCTCAGCGACATCAGCGCGCACCGCGAGCTCCAGTCCCGGCTGCGCCGCTCGCAGATGTACGACCCGGTGTCGCGGCTGCCCAACCGCGCCCTCTTCCTGGAGCGCCTGAGCGCGGCGCTCGAAGCGGGTACGTGCGAGGGCACGGGCGCGACCGGGCGGATCGGTCTGTGCTACCTCGACCTCGACGGGTTCAAGGCGGTCAACGACGCCCTGGGTCACCATGTCGGCGACCGGCTGCTGACCGCCGTCGCCGAGCGGCTCACGCGCTGCGCCGACCGGGCCCGGCACGCCACCGGCGCCCCCCTGGTGGCCCGGCTCGGCGGTGACGAGTTCGCGCTGCTGGTGGAGGAGTCGACGGACACCGAGCAGGTGACGGAGCTGGCGGGGTCGGTCTTGGAGGCGCTCCAGGAGCCGTTCGACCTGAACGGGCAGCGGCTGTCGGTCTCGGCCTCGATCGGCGTCGTCGAGCGGGACGCGGCGGGCACCACCACGACGGGCCTGATGCAGGCCGCCGACACCACGCTGTACTGGGCCAAGGCCGACGGCCGGGCCCGCTGGACCCTCTTCGACCCGGAGCGCAACGCCCATCGCATGACGCGGCAGGCCCTCGCGTCGAGCCTGCGGCCCGCCGTCGAGCGCGGCGAATTCGTACTGGAGTACCAGCCGTTGGTGCAGTTGGAGGACGGCGGGCTGCGCGGCGTCGAGGCGCTGGTGCGCTGGCAGCACCCGCGGTTCGGGCTGCTGCCGCCGAATCGGTTCGTCGGGCTCGCCGAAGAGGACGGCTCCATCGTGCAGTTGGGGCGCTGGGTGCTGCGCACGGCCTGCCGACAGGCGCGGGAGTGGCAGCTCGCGCACCCCGGGGTGCCGCCGGTGTTCGTGAGCGTCAACGTGGCGGTGCGTCAGGTGTGGGACTCGGACCTGGTGGCCGACGTCGCGCGCATTCTGGCGGAGACCCGGCTCGCGCCCGAACTGCTCCAGTTGGAGCTCACCGAGTCGGCCGTGATGGGGTCGGCGGGCGGGCCGTTGCAGGCGTTGCAGGCGCTCAGCGAGATGGGCGTACGGATCGCCATCGACGACTTCGGCACCGGGTACTCGAACCTCGCCTATCTGAGCCGGCTCCCGGTGTCAGTACTGAAGCTGGACGGCTCGTTCGTGCGCGGGTTCCAGGACGCCGGGGAGGCCGGGGTCGCGCCCGCGGATCCGGCGGACGCGGTGATCGTGGAGGCGCTGGTGGCGCTCGCGCACCGGCTCGGGCTCACGGTGACGGCGGAGTGCGTGGAGACCGTGGAGCAGGCGGAGCGGTTGCGGGCGATCGGCTGCGACACCGGGCAGGGGTGGCTGTACTCACGGCCGGTCGCGCCCGAGCGGATCGCGTCGCTGCTGGCGGGCGGATAGTCCCCGGCGTCCCCGGTGCCGTACGGATTCGTACAGACTCGTACGGACTCGTACGGACTCGTACGGACTCGTACGGACTCGTACGGACTCGTACGGAGAAGAGGGCGGCGCCGCCCCTCGACGGTTCGACGGATCGAACGGATCGAACGGATCGGCTCGTCGGCGAGGGGCGGCGTTCGCGTCACTCGGTGGGCAACCCGTAGGCGTCCGCGATGAGTTCGTAGCTGCGCAGCCGGATGTCGCCGCTGTGGGCGTTGGCCGTGAGCATCAGCTCGTCGGCGCCGGTGCGCTTGGCGAGGTCGTCGAGGCCGGCGCGGACCTCGTCGACGGCGCCGTGGATGACGTTCGCGTTCCAGGACTGGATGAAGTCCCGCTCCATCTCGTTGAACTGGTACGCCTCGGCCTCTTCCGGGGTCGGGACGAGGCCGGGGCGGCCGGTGCGCAGCCGGACCATGTTGAGGGCGGCGGCCAGCACCTGGCGGCGGGCCTCGGTGCCGTCGTCGTCCGTCGCGAGCGCGGAGACGCCGATGAGGGCGTACGGCTTGTCGAGGACCTCGGAGGGCTGGAACGACTCGCGGTACAGGTCGAGGGCCGGGATCGTGTTCTGCGCGGAGAAGTGGTGCGCGAAGGCGAACGGGAGGCCGAGGACGCCGGCCAGGCGGGCGCTGAAGCCGGAGGAGCCGAGCAGCCAGATCTGCGGGCGGTGCGGATCCTGGACGCCGCCCGGGGACGTGGCCTGGACGGGGCCGGGGACCGCGTGGATCCGCGCGTAGTGGTGGCCGTCGGGGAAGTCGTCGTCGAGGAAGCGGGTCAGCTCGGCGAGCTGCTGGGGGAAGTCGTCGGCGCCTTCGTTGAGGCGGTCGCTGCGGCGCAGGGCGGCGGCGGTGGCGCCGTCGGTGCCGGGGGCCCGGCCGAGGCCGAGGTCGACGCGGTGCGGGGCCATGGCTTCGAGGGTGCCGAACTGCTCCGCGATGACCAGCGGGGCGTGGTTCGGGAGCATGACGCCGCCGGAGCCGAGGCGGATGCGGTCCGTGTGCGCGGCGAGGTGGGCCAGGATCACGGCGGGGCTGCTGGAGGCGACGCCGGGCATCGAGTGGTGCTCGGCGACCCAGTAGCGGTGGTAGCCGCGGCGTTCGGCGAGGCGGGCGATGTCGACGCTGGTGCGCAGGGCCTGGGTGGCGGTGCGGCCCGCTCCGACCGTGACCAGGTCCAGGACGGAGAGAGGGGTGGGGGCAGATCCGTGGACGACGCCGCGGATCTCGTCTTGGCTCTCTTCGTGGTTGGCCGGCACGGGGTCCTCCTGGTGACGTGGGTCTGTACAACCCGGTCGTAACGGAGGGCTGCTCCGTTTTATTCCGGAAGGGTCGCTCCGGGACCGGCCGGCCCCCGCCGCCCGTGCGGCGGGGGCCGGGTCCGGTTTCAGACCTGGATCAGCGGCTGCTTCGTGAACAGGGCGCCCAGCGCGGGCACGTTCACGCGGCGGTCGACCAGGCGCAGGGCCTCCCAGACCGTGACCTGGTTGGCGGTGAGGACCGGTTTGCCGAGGGCCTCCTCCAGGCCCTGGACGTGCGCCGCGGTGTGCAGCGCCGTGTCCGGCAGGAGCACCGCCTCCGCGTCGGGGTGATCACCCGCCCTGGCCATCGCCAGGACCTCGTCCCACCCCCATGTGCCGACCTCCGCGGCCGTGATGATCCCGCTGCCGCGCACGGAGAGGACCTCGGCCCCGGCGGCCTTCAGGAACGTGGCGAAGTGGTCGGCGACGTCCGCCGGGTACGTCGCGGCGACGGCGACGCGCCGCACCCCGAGCTCCCGGATCGCGTGCGCGAAGGCGAAGGACGTACTGGAGGCGGGGAGCCCGGCGGCTCGTGCGAGGCCGCGGACCTGGTCGTGCGCGCCGTCCCAGCCGAAGACGAAGCTGCCGGACGTGCACGCCCAGACCACCGCCTCCGCGCCCGACAGGCGCAGTTCCTCGACACCCGCCGCGAGGCGCTCGGGCGCGCCCATGCGCAGCAGCGCGTCGACCCGGTGCGCGTCCTCACCGATGTCCGTGTGGACGACGGGCAGGCGTACGTCGCTGTCGATCAGCATCTCGATGCGCGGGTAGTCGTCCTCGGCCGAGTGTCCGGGGTAGAGAAATCCGAGCGCGGTCATGCTCTATGCCCATCCTTCCTGGCCCTCCGGAAGTTCCGGGAGACCCGGCAGCCCTGTCCCGGGCAGCCCTGGCGTACCTGGCAGGGGCCACTGGTGCCGCGCCGCCGGATCCAGCAGCGCCTGGTACGGCCCCACGGCACGCGTACCCAGTCGCGCGAGCGCTGCCCACATCGTGACCTGATTCGCCGAGATCACGGGCATCCGCAGTTCGGCCTCCAGCTGCGGGATGACGTCGTACGTGGGCAGGTTCGTGCAGCTGATGAACAGCGCGTCGGCCTCGCCGCGCACGGCCTCGCGGGCCATGGCGGCGACGTCCCGGTACGGGACCTTCCAGATGTGCCGGGTCAGTCCGAGGTAGGCGCGCCCGGTGACGACGATGCCCGCCTCGGCGAGGTACTCCTCCAGGGATTCCGTGACCGAGCGCGTATAGGGCGTGACCAGGGCGATCCGTCGGGCGCCCAGTTCGGCGAGCGCGTCGAGGAGCGCGCCCGACGTGGTCAGGGCCGGTAGTTCGCCGGACCTGCGCATCGCCTCGCACATGGCGCGTTCACCGGCGATGCCGCCGACGAAACTGCCGGAGGTACAGGCGTACGCGAGGACTTCGGGTTCCGCGGCGCCCAGGGCCCGTACGGCCTCGCCGAGCGTCTCGTGCTCGCTGACCAGGCGCGCCAGGTCGAGGCTGACCTCGACCGGGACGAACGGGGTGCGGGTGAGGTGGAGGGAGATCTCGTCGGGTACCCACCGCCACAGTTCGCGGTCCAGGGCGAAGTCGAACGGTGCGACGACGCCCACGCCGCGCTGCGGCTGCGGTCCCCCCAGAAAAGAGACGTCCATAGCAGACCCCAAGTTCAGCTGACGTGATGGATGCGGGGTGGTGCCCGGGTGATGCTGGAACCGGCGAACCGCCGGGACGTCGGGACAGAAAGGGGCCGCGTCCGCGCGTGGGAACAGGCGCGGAATACACGCGAAGTACCCCTGTTGACGAAGGTAGGTTCAGGTGCCAGCGTGGTCAATCCGCGCATGTCAGAAGGGTTCCATGTGTCTACCCAGGAAAGCGGAGTTTCGTTGCGAAGCGATTTCCCTGCCGTTCCGACCGTGCTCGTCCTGGACGCCGCGCCGTCCGAGCCGGCGCCTCGCCTCGGCAGCCTGACCGGCCGCGCCCGGATCCTGCACGCGTCGGGCGTCGCCGACCTTCGCGATCAACTCCCTTCCGCCGACGTGCTGTTGGTGTGGGACATCTTCTCCGATGCCGTACGGGAGGCCTGGCCCGCCGCGGACGGTGACGCGCGGCCGCGCTGGGTGCACACGGCGAGCGCGGGCGTGGACCGGCTGATGTTCCCCGAACTCATCGACTCCGACACGCAGTTGACGAACGCGCGGGGCGTCTTCGACCAGCCGATCGCCGAGTACGTGGCCGCGCTCGTCCTCGCGATGGGCAAGGACCTCCCCCGCACGCTCGCCCTCCAGGCGGAGCGCACCTGGCGCCACCGCGAGTCGCAGCGCATCGCGGGGACCCGGGCCTGTGTGGTCGGCTCCGGCCCCATCGGGCAGGCGATCGTCAAGCAGCTCAAGGCCCTGGGGATCACCACGGCCCTGGTGGGGCGCAGGCCGCGCACCGGGATCCACGGCCCCGCCGACCTCGACCGGCTCCTCGCGCGCGCCGACTGGGTGGTGTGCGCGGCGCCGCTGACCGACGACACGCGCGGCATGTTCGACGCGCGCCGGTTCGGCGTGATGCAGCCGGCGGCGCGCTTCATCAACGTAGGACGAGGGGCGCTGGTCGTGGAGTCCGACCTGGTGGCGGCGCTGGAGAAGCGGTGGATCGCGGGCGCCGCGCTCGACGTCTTCGAGCACGAGCCGCTCGCGCCGGACTCCCCGCTGTGGACGACTCCGGGGCTGATCGTGTCGCCGCACATGAGCGGGGACACGGTGGGCTGGCGCGATGAACTGGGGCGCCAGTTCCTGGAGTTGTACGGGCGCTGGGAGAGCGGGCGGACGCTGATGAATGTAGTCGACAAGAAACGTGGGTATGTCCCCGGGAACTGATCTTCGGGTACGACCGCAACCGTAGGAGAGCGGATGACGACCGAGCTCACCGGACTGACCGCGCAGGAACTCGTCGACGGCTACCGCAAGGGCGAGTTCGGCCCCGTCGACGCCACCCGGGCCGTCCTCGCCCGGATCGAGGAGACCGAGCCCGCGCTGAACGCGTTCGTGCGGATCGACGCGGCGGGCGCCCTCGCCGAGGCGGAGGCGAGCACCCGGCGATGGCGGCGCGGTGAGCCGCAGGGCCTGGTGGACGGCGTGCCGGTGACGGTGAAGGACATCCTGTTGCAGCGCGGCGCACCGACCCTGCGGGGCTCGAAGTCATCGCGTACGGACGGCACGTGGACGCAGGACGCGCCGTCCGTGGCCCGGCTCAGGGAGCACGGCGCGGTGTTCGTCGGGAAGACGACGACGCCCGAGTTCGGCTGGAAGGGCGTCACCGACTCGCCGTTGTCGGGGGTGACGCGCAATCCGTACGACACCTCGCGCACGTCCGGCGGGTCGAGCGGTGGCAGCGCGGCGGCCGTCGCGGTGGGCGCGGGGCCGCTGTCGCTGGGCACGGACGGCGGGGGTTCGGTGCGCATCCCCGCCGCGTTCTGCGGGATCTTCGGCCTGAAACCGACGTACGGGCGGGTGCCGCTGTATCCGGCGTCGGCGTTCGGGACGCTGGCGCACGTGGGGCCGATGACGCGCAGCGCGGCCGACGCGGCGCTGATGATGGACGTGATCTCGGGGCCCGACCCGCGCGACTGGTCCGGGCTCGCGCCCGCGCCCGGGAGCTTCCTGGACGGGCTGAGCGGCGGGGTGCGCGGGCTGCGGGTGGCCTTCTCGCCGTCGCTCGGCGGCCAGGTGGCGGTGCGGCCGGATGTCGCGGCGCGGGTGCGGGACGCCGTCTCGCGCCTCGCCGGACTCGGGGCGTACGTCGAGGAGGTCGACCCCGACTTCTCCGATCCGGTCGAGGCGTTCCACACGCTGTGGTTCAGCGGCGCGGCACGGGTGACGCAGCAACTGTCCGCGTCCCAGAAGGAGTTGCTCGACCCGGGGCTGAAGGAGATCTGTGCGCGCGGGGCGCGGTACAGCGCGCTCGACTATCTCGCGGCGGTGGACGCGCGGATGGAGCTCGGGCGGCGGATGGGGGCCTTCCACTCGACGTACGAGGTGCTGATCACGCCGTCGCTGCCGATCACGGCGTTCGAGGCGGGGGCGGAGGTGCCGCGGGGCTCGGGGCTTCGGCGGTGGACGGGGTGGACTCCGTTCACGTATCCGTTCAACCTGACGCAGCAGCCCGCGGCGAGCGTTCCCGTCGGACGGGACCGGGACGGGCTGCCGGTGGGGCTCCAGGTCGTGGCCGCCCGGCATGCGGACGCGCTGGTGTTGCGGGTCGCGCACGCGCTGTACGAGGCGGGGGTCGCCGGGACGGAGCCGGTCGCTCTCGGCTAGGGGCTCCGCCCCGGGGCCCCGCGCCTCGATCGCCTGAGGGGCGAGGCGTGCCTAGACGCGGCTGAAGCCGAGCGTCTCGCCCACCGCGCCCGCGCGCCACAGGTCCTGGCACGCGGTCGCCATCTCCTCCAGGCCCTCCACGACCTGGCCCCACACGATGCCCGGGACCCAGCCGACGTCGCCGTTGAGGAGGAGGTTGTTGCGCTCGTAGAAGAGCGCCAGGTCGATCACGGGGGCGCCGGCCGCGAGGGAGGCGCCGCCGCCGTAGCCGTACGACTGGGTGCCCAACTGCGTTCCGTTGAAGGAGAAATAGCAGAGGTCACCCGGAATGGGCGTGACCGTCGGATTCTCCAGCGGTGGTTCCTGTTCCGCGAATGCCGGGAACAGGGCGTAGATCTCGTTGCGCGCGTATTTGGCGTGGTACACGTCGGAGACGAGCGGGAGCGCGTCCCAGACCGCCGCACAGGTCAACGGCGCCCGATCGTCGAGGAGTTTCGCCGTACAGGAAACCCCCCTTTTCGCCAGAGTGATGTGAATGTACCGGTCCGGATTCGCAGCATTCGCAGCCATACGCTCCATGGTCGACCTCACCCACCCCTCCCGGTCAAGACCGCATCGCCCGTAACAGGGGCGGGAATTGATCGGCATAGGTCGAGTCGAGTCGGGTAGCCGCGCGCCCATGGCTCCACCAACAGAGATACGTACGCAGGAGACAGGGAACGAACGATCCGTACGCAGACGCTCACTGCTCGTCGGCGCGGGAGCGCTCGGCGCGGTCGGTGCCCTGGGGGCGGCGGGATGCAGCCGGGTGCCGGAGGGTGACACGCTGGCCCGGCTCAAGGGGCAGGGCACGGTGCGTCTGGGCATCGCGGGAGAGGTGCCGTACGGGTACATCGATGACAGTGGGGAGTTCACCGGAGAGGCGGTGGAACTGGCCAAGGTCATCTTCAAACGGCTCGGAGTCGGCCATGTCCAGCCCGTGGCCACCGACTTCGCCTCCCTCATCCCCGGCCTGAACACGCAGCAGTTCGACGTCGTGTCCGCCGGGATGTACATCAACAAGGAGCGCTGCCAGCAGGTCATCTTCGCGGATCCCGAGTACCAGATGCTGGACTCGTTCATCGTCCGCAAGGGCAACCCGAAGAACCTGCACGACTACGCGGACTGCGTGAAGGCCAAGGCGAAGATCGGGACCGGCACCGGGTACGCCGAGATCGGGTACGCCGTCGAGGCCGGGTACAAGGAGTCGGACATCGTGATCCTCCAGGATCAGGTGGCCGGTCTGAACGCGGTCGAGTCGGGCCGTATCGACGTCTTCGCGGGCACGGCCCTGACCACGCGCGAGGTCACCAAGAAGAGCCACAAGGCGGAGAGCACCGAGCCGTTCGCCCCGCTCGTCGGCGGCAAGAAGCACGTCGACGGCGGCGGCTTCACCTTCCGGCCGACCGACACGAAGCTGCGTGACGCCTTCAACGTCGAGATCCACAAGATGAAGAAGAGCGGCGAGCTGTTCCGGATCCTCCAGCCCTTCGGCTTCACCAAGGCGGAGATGACGACGCTGACCGCCAAGGAGCTGTGCCGATGACCGCCGGACTGTGGGAACACTGGGTACTGCCCGGCATCTGGATCACGATCCAGCTGACCGTCTACAGCGCGGCGCTCGCGACCGTCGTGGCGTTCGTCGCGGGTACGGCGCGCACGCACCGGGTGTGGATCGTACGGTTCGTCGCCGGCTTCTACACCGAGGTCTTCCGGGGCACGTCCGCCCTGGTCCTGATGTTCTGGATCTTCTTCGTCCTGCCCCAGCTCGCGGGCTGGTCACTGGTCCCGATGTGGGCGGCCGTCCTCGCGCTCGGCCTGTCCTACGGGGCCTACGGAGCGGAGATCGTGCGCGGCGCCCTGAAGGCGGTGGCACCCGCGCAGCGCGAAGCGGGGGTCGCGCTGAGCTTCACGCCGTGGCAGCGGATGCGGCTGATCCTGCTGCCGCAGGCCGTGCCGGAGATGATCCCGCCGTTCTCGAACCTCCTCATCGAGCTGCTCAAGGGCACCGCCCTGGTGTCGCTGCTCGGCATCGGTGACGTGTCGTTCGCCGCGAACCTGGTGCGGCTCGCGACGACGGAGAGCGCGGAGATCTACTCCCTCACCCTCGTCATCTACTTCGTGATCGCGTTCCTGCTCACGCGCGTGATGCGCGGGGTGGAGCGCAAGGCCAAGGCGGGCATCGGCCAGCGTCCCGCACCCGGAACCGGAGTCATGCGCAAGCTCGGCCTCCGCCGGCAGAACGAGACCGCCCAGCTCCCCGTGGGCGGCGCAGGAGGTGCCTCGCTGTGATCACCACCGCTGCGTCGGGCTGGGACTGGAACGCGGTCTCGGACTTCATGCCGCATTTCTGGGACGGGCTGCTCGTCACGTTGCAGGCCCTGGTCCTCGGCTCGCTGATCTCGTTCAGCGTCGGCCTGGTGTGGGCCGTCGCGTTCCGCGCGCCCACCCGTTTCGTCCGCTGGCCCGTCGGGCTCGTCACGGAGTTCATCCGTAACACCCCGCTCCTGGTCCAGCTGTTCTTCCTCTTCTTCGTGCTGCCGGAGTGGGGCGTGCAGTTCTCGGCGCTGACCACCGGTGTCGTGGCGATCGGCCTGCACTACTCGACGTACACGGCGCAGGTGTACCGCGCCGGCATCGAGGCCGTCCCGGCCGGCCAGTGGGAGGCGGCCCGCGCGCTGAGCCTGCCGTACCGCAGGACGTGGACCGCGGTGATCCTGCCGCAGGCCATCCGTCGTGTGGTGCCCGCGCTCGGCAACTACGTCGTGGCGATGCTGAAGGACACCCCGCTGCTCGCGGGCATCGGCGTCCTGGAGCTGCTTCAGCGCTCGCGCCTCCAGGCGGCCCAGACGTTCCAGTACACGGAGGCCCTCACGGTCGTCGGTGTCGCCTTCATCGTCATCTCCTACACCGCATCCCTTCTCCTCCGATCCCTGGAGCGACGCCTTGTCCGCTGACACGAACGTCTCGAAAGAACAGCCCAACCCCAAGGTGGACGGCAAGGAGCTGATCCGCTTCGACAAGGTGGTGAAGCGGTTCGGCGGCAACACCGTCCTCGACGAGCTGGACTTCTCCGTCGCCTCCGGCAAGCACGTCACGCTGATCGGCCCGTCCGGCTCCGGCAAGACGACGATCCTGCGGCTCCTGATGACGCTGATCAAGCCCGACGAGGGCACGATCAGCGTGGGCGGGGAGTACCTGACCCACGAGAAGAAGAACGGCACGCTGGTCCCGGCCGGCGAGAAGCACGTCCGCGAGGTCCGCAAGAACATCGGGATGGTGTTCCAGCAGTTCAACCTCTTCCCGAACATGAAGGTCCTGCGCAACGTCATGGAGGCGCCGGTCACGGTGCTCGGGATGCCCAAGGACGAGGCGGAGCAGCGGGCCCGCGAGCTGCTCGACATGGTCGGGCTCGGCGACCGCTGCGACGCGTACCCGACGCAGCTCTCCGGCGGTCAGCAGCAGCGCGTCGCGATCGCGCGGGCGCTCGCGATGCGTCCACAGGTGCTGCTGCTCGACGAGGTGACGTCCGCGCTCGACCCGGAGCTGGTGGCCGGAGTCCTCGACGTCCTCCGGGACATCGCGCACACCACGGACATCACCATGCTCTGTGTGACCCATGAGATGAACTTCGCCCGGGACATCTCGGACCAGGTTCTGATGTTCGACGCGGGCCGGGTCATCGAGTCCGGTTCGCCGGAGAAGATTTTCACCGAGCCCGAGCACGATCGGACCCGGGAGTTCCTGAGCGCGGTCCTGTGACCTGCCGCGCACCGGATGGGGCATGACTTTGGCATATGCCAGGGTGGCGCGGGCCTGCTGAGAGGCACGGAACGCGCCACCAATCTCCCCAACAGCCGCCCCTATTGGGTGTGTTGGCGGCTATCGTGGACGGAGCTTAGCTGTCCGGAACCGTTCCATGCAGGGGGATCCCGTGGCGCTGAAGCACGAGCCGAGCGCGTCGTCGTACCAGCCGCACCAGTCGGTGCAGCACGCCTTGCGCGTGCTGGAGACCGTCGCCCAGCGGGGCGTCGGCGTCACCGACGTCGAGCTGGCGCGCGTCTGCGAACTGCCCGCGGACCAGTTGACGGCGCTGCTGCGGATGCTGCGACGCGAGGGCTTCGTCCGGCAGATCGCCGACGGCGCGTACGTCACCGGCGAGACCCTGACCAGGCTCGACTCCGCCGAGGGCCGGGAGGCCGCCCTCGCCGACCAGCTCCAGCGGACGCTGGACGAGCTGCGGGACCTGGTGGGCGCGGCGGTCTACATGAGCCGGTACGTCGACGGGGAGATCCGCGTCACCCAGTACGCGGCGGGGCCCGAGACACCCGCGGTGAACGAGTGGGTGGACTTCCGCTCCTCGGCGCACGCCAGCGCGATCGGCAAGAGCCTGCTCGGTCAGCTCGACGTGAACGGGCGGCGCGACCACCTCTCCCGGCACAAGATGGCCCGCCTCACCTCGCGCACCATCACGAACGAGAAGGTGCTCCTGTCCAAGCTGGCGTCCCAGCCGCCGACGGTCCCCGTCCTCGACCTCCAGGAGTACGCGGTCGGCACGGTCTGCGCGGCGGTCCCGATCACGGCGGGCGCCACGGTCGGCTGCCTGGCCCTCTCCCTCCCGCTCGAACACGCCCACCGCCTGCACCGAGCGGCGGACCGCCTGAACAGGGGCGCGGCACCGGTCCTGCTGTCGCTGGCGATCTGAGGCGCGGCCGGGCCGTGGTCACGACCACCCCCGGGGACCAGGTACGATTTACGAGTCAGCAAGCGCCGCTAGCTCAGTTGGTTAGAGCAGCTGACTCTTAATCAGCGGGTCCGGGGTTCGAGTCCCTGGCGGCGCACCGACAGACGAAGGCCCCCCGAGAAATCGGGGGGCCTTCGCCGTTACCCACCCCCACGCACCCGGGACCACGCCTCGCCTGTCCGGCTGGGGGTCCGGGGGTCATCCCCCGGAAGACGCAGCATCAGCGGGTCCGGGGTGCGAGTCCCTGGCGGCGCACCGACAGACGAAGGCCCCCCGAGCGATCGGGGGGCCTTCGTCGTTCCTTCGTGGCCCCCGCCGTCTCCCCTGGCGGTGAGCGCGTGAGCGCAGGTGGGGCTCATGAAACCGTCATGTGCGAGCCATGACGTGTGGCATTTCGTCGGGGACGTGGGGGCGCAAGACTCGTCGGGTCCGGGCCTCATGACTTGCCGCGGAGGACTTCGCATGGACCCCACACTGACGCTGGCCCCTTTCTTCCCCGGCCCGCAGCACCTCGTGCACAAGCCCGACAGCCCGGAGGCCTACCTGCTCGGGGCGGGAACGCCGGCGCCGCAGCGGTTCACCTTCGCCACCGAGCTGCCCGACGCCCATCCGCTGTTCGACGGGGCGGACCGGCCGTTCCACGATCTGCTGTTCCCCGTCGAAGCGCTGCGCCGTGCCGCCCTGTTCGCGGCGCGGCAGTACTTCCGGGTGCCGGAGAAACGCGTCACCGCGATGGCCACGGCCGGCACCGAGATCACCGAGGTCGAGGCGTGGCGCAGCAGCGGCGCGGCCGGGGTGTCCGCGCGGATCTCGCTCGACCTGACGCTCACCCCCGTCGACGTCGTCACCGGCGTACCGCGGGGCATGGAGTGCGAGGCCGTCGTCGCGATCGACGGGCGGCGCTGCGGCACCGCCATGGCCCGGCTCGTCTTCCTCAGCCCCGGCGTGCACCGCGCCCACCGCACGGCCGGGCGGCAGCAGAGCGAGCGGAGCCTGGCCGGACGGCCGCGGGCGGTCACCGGCAGCCCGACGCCGGAGCAGGTCGGGCGGGGCGCCGCGCACCACGTGTTCGTCGGGCTGCCCGTGCCCGACGGTGACGACACGCTCGTCCTGCCCGTGGACACCGCCGCCGCAGCGACGCTGCTCGGCGACGGCTCCGACGCGGTGCCGCCGGCCCTGTTCCTGGAGGCCTCCCGGCAGGCCGCGCTGATCGCCGCCGCCGAACTGCACGGCTTCCTGCCCGCGCACGCGGTCCTCACCCGGTGGCGCGCCGCGTTCCGCGGCTACGCCGAGCCGGAACTCGCCCTGCACTGCGCCGTACGCAGCAAGGGCACCCCCGTCCGGGACGCGGCCCGCCGCCCGGCGATCCGACTGCACCTGTCGTTCCTCCAGGGCGACCGCGAGGTGGCCCAGGTGGCGGCGACCGTGCTTCAGGACTGCTGAGGTCCCCATGCGTTTCCGTGTCCTCGGGCCGGTCCGGATGGCCCCCGCCACGCCCTCCGCGGCCAAGCCGAGGGCAGTGCTCGCGACGCTGCTCACCCAGGCGAACAGCGTGGTGTCGACCCACACCCTGATCGACGAGTTATGGGGAACCGAGCCTCCGCGCACCGCCACGACCACGTTGCAGGTCTACGTGTCCCAGCTGCGCAAGGCGCTCCTGGCCGGCGCGGCCGACGGGCGGCAGCCGCTGCTCACGAGGCCGCCCGGCTACCTCCTGCGCGTCGCGCCGGACGACCTCGACCTGCTGGCCTTCGAGGCGCTGCGGGAACAGGGCCGGGCCGCCCACACGCGTGGCGAGTACGCCGAGGCGTCCCGCGCCCTCGGCACCGCGCTCGACCTGTGGACCGGGCCCGCGCTGTCCGGCATCCCGCACGGCCCGACCCTGGAGAGTTCCGCGATCCGGCTCGACGAGCTGCGCGCGGAGGTCCTCGAACAGCGCATCGCCGCCGATCTGCGGCTCGGCAAGCACCAGGAGCTGATCGGTGAGCTGAAGTCGCTGGTCCACGACCATCCGCTGCGCGAGACGGTGCACTGCCATCTGATGGTGGCGCTGTACCGGTCGGGCCGGCAGTCGGACGCCCTGGACGTCTACCACGCGGCCCGCCGCGCCCTCGTCACGGAGCTCGGCGTCGAGCCCGGCCCCGTGATGAGCCGCCTGCACGAGCGGATCCTGGCCGGCGACCCGCACCTGGCCCGGCACGGCGGCCCGGCACCGACGTCCGCCGTGCCCACGACGGGCCCGTCGGCGGCCGCGGTGGTACGGCTGCCCGCGCCCGTGCCCGACTTCACCGGACGCACCTCCCAGCTCGCCCTCGGCAGAAGGTTCCTGGCCGCGGCGGGGCCCGGTGCGAGCCGGCTGCTCGCGGTGTCCGGGCGGGCGGGCGTGGGGAAGACGGCGCTGGTCACCCAGCTCGCGCACGAGGCGGCGGACCGGTTCCCCGACGGGCGGCTGCTGCTGGTGCTGCGTGACGCGGGCGGCCGAGCGCTGACCCCGCCGGCCGTGCTCACGACGCTGCTGCGGTGGCTGCGCGACCCGGTGGACACGGCGGTCGGCGGCGCGGCGGACACCGCGGCGCTCGAACCCGACGAGGTGCTGCACGCCCGCACCCAGGGCCGCCGGATCCTGTTCGTCCTCGACGACGTGGTCTCCGAGGCGCAGGTACGTCCGCTGCTCGCCGCCGCCCCGGACTGCACCGTCGTCCTGACCAGCAGGCAGCCGCTCGGCGCGCTCGAAGGGGCGCGGCACATCGCGCTCGACGTGTTCCGGGTGGCCGAGGCCCGGGAGTTCCTGCTGCGCTGCGGCGGCGAGTCGCTGCGCGCGGACCCGAAGGCCGTCGCCGAGATCGCCCGGCTGTGCGGCAGCCTGCCGCTGGCGTTGCGGGTCGCCGCCGCCGGGCTCGCGGCGCGGCCGCACTGGAGCGCCGAGGACCTGGTCGCGCGGCTCACCGACGAGCGGACCCGGCTGGCCGCGCTGGCCCTCGGCGACCTCGACGTGCGCAGCGGGCTGCTCGCCGCGTACCGGGAGGCGGGCGTGCAGGAGCGGCTCGCGTTCCGGCTGCTCGGCCTCGCGCCGCTGCCCGACTTCCCGCTGTGGGGCGCGGCGGCGCTGCTCGCCTGCGATCTGCCCGAGGCGGACCGGCACGTCGAGGAGCTGGTACGTACCCAGCTGCTCGAGGCGCGGCCCTGCCCGGGGCGGCTCACGCCCAAGCGGTACGGGTTCCATCCGCTGCTGCGCTCGCTGTCCCTGGAACTGCTCGGCGCGGGGTCGCCGGGTGCGACGGAGCGGCTGTGCCGGGCGTATCTGGCGCTCGCCCAGCACTCGGACGCCCGGCTCGCCCCGGGCCGCGACCGGCTGGCGCGGGCGGTGACACCGCCGCCGGGCATCGATCCGTTGGAGGTGGTGGGCGACGCGGCGCTCTCCTGGTTCCAGGAGGAGGCGGCCGGGCTGCTCGAAGCGGTGCGGCAGGCGCACGCCGGCGGGCTGTGGGAGCTGTGCTTCGGGATCGCGTCGGCGAGCGCCGGGTTCTACGAGGCCGGCGCGGTCTGGGACGACTGGGAACTCAGCCACGAACTCGCTCTGGACGCCGCACGGCAGGCCGACGACCGGCAGGCCGAGGCGGTGCTGCTCCAGTCGCTGGCCGCGCTCGACTGGCAGCGCCACCTCGCGGCGTCGTCGCTGGACCGCTACCGCCTCGCCTGGCACCTGTTCACCCGGCTCGGCGACCACGCCTCGGCCGCGCGCTGTCTGTCCGGTGAGGCGGACGTGGTGCTCGGCCAGGGCCGGGTGGCGCGGGCCGAGCGCGGTTACGTACGGGCGCTGACCGGGGCCCGTGCCGCGTCCGACGCGCGCGGCGCCGCGCACGCGCTGCGCGGGCTCGCCCTGGTGGCGGTGCGCGAGGGCCGTTTCGAGGAGGCGCTCGGCCGGCTCGCGGAGTGCGAGCGGTGGGCGCGCGGGGTGGGCGACCGGCGCTGGCAGGAGTACACGGCGCGGGTCAGCCGTGCGGTCGGCGAGGGCGCCGGCCGGGCGGGTCTGCCGTTGGAGGTGCGGCCGGGCATGTGGCTGCTCTCGTCGCCGGCCGGGGCCTGAGGTGGGTGCCGTGCGCCGGGGCGCGGGTGCCCGCGGGCCCGCCGCGGCCCGGGGATGGGGGCCTGCGGCGGGCTCTCTTCACGGGGACGCCGACATCCTGCGGCGCGGTCACGACTCTGCCGCGGACCGCTAAAGGCTCGGCTCAGCCGACGCCCGCCGAACCGTCCGTAGGGCCCAACTCGCTCACGTACGGCCAGATTTGGCCACGCTTTAGCCGTCAACCGCATGCTGACTGGCGTCGGCCGGGATCCGCCTCGCGGCTTCGACGGCGTCCTCCCGGTCGGGAGCCCGCCCCGCCCGTGCGCACCTCACGGCACGGGCCGGGCCTCGCCCGTCCGATCGGCCGCCGCACGCGACGGATCCCGGCCGACGCACCCACGCTGGACGGAACCCGAGGCGGAGCAAGATGACGCGATACCTGTCCCGGAGCAGCATCGACGAGAGTGCGGGCGCGGACGTGCGGCTGTTCTGCTTCCCGTACGCGGGTGGCGGCGCCTCCGCGTACGGGCGGTGGCAGCGCATCCTGGACGCCCATGGCGCGGGGGTGCGGGTCCTGCCCATCCAACTGCCCGGCCGCGAAGGACGTATCGACGAACCGCGGTTCACGGATCTGAGCGCCCTGATCGACGACATGGACGCCGAGCTCGACGACGAGCTCGACCGTCCGCACATCTTCTACGGGCACAGCATGGGTGCCCTCATCGCCTATTCGCTGGCCTGGCGCCGGCAGCAGCGTGGCGCGCCGCTGCCGCTCGCCGTGGCCCTGAGCGCCTACCGGGCCCCGCACCTGCCCGCGCCCCTGATCGCCCGTCCCGAGGCCAGTGACGAGGAGCTGATCGAGAGCCTCGCCTCGCTGGGCGGCATCCCCCAAGTGCTGCTCAACCACCCGGACTTCCTGTCGGCACTCCTGCCGGTGGCCCGCGACGACCTGCTGCTGTGCACGGGCAACGCGGCGTCCCTGACGTCCGAACCGCTGCGGGTGCCGCTGCACCTGTTCGCGGGCCGGCGCGACCGGCTGGTGTCGGTGCCCGAGGTGGTGTCGTGGCGGCGGCACGCGGGGCGCGGCTGCGAGGTGCGCACGATGCCCGGCGGGCACTTCTTCGTACGGGCCCACGAGGACACGTTCCTGCGGGAACTGGCCACGCTGGCACGGCAGTACGCCCGGGTCCCCGTCGCCGCGTGAGCGACATCCCGAGATCGGTTCCCGGACGGCCGGGCCATGACGTCCTCATGGCCCGGCCGTCCGCGTGTTCACCGGAATCCACCCCCCGAAGGCGATCCGACGCGCCTCACCGACCTGCTCGTTCGGCCGGGGGTCCGGGGCTCGCTCCCCGGGAAGACACCGCACCCCCGCGCCCAGGAGGCACGTCTTGATCCTCGCCCCCCATGAGATACGCGTCCTTCCGCACCGGCGTCTGCCCCTGCTCGCGCGGCAGGTGCGGGCGGCGCTGGCGGCGCGGCCCGACGGAGCCGCCGCGCGGGACGCGGTGGAGCCCGCGCTCGCCCTGTGCCGGGTCTTCGACTCCGCGAGCGATGTGTTCGTCTCCGACGGCCACGAACTCGCCCTCGTCTGGCACCTCCTCACCGGGGCGCCAGAGTTGCCCGGCCCGCGCTCGTGCCCGCACCCGCCGTCGGGGGTGCGGGCACTGTCGTACGCGGAGGGGCTCGCCCGTGCGCTGTGGCTGGCCGGGGACACCGGTCGGCGGGTCGTCGTCGTGGCGCGGGCGGCGACGCTGTCCACCGCCACGGGGCGCGCGGCGCTCGACACGCTGGCCCGCTGCCCGGCCCCGGTCGTCGTCCTCGCCCTGACCGACGCGGACCACACGGATCACGCGGGTCACGCGGGTCACGCGGGCCCCGTGCGGACATCGGACGTGCTGCCGGTGGTGCTGCGCCGGGCTCGTGAACTCCTGGCTCCGGGACGCGAGATGGAGGTGCTCGGTCCTGTCGACGCGGCGCGCGGGCGGGAGTTGGAGGCTGCTCTGGTACGGGCCAGGGACGCGGGGCGCACCGTCGTCGTGCGGTGCCGGGTCGACGGCGGGAGCCGTGCCGTGGCGCCCGCCTCGCCGGCGTGGGAGGCGGTCCTCGGTGACGAGCTTGCGGCGGTGGGCGCGGAGCTGCCCGAGGTGATAGCCGTACGGGTGCAGGGTGAACTCGACGCGGGAACCGCGCCGTTCGCCCGGCGGCACCCCGAGCGCACGGTGACGCCCGCGGGCGCCGAGCCGCAGATCGCGGCCTGCGCGGCCGGCCTCGCCGCGGGTCGGCTCCACCCGGTCGTGGTCGCCCACGACGACTTCGCCGGGCGGGCCCTCGCCGGGTGCCAGGCCGGTCCCGAGCACGCCGGGGTGACGTTCGCGCTCGGCGGGAGCGGTCCGGTCGCGGCGGTGCCTGGGGTGCGGCGGGCCCAGCCGCGCGACGCGGCGCGGCTGCGGGCGCAGTTGCGGGAGGCGCTCGGCGTCGAGGACGCGCCCACCCTGGTCCGCTTCCCCTCGGGACCGGTCGGCCCCGACATCGAGGCGCAGGCCCACGACCGGGGCGTCGACGTGCTGTACGGCGTGGAGGGCGGGGCCCGCGGTGACGCGCTGATCGTGTCGGTCGGGGCGCACGCCCGGCTCGCCCTGGCGGCGGCGCGGGTGGCGCGGAGCCGGGGGCTGACGGTGACCGTGGTGGACCCGCGGTGGGCCGATCCGCTGCCCGACCGGGTCGTCACCCTCGCCGCGCGGCACCTCCTGGTGGCTGTCGTCGAGGACGGCGACGGTGCGGGTGGGGTGCGGGAGGAGTTGGCGCGGCGGTTGGCGGAGGCGGGGGCCCGGGTGCCGGTGGTGGCCGCGGTTCCTTGGGAGTCCGAGGCGGAGGCGCTGGCCGCTGTGTTGGTTGCCGGGGTGGGGGCGGCTGACTCCGTCGGGGCGTAGGGCTCCGCCGGGGTGAGGGGTCGCCGGGGTGGGGTTCGCCGGGGTGGGGTGAGGGCGGGGTCTGTTCCTCGGGCCTGATGGAGTCCACGCCACGGGGCTCCGCCCCGGCCCCGCTGCTCAATCGCCGCAGGGGCTTGATTCTGGATCGCTTGTCGGTCACCGCGGGGCTTGATTGTGGATCGCTTGTCCGTCACCGCGGGGCTTGATTGTGGATCGCTTGTCCGTCACCGCGGGGCTTGATTGTGGATCGCTTGTCCGTCACCGCGGGGCTTGATTGTGGATCGCTTGTCCGTCACCGCGGGGGTTGATTGTGGCCCGGGTGTGCCCCCCATGAAGAACACACCTGCGGCCCGGCACCTCGGGAGGTGTCGGGCCGGGGGTGGTTGGGGTGGGGGTCAGCCGACCTTTTCGTTCTGGCGGTGGGGGGTCGCGGGCTGGACGGGGGTCGGGGGCAGGGGTTCCGTCGTGGGCAGGGGGTCGGCCGACTCCGTGGGCTGGGTGATCACTCCTCGGCGGAAGCCGAAGAGGCCGTTCAGGACGGAGAGGGCCAGGAAGACGAACAGGACGAGGAACGCGGCCTGGAGGCCGTGGACCAGGGCCACGTTCGGGGTCGCGCCGTCCGCCACCTGGGCGGCGGTGCGGTTGTTGAGGACGGTGACGGCGACGGCGATGCCGAACGCGGCGCCGATCTGCGTCGACGCGTTGAGCAGCGCGGACGTGGTGCCCGCGTCCTCGTCGGTGGCCTCGGACGTGCCGACGACGGGCGTCGGGATGAGGCAGCACACCAGGCCGATGCCGAACAGCGCGGTGACCGGCAGCAGGAAGCTCCAGTAGCCGCTGTGCACCGGCATCCGGGTCAGCAGGAAGACACAGGCGGCGAGCGCCACCGTACCGAGCAGGTACATGGAGCGCGGCCCGGTCTTGCCGATCATCTGCGAGGCGACCGGCGCGAGCGTCATCAGGGCGATGCTCACCGGGAGGTAGGCGAGGCCGGTCTGGAGCGGGCTGTAGTCGAGGACGCCCTGCATCCACAGCGGCAGCAGGAAGAAGATCGGCATCATCATCGCGGCGGTGAGGAACTCACCGAGGCTGCCGGCCACCACGGACCGGGAGCGGAACAGCCGCAGCGGCACGAGCGGCGCGGCGCTGCGCTGCTCGACGAGGACGAACGAGACGAGCAGGACGGCGGCGACGATCAGCGAGCCGTAGGTGCGCCAGTCGCCCCAGCCGTGCTCGCTGCTGGTCACGATGCCGTAGACGAGCAGCAGCAGACCGCCGGTCGCGGTGACGGCGCCGGCCAGGTCGGCGGGCGGCCGGGCTCCGGTGGGACGCGGGACCTTGATGAGCGCGACGGCACCGACGGCGATCAGCACGCCGACGGGCACGTTGATCCAGAACGCCCAGCGCCAGTCGGCGTTGACGATGGCGCCACCGAGGATCGTGCCGATGCTGGCGCCGATGCCGATGACCGCGCCCCACACGCCGAACGCCTTGGCGCGTTCCTTCGCGTCGGGGAAGACCGTCACGAGGATCGACAGGGAGGCGGGCGACAGCGCGGCGGCGCCGATGCCCTGGAGTGCGCGGGCGGTGAGCAGCGCGCTCTCGGAGTCGGCGAGGCCGGCGCCGAGGGAGGCGAGGGTGAACAGGCCGAGGCCGGCCAGGAACACGACACGGCGCCCGACGACGTCGGCGAGCCGCCCGCCGAGCAGCAGGAGCCCTCCGAAGAGGAGGACGTAGATGTTCATGACCCACTGGAGTCCGGTCGTGGACAGGCCGATGGCTTCCTGCAGCCGGGGGCCCATCACGTTGACGACGGACGAGTCGATGGCGATGACGAACTGGGCAAGGGAGATGACTCCGAGCACCCACCAACGCCGGGGGTCCGGCGGGGCGGTGGCGGCCGAGTCGGTGTTCATGGGTTCTCCTCGCAGGCCGGGCCGGGAAGCCGGCGGCGACTTGGGGTCTGGGGATTCGGGTGGTGCAGGGGTCGCACACGGGGGTTCAGGGGTGATCGCGAGCGGGTTTGCGTACGAGGAAGCAGGCTGCCCCCGGCCGCTTGTGCGGTGCTGAAGCCGGGCGTCCGTACGGCGGTGCAAGGCGTCCTTTAGGCCATCGCGGCACGGTGGCGCCATCGGTTCAGCAGCACCTCAGCAGCAGGATCAGCAGCAGGAAGGGGAAACCATGGCTGCGGCAGTGTCCGCGCAGGTGTGCGTCGTCGGGGGCGGTCCCGCCGGTCTGACGCTCGCCCTGGAACTGGCCCGGCGCGGTGTCGAGGTCGTGGTGGTGGAGCAGAGCGCTCACTTCGACCGGTCGTTCCGCGGCGAGTCCATCTCGCCCGACTCCGTATGGCTCCTGAAGCAGCTCGGCATCCTCGGCAAGGTCGAGGACCAGACGCTGGTCACCCGCCGGATGGAGATCACCGACGCGGGCCGCACCGTGCTGTCCGCCGACTTCTCGCGCTTCGACCAGCCGTGCCCGTATCCGATGGAGCTGCCCCAGCCGCCGCTGCTCGACGCGCTCGCCGAGGAGGCCGGCGCGCTGCCGACGTTCCGGATGCTGCGCCGGGCCAAGGCCGTGCGGCTCCTGACCGAGGGCACCCGGGTCTCGGGCGTGGTGGCCCAGCTCCCCGACGGCCCGGTGGAGATCTCGGCGGCGCTGACGGTGGCGGCCGACGGCCGCTTCAGCAAGGTCCGCGAGATGGCCGGAATCGACTACACGAAGATTCCGCTGGAGCGGGACTTCGTGTGGTTCAAGGCGCCGATGCCGAAGGAGTGGGATCTGCACACCTACCGGGTGCGGATCCTCGGCGACCGGCACGGCCTGTTCATCCCGACCGTGCCGGACCTCGTGCGGATCGGGTTCAACATCCCCAAGGGCGGGCTGCGCGAGCTGCGCGCGCAGGGCATCGGCGCGCTGCACGCGCGGATCGACGCGCTGGCGCCGCAGGCGGGCCCGGGGGTGCGGGAGCACGTGACCAGCTGGTCGGACACCTCGATGCTGGACATCTTCACCACGGTCGTCCCGAAGTGGTGGCGGCCCGGGGTCGCGCTGATCGGGGACGCCGCGCACACGCTGACGCCGGTCCTCGGGCAGGGCGTCAACCACGCGATCATCGACGCGGTGACGCTGGCCCCGCTCGTCGCCCGCGCGCTGAAGGGCGGCGGCGCGCCGGACGCGCGGCTCGACACCGCGTGCACCCGGTTCCAGTCCGCGCGGGAGGCGTCGGTCGCCACGGCGCGCGGACTCCAGCTGCGCCAGGAGAAGGCGTTCGCGCTGGCCTCGCCGGTCGCGGTCGCGCTGCGCCGCACCGCCTACCGGACCGTGTCCGCGAGCGATGTCCTCAAGCGCCGCATCCTCTCCGGCGTCTACTACCAGCTCCAGCAGGCGGTGCGCGACGGCCGCACCCGGCTCGACCTGGCCGACCGCTCCGCTTCCCCGTCGCCCACTGGAGGACCGCAGTCATGACCGAGCAGCTCGACAAGCCCGTGACGCAGGACGCCGAGGAGGTGCTCGGCTACCCGTTCGCGCGTGCCTCGGCGCTGGAGCCCTGCCCGCACTACGCCCGGCTGCGCGCGACGTCACCGGTGCAGCGGGTACGGATGCCCAGCGGCGACCAGGCGTACCTCGTGACGACGTACGACGACGTGCGCACGGTGCTGTCCGACGCGCGCTTCAGCCGGGCCGCGACGACCCGGCCCGACGCGCCGCGGATGGGCGCCGCCACCCAGAACTTCCGCAGTCTGCTGAACATGGACGCGCCCGAGCACACCCGGGTGCGCAAGCTGGTGTCGCGGGAGTTCACCGCGCGCCGGGTCGCGGATCTGCGGCCGCGCATCCAGGAGCACACCGACCGGTTCCTGGACGCGATGGAGGCGTCGGGTTCGCCCGCGGACCTGATCCCGGCGCTCGCGTTCCCGCTGCCGGTGACGATGATCTGCGAGCTGCTCGGGGTGCCGTTCGAGGACCGGGAGAAGTTCGGGTCCTGGTCGGCGACGTTCCTGGCGGCCGGGTCGCTGCCGGCCGAGGAGGTGCTCGCCTCGCAGGTGGCGCTGCGCGACTACCTGGCCGAGCAGGTCGCCCTCAAGCGCGACAGGCCGGGCACGGACCTGCTCTCCGCGCTGGTGTCGATCCACGACGCGGACGAGGGGCGCCTGGACGAACAGGAGCTGATCTTCCTGGGGATCTCGCTGCTCGTCGCGGGCCACGAGACGACGGTCAACCAGATCGGCAACAGCGTTCTCGCGCTGCTCACCCACCCCGAGGAGCTGGCCGCGGTGCGCGCGGACCCCGAGCGGATCGGGCGGGCCACCGAGGAGCTGCTGCGGATGTACCCGCCGGGTGACGAGGCGCTGCTGCGGATCACGCTGGAGGACGTCGAGCTGAGCGGGACCGTCGTGCCCGCGGGCAGCGCGGTGCTGCCCTCGCTCGGATCGGCGAACCGCGACGCCTGCCAGTTCGCCGGCGCGGACACCCTGGACATCTCCCGCGAGACCAACCCCCATCTGACCTTCGGGCAGGGCACCCACTACTGCCTGGGCTCCGGACTCGCCCGTGCCGAGCTCCAGATAGCCGTCGGCACGCTGCTGCGTCGTTTCCCCACGTTGCGGCTCGCGGTGGACGAGAGTGAACTGCCCCGTCCGGAGGGCAGGTTGGTGCACGGGGTGTCGTCGCTGCCGGTCGCCTGGTGACCGAAGCGGCCGACCCCCATGTGTGCCGCTTAGGAAGCACCCCCACGAAGGAGAAAGCAGGATGCGGATGACCACGGGACTCGGCTACCACCCGGCCATGCTCGGCCTCAGGTTCGTGCTCGAACTGACGGCCCTCGTCTGCTTCGGGTACTGGGCCTGGCGGACGAGCCCCGGCGCGCTGCGGTATGTCGCGGTGGTCGCGGTGCCGCTCCTGGTGGCCGTCGCCTGGGGTGTGTTCGCCACCCCCGGCGACGAGTCGCGCAGCGGCGACGCCGTCGTCGCGACCGCCGGAGGCCTGCGGCTCCTCCTCGAACTCGCCGTGTTCTTCGGCGGCGCCGCCGCGCTGTACGCGGCCGGCGCGCACATCCCGGCCGTGGCCCTGACCGCGGTCCTCCTCGCCTACCACGCCGCGTCCCTCGACCGAGTCGCCTGGTTGCTGCGCCACTGACATGACGTGGCGGCCCGAGGCGCTTCGGTCCACGCCGACAGGAGAAGACTGACGTGACCCAAGCAGTGACCACCGCCGAGGACGTTCGCCTCGGGCCGCTGGACCGGCTGCGCGCGCTGCACCAGGAGGGGAGGATCGCCGAGGAGTATCCGGCGATCGCCCCGCTCCTGGCCGATCTGGCCCTGCCCGACCCGGATTTCGCGGCGCTCGCGCGGGCCGGCCGGATTCTTTCCCGCACCTCCGTGGACCGTATCGAGGAGCTGCATCCGTCCGCCGCGGCCGTCCGGGTCGCGGTGGCCGGGCACGGCATGCTCGACGCGCTGACCCCGGCGCTGACCGCCCAGTTCGCGCGGCACGGCATACCGCTGCGCTGCGGCGAGGCCGAGTACGACTCGTGGCTGCGCGATCTCCAGGACCTGTCCAGCCCGCTGTACGCGCCGGGCACCGACCTGGCGCTGTGCGTCCTGGACGGGCAGCTCGTGTTCGACGAGCTGCCCGTGCCGTGGTCGGCCGCGGACGTGGGCGCCGCCCTCGACGCCAAGCTGGAGCAGCTGACCGCGCTGGTCGCCCGGTACGGCGAGCACGGCCCCGGCACCCTCGTGCTGAACACGCTGCCGCTGCTCGGCACGCAGCTGCGGCAGCTCGTCGACCATGCGAGCCGCGCCGAGCTGGCGGCGCGCTGGCGGGAGTTCAACGCGGCGCTGCTGCGGCTGACCGCCGCCCATCCGCGGCTGCACGTCGTCGACCTGGACGTGCTGGTCGCCGAGTCGGGGCCGGTGCGCGACACCCGCCTCGCGGTGTACGCGAAGGTGCATCTCGGCGAGGAGCTCCTCGGCCGCTACGCCCGCGAGGTCGCCCATCTGGGCCGTACCCTGCGCGGCCGGGCCAAGAAGGTGCTCGTCGTCGACCTCGACAACACGCTGTGGGACGGCATCCTCGGCGACGACGGCCCGGACGGCATCGCGGCCGCCACCACCTACCGGGGTGAGGCGTTCGGCAAGTTCCAGAAGGCCGTCAAGCAGATCGGGGCGCAGGGCGTGCTGCTCGCGGTGAGCAGCAAGAACGACCAGGAGCCCGTGCTCGCGGTGCTGCGCGACCATCCCGACATGGTGCTGCGCGAGGGTGACTTCGCCCGGGTCCACGCCAACTGGGATCCCAAGGACGGCAATCTGCGCGCCATCGCGTCCCGGCTCAACCTGGGCGTGGACAGTTTCGTCTTCGCCGACGACTCGCCGTTCGAGTGCGGTCTGGTCTCCTCCAGCCTGCCCGAGGTCGCGGTCGTACGCCTCGACGAGGAGCCGGCGCTGCACGTGGACCGGCTGCTCGCGGACGGCTGGTTCGACGTGCGGGCGCTGACCGCGGAGGACCGGCTGCGCGCCGAGCAGTACCGGAGCGAGGCCGACCGGCAGGACCTCCAGGAGTCGGCGGGGTCGATGGAGGAGTATCTCGCGGCCCTGGACGTGCGCCTGGACATCTCGCCGGTCCGCGACCACGAGGTGGCCCGGATCGCCCAGATCACCCTGCGCACCAACCAGTTCAACCTGACCACCCTGCGGCTCCAGCAGACCGAGGTGCAGCAACGCCGGGACGCCGCGGACCAGTTGGTGCTCGCGGTGCGGGCCCGGGACCGCTTCGGTGACAACGGCGTCGTCGGCGCGGTCTTCGCGCACCGCGCGGACGGCGTGCTGCACCTGGACAACATGCTGCTCAGCTGCCGGGTCTTCGCCCGCGGCATCGAGCAGGCCACGGTGTCCGTGCTGCTCGCCCACGCGGCCGCGACCGGCGCTTCGGCGGTGCACGCCCGCTACCGGCCGACCGCCAAGAACCACCGGGTCCGCGACTTCTACCCCTCGCTCGGTTTCACGACGACCGCCGAATCGGCGGACGGCGAGCTGGACTTCGCGCACGATCTCACCGACCTTCCGGAGGTGCCCGCGCACCTCACCCTCGCCGTCGACCTCACCGAGGGGCAGCCGTCATGACCTCCCTGTTCGACCGCACCACGATGGCGGGCCTGTCCCTGCCCAACCGCATCGCCATGGCGCCGATGAACCGCGGCCGCGTCGACGACGAGGGCGTGCCGAGTCCGCTGATGGCCGAGTACTACGCGCAGCGCTCCTCGGCGGGGCTGCTGATCGCCGACTCGACGTACCCGGGGCCGCTGGGCCGCGGCTACCGGATGCCGGGCCTGTGCACCGCCGACCACGTCGAGGGCTGGACGCGGGTGACGCGGGCCGTGCATCTCAACGGCGGCCGGATCTTCGTCCAGTTGCAGCACGCGGGGCGGATCAGCCATCCCGATCTGCTCGACGGGCAGCTGCCGGTCGCGCCGTCGGCGGTGCGCCCGCCGGACGCGGTCCTGGAGTACGAGGGCCGCAAGCCGTTCGAGGTGCCGCACGCGCTGACCACGGCCGAGGTCGAGGACACCGTCAGGGAGTTCGCGGCGTCGGCCCGGCGGGCGGTCCTCGCCGGGTTCGACGGGATCGAACTCCAGGGCGCCAACGGGTACTTGCTGCACCAGTTCATGGGCGTCAACACGAATCTGCGCACCGACCGCTACGGCGGTTCGCCGGGCGCGCGGGCCCGGATGGCGATCGAGACGGCGCAGGCCGCGGCCGAGACGATCGGCGCGCACCGGGTCGGCATCCGGCTCTCCCCCGGCAACATCTTCAACGACATGGACGAGGGCGACACCCCGGCGCTGTACGAGGCGCTGGTGCCGGCGCTGGCCCGGCTCGGCCTCGCCTATGTGCACGTCGTGGAGAACGGGGAGCGCGAGTACACCCGGCTGCTGCGCAAGCTGTGGCCGTACACGCTGATCGTCAGTCCGCGGCACGAGCCGATGGTGCATCCGACGACGGGCTGCTTCGCCGAGCCGGTGGGCCTCGACGCGGCCCGTGAGGTCCTCGACGAGCAGCTGGCCGATCTCGTCGCGTTCGGGCGGCACTTCATCGCCAACCCGGACCTGCCGCGCCGGCTCGCCGAAGGGGCGCCGCTGAACCCGCTGGACTTCGCGACGCTGTATCCGGGGCACGCGGCGGGGTACACGGATTATCCTGCGCTGCCCTGAGCCGTGCCGTACGCAGACACCTGGCGTCCGCCCGTCCCCCGGGGCGGGCGCCAGGTCTGTCTGTGAGGGGCGCTAGGCGGTCTTCCAGGCGCCCGATTCCACGCGGGTGCGCAGCGCCTCGTTCAGGTCGGTGAAGCGGCCGACGGTCTCCTTGATGATCTTCTGCGTGAACGGCACGAGCACGCCCGCGAACGTCTCGGCCTGCACGAGCAGCGTGCCGCCGTCGGGGCGCGGCTTCAGCTCGAAGAGGTGCTCGCCGTCGAAGATGCCGGGCAGCCACAGCCGGCCGCGCCAGCGCAGTTCGCGCCCCGGCTCCGCGGCCACCACGGTCGGCTTTATCACCATGTGCCGCCCGCTGGCCTGCCGGAACGTGAGGTCGAGCTGTTCCCCGGGCACGGTCTCGCCCTTCGCCTCGACGATGAACGGGTTCCACTCGGGGAAGCGGCCGAAGTCGGTGAGGACCGCCCAGACGTCCTCGGGCGACCCGTCGATCACCACTTCGGTAGAGATACGGCGCACCAGCTGATCTCCTTCCGCGGCCCCGGAAACGGGCCGCCGCAGACACGAACTCCCTCACGCTATCCGCTGATCGGGCCTCACCCCAGGACGCCTCGTTATCGCACAAGCGTCGCCTTAGGGCCGCGTCGGAGCATCTGCGGTGTCCAAGCAGCCTCGCCGGCGCCACGCCAGCGGATCCTGAGAGGTCAGGGAACGACGTTGACAGCCTTCCCCACATTCACGGAACTGGTACTGGCGCGGACCGACGCGCTGGGCTCCAAGGACGCCTTCATCTTCCTGCCGGACGACGCCAAGGGCTCGTCCCCGCAGCACCTCACGTACAGCCAGCTCGACGCGGACGCCCGCCGGATCGGCTCCTGGCTCCAGGAGCACGGGGCGAGCGGCCGCCAGGTGCTGCTCCTCTACCCGTCGGGCCTGGAGTTCATCAAGGCGTTCGTCGGCTGCCTGTACGCGGGCGCCGTCGCGGTGCCCGCGCCGCTCCCCACCGAGCAGGGCAACCACTTCACACGCGTCTCCGGCATCCTGCGCGACGCGCAGGCCCGCGCCGTGCTCACCGACTCGACCAACGCCCCCGAGATATCGGAGTGGCTGCGCACCGAGCAGATGCACGACGTGCTGTGCCTGGCGACCGACTCCGAGGGCTACGGTGACGCGTCCGCGTGGCGCGAGCCGCAGCTGACCGGCGAGAACCTGGCGTTCCTCCAGTACACCTCGGGCTCCACCAGCGACCCCAAGGGCGTCATGGTCAGCCACGCCAACCTGCTCGCCAACGAGCAGGCCATCAAGAACTCGGTGGGCTCCAACTCCGATACCCGCTACGGCGGTTGGCTGCCGTTCTACCACGACATGGGCCTGATCGGGCACATCCTCCAGCCGCTGTTCCTGGGCGGCAGCGCGGCCCTGATGTCCCCGGTGTCGTTCCTCAAGCGGCCGCACCGCTGGCTCCAGATGATCGGCGACTACAAGGTCACCATCGGCGGCGGCCCCAACTTCGCCTACGACCTGTGCCTGCGCCGCGTCACCGACGAGCACCTCGCGACGCTGGACCTGTCGAGCTGGCAGGCCGCCTGCAACGGCGCCGAGCCGATCCGCGTCGAGACGATCCGCGCCTTCACCGAGCGCTTCGAGCCGGCCGGCTTCAAGCCCGAGACGTTCTTCCCCTGCTACGGCATGGCCGAGACGACCCTGCTGGTCTCCGGCACCCCGAGCAACACCCGCCCGGTCGTCCTCTCCGTCGACTCCGAGGCGCTGGAGGCGGGCCGGCTCGCCGACCCGCGCGACGACGCCCCGCACCGCACGCTCGTCAGCAGCGGCGTGGTGCACGCCGAGGACTTCGACGTCCGCATCGTGGACCCGGAGTCGTTCCTGGAGCAGCCCGAGGGCTCGGTCGGCGAGATCTGGGCCAAGGGGCCCTCGGTGGCCTCGGGTTACTGGCAGCGGCCGCTGACCAACAAGGAGATCTTCGACGCGGCCATCGCCGACGGCAAGGGCGGCCAGGACGGCGGCGGCTGGCTGCGCACCGGCGACCTCGGCGTGTGGGAGGACGGCCAGCTCTACGTCACCGGACGCCTCAAGGAGCTCGTCATCTTCGCGGGTCGCAACCTGTACCCGCAGGACATCGAGCGGGCGGTGCAGGGCACCGACAAGGCGCTGGGCATCGGCGCCGGTTCGGTGTTCGCCGTGGAGACGGACCGCGAGCACCTGGTCGTCGTCCAGGAGGTGCGCACCAGCTCGGTCACCACCGATCTGCGCACCCTCGCCACCGCCGTGCAGGCCTTCGTCGGGCGGGAGTTCAACATCCCGGCCGGCAACGTGCTCCTGGTGCGCCCCGGCACGATCCGCAAGACCACCAGCGGCAAGATCCAGCGCACGCTCATGAAGCAGCTCTTCCTCAAGGGGCAGATCACCCCGCTGTACGAGGTCCTGGAGCCGGCCGTGCGCGAGCTGGTCGCCGACGCCATCGAGCGCCCGCTGAACACGGTGGCCTGACATGGACCATCCGCCGTACCGACTGGCCGAGGACCTCGACCGCTTCCTCGGCGACCCCGACGATCCGCGGACCACGTTCTCGTACGAGCGGACGATCGCGCTCGACGACGCGGAGGCGTTCCCCGCGGACATCTGCCGCAGCCTTCAGGAGTGGGGGCTGAGCGACTACTACGTGCCGGTCAGGCACGGCGGACGGCTCGCCGACTACGAGCAGCTGCTCCAGCTCATCAGGGCCGTGGCCCGGCGCGATCTGACGACCGCGATCGGGCACGGCAAGACGTACCTGGGCGGTGTCTGCGTGTGGGTGGCGGGCGACGACGCGCAGGCCGAGCGGCTCGGCGCGGACGTCCGCGCCGGGGTGCCGGTCTCGCTCGGCCTGACCGAGCGGGCGCACGGCAGCGATCTGCTCGCCGGGCAGGTCGCCGGTGAGCCCGCGCCTCAACTGCCGGGCGGTGGCTGGCTGGTGAGCGGCGAGAAGTGGCTCATCAACAACGCCACCCGCGGCTCGCTGATCGCCCTGCTCACCCGCACCGACCCGGCGGGCGGCCCGCGCGGCTTCAGCGTGCTGCTCGTCGACAAGCGGGAGCTGGACGAGGGCGCCTACCGGCATCTGCCCAAGGTGCACACGCACGGCATCCGCGGCGCCGACATCTCCGGTGTCGCCTTCGACGGCGCGAAGGTGCCGGCGAGCGCGCTGGTCGGCACCGAGGGCGGCGGCGTCGAGACCGTCATCAAGGCGTTGCAGCTGACCCGCACCATGTGCGCGGCGCTGTCGCTGGGCGCCGCCGACCACGGGCTGCGCATCGCCCTGGACTTCGCCGAGCAGCGCGAGCTGTACGGGCGCCGCCTGATCGACCTGCCCAAGGCACGGCGCGCCCTGGGCGAGGCCTCGGCCGACGTGCTGCTGCACGAGGCGGTGGCCCTGTACGCGTCGCGGGCCGTGCACACGCAGACCGCCGAGATGTCGCTGACGTCGGCGGTCACCAAGTACCTGCTGCCCACCGGCACCGAGGAGGTGCTCGCCGAGCTGACCCGGCTGCTCGGCGCCCGCGCCTTCCTCAAGGACGTGCACGCGCACGGCCGGTTCCAGAAGCTCGAACGGGACCACCGGATCGTGGGCCTGTTCGACGGCAACACGCTGGTGAACCTCAACTCCCTGGTGAACCAGTTCCGTTCGCTGCTGCGCGGCCACCGGCGCGCGAGCGGCGACGTGGCCGGCGCGGCCGCCGCCTTCGACCTGGGGCGGCCGCTGCCGCCGCTCGACCCGACGGCGCTGTCGGTCGTCGCGCGGCGCGGCAGCGGTGTCGTCGCCACGCTGCCGGACCGGGTCGCGGACCTGGAACGGCGCGCGGCCGAGCGGCCCGAGCTGGTCCCCGTACGGGACGCGGCGCGTCGGCTGCTCGCGACGAGCGAGGCGGTGCACGAGGAGATGGCGGCGCACCAGGACGTGCTGACGGATCTGCCGCCGGCGGCGTTCGAGACGGCCCGCCGGTACGCGCTGTGCTACGCGGGCGCCGCCTGTGTGGGCCTGTGGACGGCGAACGCGGACGCGCTCGCCGCCGACGACGGGGCCGGCGCGCTGTGGCGGGACGGTCTGTGGCTGCGCGGCGCGCTGCTGCGGATCCTGGCACGCCTCGACCCGGCGACCCCGGACGGCGAGGCGCACCACACGTACGAAGCGCTGCTCGCCCAGGTGCGGGCGGCGCGGACGGAGGGCCGGCTGTTCGCGCTGTTCGACCAGCGCGCACCGGCCGCCGCCCCCGAGAAGGCCGCCGCGGCGGCCGGTGAGAACGAGAGGACGTCATGCTGACCGGTTCCCCGCCCCAGGGGGCGCACCCCGCGCCCGCCCTCGACCAGGAGGCCGACGTCGCCGCGCGGGTGGCCGAGTTGGAGACCCGCCTGGGCGATCCGACCGACCCGTCCAACGAAGTGTCGTACGCCCGGCTGCTCGCGGCGGACGAGGCCGGCGAGATGTCCGAGGCCGGTGAGCGGATCCTCGACGAGGCCGTACTGAACGCCGAGTTCGTGCCGCGCGAGCACGGCGGCCGCCTGGACCGCATCGACTCGCTGGTGCGGGTCATGCGGCAGGTGTTCCGCCGGGACGTGGCGCTCGGCCTCGGCTACGGCGTCACGTCGTTCATGGCGGGCGTCAACGTGTGGACGGCCGGCTCCGCCGAGCAGCGCGAGCGGCTCGCCCGGATCCTCCTCGACGGCGGCAAGGTGTCCGTCGCGTACCACGAGCTGGCGCACGGCAACGACTTCGTGCGCAACGAGTTCGAGGCGCGGCCCGCGCCGGACGGCGGGTTCCGGCTGGCCGGCGAGAAGCAGGTCATCAACAACGCCGACCGGGCCGCCGCCTGGGTCCTGTTCAGCCGCACCAGCCCGGCGCCGGGCAGCCGCAGCCACTCGGTGCTGCTCGGCGAGCGCGCCGAGCTCGACGCGGACACCTACAAGGTGCTGCCGCGCTACGGCGCGACCGGGGTGCGCGGCTGCCACCTGTCGGGGCTGCACTTCGAGGACACCCCGGTCGGCGACGCCGCGCTCGTCGGCGAGGTCGGGCAGGGCGTCGAACTCGCCCTGCGCGCCTTCCAGATCACCCGTGCCGCGGTGCCCGGCATGGCGCTCGGCGCGGCGGACACGGCGCTGCGCACGGTGGTGTCGTTCGCGCGTGGCCGGGAGCTGTACCGCAAGTCCGTGATGGACATCCCGCACGCCAGGGCGACCCTGTCCGGGGCCTTCCTCGACCTGCTGATCTGCGACAGCCTCTCGCTGACCGCGACCCGCGCGGTGCATCTGCTGCCCGAGGAGACGAGCGTCTACGCGGCGGCCACCAAGTACCTGGTGCCGAAGATGCTCACGGAGACGATGCACGATCTGTCGATCGTGCTCGGCGCCCGCTTCTACGTCCGCGAGGGCGAGTTCGGCATCTTCCAGAAGCACATCAGGGACCTGCCGGTGCTCAGCCTCGGGCACGCGGGCTCGGCGGCCTGCCAGGCCACGATCATCCCGCAGCTCGCCCGGCTGGCCCGCCGGTCGTGGTTCTCCGGGGAGGCGGCGCCCGGCGCGCTGTTCCGGCCGCGCGAGGACCTGCCCGGCATCCCCTTCGAGCGCCTCACGCTGGCCAGCGGCCGCGACAGCCTGTCGGCGTCGCTGGTCGCCTCGGTCGACGAGCTGCCGTCGGGCTCCCCCGTGGAGCGGGCGGTGCACAGCGTGGCGCTGAAGATGATGGACGAGCTGCGCCAGCTCCAGGAGTCCTCGCTCGCGCTGGCCCCGCAGGACCGCACGGCGCTCGCCTCGCCCGGCACGTTCGCCCTCGCCGACCGGTACGCGGTGCTGCTCGCCGCCGCCTCGGTGATCGGGGTGTGGCAGCAGGCGCAGGGCGGCGACGACGCGTTCCTCGCCGATCCGGCCTGGCTCGCCGCGGTGCTGCACCGGCTCGCGGTGCGGCTCGGGCAGCACCCCGCGGACCTGCCGGACGGCGTCGACGCCCGCATCCACGAGGAGGTGCTGCGCCGCTTCGAGCAGCGCCGCAGCTTCGACCTGTACGACACCCCGCTGGCCGGCTGACCGAGACGGCTTCCCCTGACGACCGTGAACCAACAGCCCGAACCGCCCGACTCGCCTCAGGAGTACACCGTGTCCGCTACCTCTCCCTCCGCTCCCGACTCGCTGGCCGGCCACACCCGTGACTCGCTGATCACGTGGCTGTCCGACCGCATCGCCCTCTACCTGAAGCGGCAGCCCGCCGAGATCGACCCGAGCGTGCCGCTGGCCGAGTACGGGCTCGACTCGGTCGCCGCGTTCAGCCTGTGCGGCGACATCGAGGAGGACTTCGACTTCGTCCTCGAACCGACGGCGGCCTGGGACTACCCGACCGTGCAGGCGCTCGCCGACCACCTGCTCTCGCAGTTCGCGGCCGCGGAAGGCGGCGGCCGCTGATGGAACCCATCGCCATCGTCGGCATCGACTGCCGGTTCCCGGGGGCGTCGGACACGCGCGCCTACTGGGAACTGCTGATGCGCTCCGGAGACGGAGTCGGCGAGGTGCCCCGGCTGCGCTGGAACGCCGAGGACTTCCACTCGGCGGCCGGCGCCCCGGGGCGTACCAACACCACCAAGGGCGGCTTCGTCAGCGACCCCGACGCGTTCGACAACGAGTTCTTCACCATCTCGCCGCGCGAGGCGGGCGCCATGGACCCGCAGCAGCGGCTCCTGTTGCAGAGCGCCTGGCGGGCCGTCGAGGACGCGGGGGTGGCCCCGCAGACCCTGGCGGGCTCCCCCACCGGGGTGTTCGTCGGCATCATGGGCAACGAGTGGGCGCAGCTGCATCTGACCGACTACGACCATGTCACCGCGCAGATCGGCTCCGGCAACGGCTACTGCATGACGGCCAACCGGATCTCGTACCACCTCGATCTCAAGGGCCCGTCCCTGGCCGTCGACACGGCCTGCTCGTCGTCGCTGGTCGCCGTGCACCTGGCGGCGAACGCCCTGCTGTCCGAGGAGTGCGACATCGCGCTCGCGGGGGGCGTGAACGTCGCACTCACCCCGGCCCTGTCGATCTTCTACACGCAGGCGGGGCTCTCCGCGCCGGACGGCCGCTGCAAGCCGTTCAGCGCGCAGGCCGACGGCATCGGCCGCGGCGAGGGCGTCGGCGTCGTGGTGCTGCGCCGCCTCAAGGACGCGCTGGCCGACGGCCAGCGGGTGTACGCGGTGCTGCGCGGCACCGCGGTCAACCAGGACGGGCGCAGCAACGGCCTGACGGCGCCGAACCGTTGGGCGCAGCAGGACGTGCTGGCCGCCGCCTATCGCAGGGCCGGGGTCGAGCCGTCCGACGTCACGTTCGTCGAGGGCCACGGCACCGGCACCGCGCTCGGCGACATGATGGAGGTCAAGGCGCTCGGCCACCATCACGCGTCGCGCACGGGCAAGCCGCTCGCACTCGGCTCGGTCAAGGGCAACCTCGGGCACACCGAGGGCGCGGCGGGCATCGCGGGTCTCATCAAGGTGGCGCTCTCGCTGCACCACAGGACGGTGCCCGCGAGCCGGTTCGCCGCCAAGGAGAACCCGGGTCTGAAACTGCGCGAGCACGGCATACGCCTCCTGAAGGCGCCGCTGCGGCTGCCCGCGCACGGCGTCGTCGCGGGCCTGAGCAGCTTCGGCATGGGCGGCACCAACGCGCACGCCGTCCTGGAGAGCGCGCCGCCCGCCGCCGAGCGTCCCGCGGACGAGCCCGGCGGCATCGGCACCCCGGTGTTCACGCTGACCGCGCCGAACGCGCCCGCGCTGCGCCGCAACCTGCTCGCGCAGGCCGACACCGTGGAGCGGGGCAGGCAGCCCGTGGGGGCGCTCGCCTGGACCAGCAACCGGGTCAAGTCCGGGCACCGCTACCGGTTCGCGACGGGCGCCGCGGACACCGCCGAACTGGCGGACCTGCTGCGCCGGGCCGCCGCCGACGACACGGTGCTCGCCCGGCTCGCCGCGCAGCCGGCGTCCCGGCCCGAGCCCGCGTTCCTGTACACGGGCCAGGGTTCGCAGTACCCGCGGATGACGGCGGGCCTGTACCGGGACTCGGCGCTGTACCGCGGCTACCTCGACGAGGCGGACGCGGCGCTGACCCCGCACACCGGCCGTTCGGTGCGCGACCTGATCCTCGAGGGCGACGCCGACGTCCACCTGACCCGGTGGACGCAGCCCGCCCTGTTCGCCGTGGGGTACGCGCTCGGCCGCACCTTCGAGGCGCTCGGCGTGCGGCCCACGGCGCTGCTCGGACACAGCGTCGGCGAGTACGCGGCGGCGGTCCTCGCCGGGGCGCTGCCGCTGGACGGCGCGGCCCGGCTGATCGCGGCCCGGGGCGCCCTGATGCAGCAACTGCCGGAAGGCGGCGGCATGCTGGCGGTGCGCGCGCCGCACGAGGAGCTGGCCGCGCGGGTCGCCGACGAGCCGCTGGTCGGTGTCGCCGCGGTCAACGGCCCGCAGGCCACGGTTTTGTCCGGCGATCTCGGCGTGCTGGAGCGCATCGACGCCGAGCTGACCGCCGAGGGGGTGCGCACCCGCGCGCTCCAGGTCTCGCACGCCTTCCACTCGCCGCTGATGGAGCCGATGCTGGCCGAGTTCGCGGCGCTGGCCGACGAGATCGGCGGCGACCGGCCGCGGATCCCGGTGTACTCGACGGTGCGCGGCCGGCTCCTGGAGGACGAGCCGATGGACGGCGCGTACTGGCTGGAGCACATCAGCGCGCCGGTCCTCTTCGCCGACGCCACCCGCGCCCTGCTCGACGACGGCGCCACGCACACCGTGGAGATCGGGCCGCGCCCGGTCCTCCTCGGCATGGCCCGCACCCTGGGCGGCGCGCCCGCGCAGGTCGTGCCGGTGCCCGACGAGCACGCGGACGGACGTCAACTCGCCGACGCGGTCGCCGAGTTGTACCGGGGCGGCGTCGATCCCGACTGGGACGCGGTGTACGCGCCGCGCGACAAGGCGGCCCAGCCGCTCGCCCCGTACGTCTTCGACGACCGGCACCGCTACTGGGCGGCGCACACGCCGTCCCGCGGTGCGGCGCCCGCGCCGGTCGAGGCCGTCGCGGAGCCGGCTCCGGCCGTCACCGACGACGAGCCGGTGCACCCCGCGGTCGCCGTGCTCGGGGTGAGCCGCGGCAGGGCCGAGGGCCCGGTCGCGCGCGCCGCGCTGGAGGCCGTCGGACAGGTCGGCGGCTACCCGCCCGAGGAACTCACCCCCGATCTGCGGCTCTACGAAGATCTCGGCTTCGACTCCGTGATGGTCATGGAGCTGAAGTCCCGCCTTGAGGAACGGCTCACCGGACTCGGCTCGCTGACCGTCCAGGACCTGCTGCCCCGGCTCTCCACCATCGGAGACCTCGTCGGCTTCCTCCACGAGCTCGACGCCGCCGCCCCCGAACCGGAAGAGAGGACGGCATGACCCAGGAAGCAGCGGCACCGGCCGCACCCGTCGCCCACATCGCCTCCATCGGCACGGCCCTGCCGGGCGACCCGGTGGACAACGCGACGCTGGCCAAGGTGCTCGGCGTCAACGAGGAGTGGATCGAGGTCTTCATCGGTACGAAGACCCGGCACTTCGCCCGGGACCTGGCCACCGGCGAGGTCCGCTGGTCCCTCGCGGACCTGTGCGCGAGCGCGGCCCGCAAGGCCCTGGACGCGGACGGGGTGGACGCCGCCGACATCGACTTCATCCTGCTCGGCACCGCGACCCCGGACACCCTGATGCCGGCGACCGTCAACAACGTCGCCGACCAGCTGGGCCTCGACCAGGTACCCACGTTCCAGCTCCAGTCGGGCTGCGCGGGCGCCGTGCAGGCGCTCAGCGTCGCCCAGACGATGATCGCCTCCGGGCAGTACCGGACCGGTCTCGTCATCGGCGGCGACGTGTGCAGCAAGCACCTCGACGTGCAGCGCGACCTGTCCGGCGCCGCCCCCAGCGACCTGGTGAACTTCGTGCTCTTCGGGGACGGCGCGGGCGCGGCCGTGCTCACCGCCGAGCCGGTCGGCCAGCGGGTCGCGGTGCGCCATGTCCTCAACCGGTTCACGGGTCTCGGCCGCAAGGCGGGCCAGGTCATCGAGTGGTTCGGCCTCGCCGACCGCTACGACGACCGGCAGGCGCTGACCGAGGACTACAAGGCCATCGAGGAGGGCGTGCCGGTGATGGCCGTGGAGATCCTCTGGGAGCTCCTCGGCGAACTCGACTGGGACGCCGACGACCTGGACTACCTGCTGCCGCCGCAGCTGTCCGGCCGGATGACCCGCAAGATCACCGAGGAGCTCGGGGTGCCGACGGCCCGCGAGATCTCCTGTGTCGCCGACACCGGCAACAACGGCAACGCGCTGCCCTTCCTGCAGATCGCCGGACTCCTCGAAGAGATGAAGGCCGGCGAGAAGGCCCTCGCCGTCGCCGTCGAGTCCAGCAAGTGGATCAAGGCCGGTTTCGCCCTGGAGAAGATATGAGCCAGCCCACCAGCACCTTCACCCTCGACGACTTCACGGCCCTGGTCCGCGACGAGATCGGCATGCCGCTCGAAGCGGAGCAGGTGCACGCCGACTTCGACGAACTGCCCGACTGGGACTCCCTCTACCTGCTCAAGCTGGTCACCGCCCTGGAGCTGGCCACCGGCCGTCCGGTGCCGGTCGGCAAGGTCCTGGAGGAGCGCTCCCTGAAGGGCATCTACGACCTGGCGGTGGGCGGGTGAGCGGGGCCACGGCGCACGGCTCGCACACGGTCATCGAGCGGCGCCGCCGGCACACCCTGTTCTTCCTGGAGTGGGCGAACGGGCAGCGTCCCGTGCACCTGGACACCGACATCGACATGACGCGGATCCTGGAGCACCGGGAGGCGGCCCGCGCCGACGGGCTGCGCTACTCGTACGTGACGTATCTGCTGCACGCGGCGGGCCGCGCCCTGGCCCGCCACCCGGAGGCCAACGCGGTGATGGCGCCGGGCTGGCCGAGCGCGTGGCGCGCGCCGCGTATCGTCCGGTTCCGCTCGGTGACCGCGAAGCTGGCCCTGGACCGGCCGGTCGACGGTCAGCGGGTGGTCCTCTCGGCACTGGTGCCGCGCCTGGAGCGGGCCTCGCTGCGCGAGATCCAGGAGCAGGTCGACCGCTACCGGGGCCAGGAGGCCGCGGATCTGCCGGAGTTCAAGGGCGTACGCATGCTGGGGCGGCTGCCGCTGCCCCTCGGCCGGGCGGCGTTCGGTGCCGCCCTGCGCGACGCCCGTAAGCGGCCCGGTGTCTTCGGCACCGTGTCGGTCAGTTCGCTGGGGCAGGGCGCCGTCGACGGGTTCCACTCGGCGGGCGGCACCGCCGTCACGCTGTGCGCGGGCCGGATCGCGCAGCGGCCCGTGGTCCGCGCGGACGGCACGATCGAGGCAGCGCCCGTCATGCGGCTCGGCCTCACCTTCGATCACCGGGTCGTCGACGGGGCGGCCGCGGCCGCACTCCTCACCGATCTCCACGACACCATGGAGGCCTTTGATGACGGCTCCGGGGGGCACGTCCCCGCCGCGCACACTCGGGGAGCCGATCGTGATCACGGGGCCGGGAGGGGACTGGCGGGCAGTCCGCGATGACCTCGACCGGCACAACGCCGCGGTCCTCTACGCCCGCCTGGACGACTGGCGTCCGGAGCGGGCGGGCGGGCCGCGCCTGCGGGCGCTGCTCGGGCGGGACTGGGCGCGCTTCCTGGAGCTGACGCACCCGGACGTGCGCACCCGGTTCGCGTCGTCTCGGGTGCTGCTCAAGTTCGCGGCGGCGGCGGCGCTCCATGTGCCGCCGCAGTCCGTGGAGTTGGGCTACACGCACACCGGGCGGCCGTTCCTGCGCGGCTACGACGGCGTGCACATCAGCCTCAGCCACACCGACGAGCTGCTCCTGGTGGGCCTCGCCACCGGCGGGGTCATCGGTGTGGACGCCGAGCGCGCGGACCGCAAGCTGTACGGTCCCGGGCTCGGCCGGCACCTGTGCACCCCGCACGAGGTGCGGTCCATCGAGGCGATGCCGGAGCAGGAGCGCAACCCGGCTCTGGTGCGCCTGTGGACCCTCAAGGAGGCGTACAGCAAGGCGATCGGCCTGGGCATGCAGTTCCGTTTCACCGACTTCGGGTTCCGCCCGGACGGCACGGCGACGGAGGTGCTCCAGCCGGACGGCGAGCCGGGTTCGGACGGCGAGTGGACGTTCGGCACGTACACGCTCGACGACACGTACGTGGTGAGCGTCGCGGTCGGCGACGCCGGGTTCGGCTCCGCCGCGGACACGGCGGCCGGCACGGCGCTCGACGCGGGCATCGTCGACGCGCTCGCCGAGGTCCTGGGCGACGACGACCACGGAGGGCCGGAGCCGGACGACTGGTGGTGATCCCCTCCCGAGGGACGCGAGAGAGGGGTGCGTGAGCGAAGCGGCCGGGCGACTGCCCGGCCTTTTCGCTGTGCCGGGCCGCCACGGGGCCCCCGACCTCGTACAAGCGGGCCACAAGCCCCCGCGAGAAGACTGAGCGGCATCAGCGCGGCTCGCTCGCGAGAGGAGACACCGTATGAAAGCCGACCTCAGGGTCGCCCCCGCACCTCCCCGCACCACCGCACCCGGCGGCTCGCCGGCCCGCCTCCCCGGCTCGGACGTCCCGGCCGACGGGTGGACCTGGCGCAGCCCCGGCGGAAAGCTCCTCAGCGCCGCCGTGGGCGCCGCCGCGTTCGGTACGGGCGTCGCGCTCGGCGGCGTCGTCAGCTGGCCGTTCTGGGCCGCGCTCGTCGCCCCCGACCTGGCGTTCCTGCACAAGGGCGCGACGCCGCCTGCGGGTCCCGGGCACGTCTCGCCGGAGACCGTCCGCGTCTACAACACGCTGCACGACCCGCGGCTCGCCGTGGGCCTCGTCGCCGCGGGCGCGCTGACCGCCTCGCGGCCGCTGCTGCTCGCGGGGCTCGGCTGGACCACGCACATCGCCGTGGACCGGGCGTTCGGATTCGGCACCCGGCGCCCCGACGGCGCCATCCACTGACCCACGGACGGGAAGCCATGGACCACCTCGAAGAGCTGACGGAATTCGCCCGGCTGCACGCGCGCGGCCAGGGCATGAAGCCCGCCCACGCCGACTCCGTGCTGGCCGGGATCGACAACGACACGGTCGGCGACCCCGCCTCGTGGGCCGCGGTGTGGACCGGCGCGGGCAAGGTCGCCGAGGCCCGCGGCGACCTCCTGGACGCCTGCCGGCACTACGCCCTGGCCCGCTTCCCGTACCACGCCGACGACGACCGGGTGCTCGCGCAGTCCCTGTGCGTGGACACCTTCGACCGCTGGCGCCAGGCCCAGCAGGGCATCCAGCGCCTGGAGTTCAGCACGCTGGAGGGTTCGTTCGCCGCGTGGGCGTCGGGCCTGGACGCGCGGCGCCCGAAGCCGCTGGTGATCGTGATGGGCGGCATCGTCAGCGTCAAGGAGCAGTGGGCGCCGCTGCTGCCGCTGCTGCGCAAGCTGGGCTTCGCCGCGGTGGTGACCGAGCTGCCGGGCGTCGGCGAGAACACCCTGCGCTACGCCCCTGACTCCTGGCGGATGCTCACGTCGCTGCTCGACCGCCTGGAGGGGCGGGCCCGCGTCGCGGACACGTCGATGCTCGCCCTCAGCTTCAGCGGCCATCTGGCGCTGCGCGCCGCCGCCCAGGACCGCAGGATCAGCCGCATCCTCACGGTGGGCGCCCCGGTCACCGACTTCTTCACCGACGAGGAGTGGTGGCCGCGCGTCCCCGGTATCACCGTCGACACGCTGCGCCGTCTCACCCGCACCGACTCCGAGACCGAACTGCGTTCGGTGCTGGCCGAGTTGGCGCTGACCCCGCAGGAGCTGCGGCGGGTCAGGATCCCCGTGCGGTACGTGGCCTCCAGCCGGGACGAGATCATCCCGGCCCGCGACCAGGCGCTGCTGCGCCGCGATGTGGAGGACGTCCGCTTCAAGGTCTTCGACGACGTCCACGGCTCCCCCGCCCACCTGGGCGCGATGCGCCGCTGGCTGTTCTCCTCGCTGCTGCGCCTGCGCCTGCGGGGCGCCCCCGCGCAGGAGCTGACGGTGCCGGCCGCGCCCACCCCGCTCGACGCCCCCGCACCCCTGGACGAGAGGCCACGCCATGACTGATTCCGCACCGTCCGCGCGTCACCGCACGGTCCGGCCCTGGCAGTCCCTGGCCTCGCTCGGGGTGACCGAGAGCGATCTGACCACCGTCCATCACCGGCCCGTGGTGCCGCCCCGTCTGCCCGGTGACCGGCCGGGCGAGCGGCACCACCGCCGCGGCCCCGAGGGAGCCTGACGACCATGACCCCGCCGAGCACCGGCTCCGCGATCCGGATGCGCTTCCGTACCGTGCACGGCTATCGACGGGCCTTCCGGATGGCCGGCAAGGGCCGGGCGATCCTGCTGATCCACGGCATCGGCGACTCCTCCGACACCTGGCGCGACATCATGCCGGGTCTGGCCCGCAACTACCGGGTCATCGCCCCGGACCTGCTGGGCCACGGAGCCTCCGACAAGCCGCGCGCCGACTACTCGCTGGCCGCGTACGCCAACGGCATGCGGGACCTGCTCGGCGTCATCGGCGTCGAGCGGGTCACGCTGGTGGGCCACTCGCTGGGCGGTGCCGTCGCCATGCAGTTCGCCTACCAGTTCCCCGAGCGCTGCGACCGGCTCGTGCTGGTCGGTTCGGGCGGCATCGGCCGCGAGGTGACCCCGCTGCTGCGGGCCGCGTCGCTGCCGGGCGCGGAGCTGCTCCTGATGGCGCTGCGGCTGCCGACGATGCGCACCCAGGTGGGCCTGGCCGTGAAGGCGTTGCAGTTCCTCGACACCGGCCTCGGGGTGGACGCGCCCGATCTGCTGCGGGTGGTGGACGCCCTGCCGGACGGCACCTCGCGCAGCGCCTTCATCCGCACGCTGCGGGCCGTGGTGGACGGCCGCGGCCAGGTCGGCACGATGCTGGACCGCTGTTATCTGGCCCAGGGCATGCCGACGATGCTGGTGTGGGGCGGCCGCGACCAGGTGGTGCCGGCGACGCACGCGGGACTCGGCCACGTGGCGATGCCGGGCAGCCGCCTGGAGATCTTCGAGGACGCGGGCCACTTCCCGTTCCGCACCGATCCGCAGCGCTTCGAGACGGTGCTGCGGGACTTCATCGCGACCACCGAGCCCGCCCAGTACAGCGCGGAGCAGTGGCGCCGCATGCTCCGTACCCGCAAGGCCACGGTCCGCACGACGACGTCCCGTACGGAACAGCTCCCGCGCACCGCCTGAGAGTTGACGCCCTTCGAGCGACCCGGCGCCGACGCCCACACACCGAGGCCCCTCCCGGAAGTCCGGGAGGGCCTCGGGCGTGCGGCGGGCGCTCAGCCGGCGGCCTTGACCGCCTCGGCCGCCACCACGGGGTGGTCGGCGGCCATCACGCCGGCCGCCGACGCGCCGCCCGACACGTCGGCGAGGGCGAAGACCTCCTGGTCGGCGGTGGCGTAGCCGGCCCACTCGTCCGGTACCGCGTCCTCGTAGAAGATGGCCTCGACGGGGCAGACCGGCTCGCAGGCGCCGCAGTCCACGCATTCGTCGGGGTTGATGTACATCTTGCGCGGTCCCTCGTAGATGCAGTCGACGGGGCACTCGTCGATGCAGGCCTTGTCCTTGAGGTCCACGCAGGGCTGGGCGATGACGTAGGTCATGAGGAACGCTCCACGGTCCAGGTGTCGGTGCCGGTCAGCAGGGAAGCCAGGTCGCCCTTCCCGAACCGCTCGACGGCGAGGTCGAGCTGGTCGGTCATCTGGTCGTCGTAGACGGCCCGTTCGACGTCGCGGAAGACGCCGATGGGCGTGTGGTGCAGGGTGTCGGGGTCGGCGAGGCGGGAGAGGGCGAAGGCCGTCGTCGGCGACGGGGTGTGGGCGTCGTGGACGAGGATGTCGGCCCGGTTCGCGTCCGTGACGGCGACGACCTTCAGGTCACCGGTCGCGGGATCGCGGACGACGCCCTTCGAGGCCTGCGCGCCGAACGTGATCGGCTGCCCGTGCTCCAGCCGGATCACGGTCTCCTGGGCGCGCTGCTTGTCCTTGAGCGCGTCGAAGGCGCCGTCGTTGAAGATGTTGCAGTTCTGGTAGATCTCGACGAGCGCCGTGCCCGGGTGCGCGGCGGCCGCCCGCAGCACGGACGTGAGGTGCTTGCGGTCGGAGTCGACGGACCGCGCGACGAACGAGGCGCCCGCCCCGACCGCGAGCGAGATCGGGTTGAAGGGCGCGTCGAGCGAGCCCATCGGGGTCGACTTGGTGATCTTCCCGACCTCGGAGGTGGGGCTGTACTGCCCCTTGGTGAGGCCGTAGATCTGGTTGTTGAAGAGGAGGATCTTCAGGTTCACATTGCGGCGCAGCGCGTGGATCAGGTGGTTGCCGCCGATGGACAGCGAATCGCCGTCACCCGTCACGACCCAGACGCTCAGGTCGCGTCGCGAGGAGGCGAGGCCGGTGGCGATGGCGGGGGCGCGGCCGTGGATGGAGTGCATCCCGTATGTGTTCATGTAGTACGGGAAGCGCGAGGAACAGCCGATGCCGGAGACGAAGACGATGTTCTCCTTCGCCAGGCCGAGTTCGGGCATGAAGCCCTGCACGGCGGCGAGGATCGCGTAGTCACCGCAGCCGGGGCACCAGCGCACCTCCTGATCGGACTTGAAGTCCTTTGCCAGGAGCGGGAGTTCAGTCGGCATGAAGCACTTCCTCGAGTACGGCGGCGAGTTGCTCGGCCTTGAAGGGCATTCCGTTGACCTGGTTGTAGCTGTGGGCGTCCACCAGGTACTTGGCCCGCAGGAGCTTGGAGAGCTGGCCGAGGTTCATCTCGGGGACGACGACACGGTCGTAGCGGGCGAGGACGTCCCCGAGGTTCTTCGGGAACGGGTTGAGGTGGCGCAGATGGGCCTGCGCGATCGACTCACCCGCGGCCCGCAGCCGGCGGACGGCCGCGGTGATCGGCCCGTACGTCGAACCCCAGCCCAGGACCAGGGTGTGGGCCAGACCGTCCGGGTCGTCGACGGCGAGGTCCGGGACCTCGATCCCGTCGATCTTGGCCTGCCGGGTACGGACCATGAAGTCGTGGTTGGCCGGATCGTACGAGATGTTGCCCGTACCGTCCTGCTTCTCGATCCCGCCGATCCGGTGCTCAAGCCCCGGCGTGCCCGGGATCGCCCACGGCCGGGCGAGGGTCTGCGGGTCGCGCTTGTACGGCCAGAACACCTCGGTGCCGTCGGCCAGGGTGTGGTTGGGTCCGGTCGCGAACTCCACGCGCAGGTCGGGGAGTTCGTCGACCTGGGGTATGCGCCAGGGCTCGCTGCCGTTGGCGAGCGAGCCGTCCGAGAGCAGGAACACGGGAGTCCGGTACGTGATCGCGATACGGGCGGCCTCGATCGCCGCGTCGAAGCAGTCCGCCGGGGTGCACGGCGCGACGATCGGCACCGGCGCCTCGCCGTTGCGCCCGTACATCGCCTGCAACAGGTCCGCCTGTTCGGTCTTGGTCGGCAGGCCCGTCGAGGGCCCGCCGCGCTGGATGTCGACCACCAGCAGCGGCAGCTCCTGCGACACGGCCAGGCCGATCGTCTCCGACTTCAGCGCCACACCCGGCCCGGACGTCGTCGTCACGGCCAGGGCACCGCCGAAGGCCGCGCCGAGCGCCGCGCCGATCCCGGCGATCTCGTCCTCCGCCTGGAAGGTCCGGACACCGAAGTTCTTGTGCTTGCTCAGTTCGTGCAGGATGTCCGAGGCCGGGGTGATCGGGTACGAGCCCAGGTACAGCGGCAGCTCCGCCTGCTGAGAGGCCGCGATCAGGCCGTACGAGAGGGCCAGGTTCCCCGAGATGTTGCGGTACGTGCCCGTCGGGAAGGCCGTGGCCGCGGGCGCGACCTCGTAGGAGACGGCGAAGTCCTCGGTGGTCTCGCCGAAGTTCCAACCCGCTTGAAAGGCGGCCAGGTTGGCCTTCATGATCTCGGGCTTCTTCGCGAACTTGGCCTTCAGGAAGCGCTCGGTGCCCTCGGTCGGCCGGTGGTACATCCACGACAGCAGCCCGAGCGCGAACATGTTCTTGCTGCGCTCGGCCTCCTTGCGGGAGAGCGCGAACTCCTTCAGCGCCTCCACCGTCAACGTCGTCAGCGGGACCGGATGCAGGTGATAGGCGTCGAGCGAGCCGTCCTCCAACGGCGAGACGTCGTACCCCACCTTCTGCATGGCCCGCTTGGTGAACTCATCGGTGTTGACAATGACTTCGGCGCCGCGCGGCACGTCGCCGATGTTCGCCTTCAACGCCGCCGGGTTCATCGCCACCAGCACGTTCGGCGCGTCGCCCGGCGTGAGGATGTCATGGTCGGCGAAGTGGACCTGGAACGACGAGACCCCCGGCAGCGTGCCGGCAGGGGCGCGGATCTCCGCCGGGAAATTGGGCAGCGTGGACAGATCGTTGCCGAACGCCGCCGTCTCCGACGTGAACCGGTCACCCGTGAGCTGCATACCGTCACCGGAGTCACCCGCGAACCGGATGATCACCCGGTCCAGACGCCGCACGTCCTTGCGGGGGATCTCTTTGCTTTCCACTGACAGAACGGCCACCGGCCGCCCCCTTCCCGTAGCAGTAGCAGCTGAGTCGGCTGTCGGTGCACGGTAGGAAGTACGGCTTGTGACCGGCCAAAGCGGTGTCCGGCGTCCGCCCCGCGGACACCCATGAATTCTTCATGTGCCGCGCATGATTGTTTGTCTGTCGGGGCGCCCGGCACTGGCGAATACTCGGCCGTCCACACATAGCAAGGAGTGCCGGCCGTGTCGCAGCCCATGGGCAGGCAGCCGATCCATCTCTGGTCGCTCAGCGAGGACGTCGTGGTGCGTGCCACCGACGACGAGGTGACGCTGGCGGGGCGGTTCGGGACCGAGCGCATCGACGCGCCGGACCCGGTCGTCAGAGAAGTGCTGCGCCGCATGGAGCTCGGTCCCGTCCTGCCCGAGAACGTCGCGGGCGACTTCGCCGACGGCGAGGGCGGCGTGTGCCTGCTGCTCCTGCCGACGCTGAGCCGGCTCTCGCACATGACGGTACGCACCCTGTCCGTGGACGACCTCAAGGGCCCGCTGCTCTCCGTCTCCCCCGAGTCCCGTCAGGCCGACTTCTCGCCCGGCGAACTGTCCGGCGCGGACCCGCTGCGGCTGCCGCGCGACGTGCGCGTCACGCTGGAGGACGCGGGCATCTCCCTGGAGTCGGCGGCGTCCCTGCACCGGGTGGTGCTGCACCGGCCCGAGGCGGTGTGGGTGGTGGCGATGCTGGCGTGGCCGGTCACCCCCGGCGCCGCGTCCGAGGCGCTGCCGCTGCACCCCGACGTCACCGACGGCATCCTGCGCTATCTCGCGGCGGCGGGCATGGCCCAGCCGGTCGAGGACCGCAAGCCGGACCACCCCGCGCTCTGAGCGTCCGGCCGCGACCGGACGGGGCCCCGCCTCACACCATCCAGCCGGACTCCCGGGCGATACGGATCGCGTCGACCCGGTTGCGGGCGTTGAGCTTCGTGACGATCGCCGTCAGGTAGTTGCGCACGGTGCCGGCGGTCAGGTGCAGCCGCTTGGCGATCTCGGGGGCCTCGGTGCCCTGCGCGGCCAGCCTCAGCACCTCGTTCTCCCGGTCCGTGAGCGGGTTCTCGGCGCCGCCCCACGCGGCCAGCGCCAGTTGCGGGTCGATGGCACGGTGCCCGGCGGCGACCCGGCGGATGGACTCGGCGAGCTGCTTGGGCGGCGCGTCCTTGAGGAGATAGCCGTAGACCTGCGCGGCCAGCGCCCGCCGCAGTGTGCCGGGCCGGCCGAGGCTCGTGAGCATCAGCGTGCGGCACGCGGGCAGTTTCTCGTGCAGGCGCTCCGCGGCCGTCAGCCCGTCGAGACCCGGCAGGTCGATGTCGATGACCGCGACGTCCGGCTTGAGCGCGAGCGCGGTGGGAATGATCTCGTCACCGCGCTCGACCTCCCCGACGACTTCCAGATCGCTCTCCAGATTGAGCAGCGCGACGAGTGCGCCGCGGACCATGTGCATGTCCTCGGCTAGCAGAATTCGAATCACGGCCCCCCCGTAATCCCACATCCCCGATCGGAGATGGCCGAATACTAGCAACCGGAAGTCGCCATTCGGCTACGCGGCGGTTATCCGGGCACTCAACTTTCCGTCAAATATCTGCTGTTGGGGAACCTCGGTGTGGGCGGGCACCTCGGCCAGCAGTCGGAACGTGCGGCCGTCGGGGCAGCCGGCCTCCACGCGGCCGCCGACGCCGCGCACCCGGACCTTCAGGTTCGCCAGTCCGCTGCCGCTGTCCGGCGAGGGGTCGCGGTAGCCGGGCCGCACCCCGTCGTTGACCACCAACAGGCGCACCGTTTCTCCTCGTTGGCCCGCCTCGATGGTGCAGCGTCCGGCCTCGCTGTGCCGCAGCACATTGGTCACCGCCTCTCTGAGCACGGTGGCGAGAACCGAATTCGAGCGGGGGCCGAAAGGCTTCAGCGTGACGCGGACGTCCAACTCGATGTCGGCGGCGGCGAGGACGGAACGGGCCGAGCGGATCTCCTGCTCCAAGGACATGTCCTGAAAACCGCGGGCGACCCGTCGTACGTCGGCCAGCGCGTCCCGGGAGACGGCGAGGACGTCCTGGATCTCCTCGACGGCGCGTTCCGGATGGTTCTCGATCAGCCGGTGCACCAGCTCGCTCTTGAGCGTGATCGTGGAGAGCCCGAAGCCAAGGAGGTCGTGCAGGTCACGGGCGAAGCGCAGCCGCTCCTCGGTGACCGCCATGTGCGCCAACTCGCCGCGTGCGGCGTGCACTTCGGCGACGAGGTCGCTCAGTCGCGTGAGTCCGTACGTGACCAGGCCGGTCACCAGGGTGGACTGGCACAGGTAGACGGTGACCAGGACGGAGTACCCCTGGATCAGCGACGGCACCAGCAGGCTGAGGCCGACGCACCCGTACAGGATCCAGCCGATCCGCGGCGGCAGTATGAGCAGCAGGGAACCGGCGAGGAAGCCCGCCATGGCGCCCCATTCGGCGCGGAAGACGAGCAGCGGCAGGTAGGTGAGCACCGCCTGCGCGCCCAGGGAGGTCAGCCGCACCCGCGCGGAGCGCCGGTTGGCACCGGGCGCGGAGTGCCGTAATTGCAGGGCGAGGACGAGGACCAGCGCGGCGATCGCGATGATCACCTGGTGGGTCGGCATCGTCGTGTCGAGGATGTTGAGCGCGACGACGACGGCATAGCTCACCAGCACCACCACGAGGATGGTGCGGGCGACTCTGGGGGGTGGCAGGTCGCGGCTGCGCCTGCCACCGTCGAACCGGTCCTGACTCGTCATCGCCCGCGGCCTCTTCTCGCAGCTTCGTGCTCACCGTTGCGGATGATATGTGAAGGCCGTGACAACGAGTAGCGCCTTGAGTACCGCTCCAAGATCCTTGTCCGCGTGCCGAGTTGACCGCCACTCAGACGAAGAGCGGCACCGGATTCAGGGCTTCGTACGGGATGGGGGCACTTCGCCTGCCGAGTTGTACCGGTACGTGGAACAGTCGGCCGGGGGCGAACCGCGCCCAGAAGTGCCGCATTCCGGGCACCATAACCTTCACGACCGGAACATCCAGGTCCGGCCGCGTCTGGTCGAGGACGAGCAGCTCCATACCGCGCTCGCGCACCAGGTCCGTGATCGCCTCGACGTCGTCGCGCAGGTCGGCGCGGGGTACGTAGCCCCAGCTGTCCGGCGTACGGGCCGGCACGTCGGGGTCGGGCGTCAGGTACGGCTGCGCCGCGACCGTGGCCGTGGTCCACCAGCGCAGCGGCTCCGGATCGGTGATCGCGTAGCCGCCGCCGTCGGCCCGCGCCTCGCACACGGTCGGCAGCAGCTGGCCGAGTTCGCTGAGGGCCCGGCGCAGCGCCACCCCCGGATCGAAGTGGGCGCCGAAGCCGAAGATGATGTCCTCGGCCGGTTTGTCGGTGCGCCGGGACAGCGCCGCGAACACCGGGATGCCGAAGTCCGAGGTGAGGTCGAGCACCCACAGCTCGCGGTGGATGCCCGCGCACACGGCGCGGATCCGCTCGACGTAGGGCTCGTGGAACGCGTCGAGGTCGACGCCCGCCTGCCGGGTGCGGTTGTACCACCACAGGGCGACGGCGTCCCGCTCGACGACCTCCAGGAACCCCTGGACCAGGGCGTCCTCCCGGCTGCTGCCGGCCGCGTTGCCGTTCGAGTCGGCGTACAGGCCGTCCGCCGAGGCCTCGCCGCGGGTGAAGTAGAGCATGGAGGTGGGCAGCAGCCGGGTGGTCCGCCCGGTGAGCGACCACACGGGGGTCCACTCGGTGGGCCGCGTCTCGTCGAAGGGCACGGGCACGTACTGGAAGCTGGAGTGCCGCCCGTTCCATCCCTCGCGGTCGCGGAACTGGCGCGCGTCGTACAGCTGGCAGGCGTACGGGTGCAGGGCCTCGGCCCCCAGGGCCCGGTAGCTGTCGCGGACCACCGGCTCGTCGCCGTGCCGGGTGCCGCTGTACCGCTCGACCGCCTCGCACAGCGCGCTGACCCGCGCCTCCGTCTCGGTCAGGCCCTTGCCGCCGCTGAGCGCGCGCAGACCGGTGCGCAGACCGGCGAGGGTGTGCGCGCCCATGGCCAGATTGGGCCCGGAGACACAGGAGTGCAGACCGGCGGGGCTGTGCGGCGCGGTCCTGATCTCCTTGACGATGCCGGTGACCGGGTCGACGAGGTGGCCGTACCTGGCGAGCATCTGGTCCGGGGTGAGCGCCCGGTGGCCGCCGCCGCTGCCGGACGCCTTCGGCCGGGAGACCGGGACGAACGGGCGACGGACCTGCCGCGCCACGAGCCCCGGGTCGCCGCAGGTGCGGCACTGCGGCAGCCGGTCGACGCGGTGCGCGGTGGCCCGCATGCGCAGGGTGTCCCAGGTGTGCAGTTCGCCCTGGCTCGCGTCGCGGATGCCGGCCAGCCACTTGGCGGTCTCCAGCGCCGCGAGGTCGACGACGAGGGAGCGGCCCGCGGCGAGCGACGCGGCCGGCCGGGGCAGCGGCCCCTCGATGCCGAGGGCGCGGCGCAGCGGCCGTTCGGACTGCCGGTGCCCGGCGAGCCGGGCGCTCAGGCAGTGCCAGCAGGGCCCTTCGTCGGGCCGGAAGAACGGGCCGATCCAGGGCTGGGCGCCGCAGCCGCGCACCGGCAGCCAGGGCCGGCCCGCGGCCCGGTGCGCCCGGTCGATCTCGCCGAGGCGCGGCGCGAGGTAGTCGTCGCACAGGACGAGCGTGAGGTCGGCGGCGTCGGGGTCCGACGCGAGGCCGATCCCGTTGGCGGCGCAGGCGCGGCGGACCGCGTCGGCGTCGAGGCCGCCGGCCGATTCGACCCACAGGGCGCCGCCGGCCAGCCGGGCGGCGGTGGCCGCCCCGTCCAGACCCGCGAGGTCCCAGTAGGCCTCGGCGGTGCGGGTCGGGTCACCGGCGTCGACCGGTGACACGACCCGCGGGTGGAGGCGGAGCAGGCCGGCCGCCATCAGATCGTCGAGCGAGCTCATGACGGACGCGGAGTCGAGCGTGCGGCCTGCCTCGCGCAGGATGCCGGCCACGTCCCTCGTTCCGTCGAGCAGCGGTACCAGGGTCTCGGCGTGTCCACCGCGCAGTGCGGTCACGCCCTGCCGCGACACCAGGTACGCGGCCTCTCCCGGGACGACGAGCGGGTGCAGGTGGAGTTTGAACCCCACCGCCGCCCCTTCGGCATCGGCCGCGAACCCGGCCTGTTCCCCCCCGAAAACGGTCATGCCGTGAGCGCCCCGGCGGAAGCGGTGCGGCCGTCGGCCTCGGCGACGATGCAGATGGTGATCAGGGCGACGCCCTGCTCGCCGCCGTCCAGGTTCTCGATGACCATCCGCGACCGGGTGCCGGAGGTGTTTTCCACGGGCTCGAAACGGTGCTGCATGACAACGGCCATGGGGGTGAACGCCCTTTCGTACCGAACCGGAGTATCTCTGTCGACGGTCATACTTGTGTGCGACTAAACCCCGGAAACAGTGGCGCCTTCACACCCGGCGCATGAAGTTCTCATACGGCTTCCCGCCGCGCTCCTCGAACTCCTCCGCCAGCAGGTCGAGTTGATCGTCATCGAGCCTGCGGTACGCGGCTACCCCGGCCGGCCGCCACCACACCTCTCCTCCGCTCCAGAATCCCTCCCGGCGCAGTTCGCCGCGGCGCACCTTGTTCGTCGCGGTCACCGGCATCCGGTCCACGACCCGCACGAACCGGGGCGCCATCTTGGTCCCCAGGTCGCTCTGTTCCAGCAGGAACGCGCCGAAGGCGAGCGGATCGAAGACCCTCCCCTCGCGCAGGGCGACCGTCGCCATCACCTGGTCGCCGGTGACCGGGTCGGGCACCCCGTACACGGCGACGGAGGTGGAATCCGGCCATCGGGCGAGGATGTTCTCGATCATCGCGGGGGCGAGGTTCTCGCTGTCGACGCGGATCTTGTCGTCGCCCCGCCCGGCGAAGTAGAGGAACCCCTCGGCGTCCTGGTAGAAGAGGTCGCCGGTCCAGTAGTAGCCGTCCTCGCGCACCCGCTCGGCGGACGCCTCCTCGTTGCGCCAGTACCCCTCGAAGGGCGAGCGCCCCCGGTTGACCAACTCCCCTATCGCGACGGCTCCGTTGACGAGCCGGCCGCCCGCGTCGAACACGGCCGGCGGGCACCGCTCCCCGGTCCGCGGATCGAGTACGGCCAGGTCGTCGCCGGGTGCCGCCCGTCCGATCGCCCCGGCCGGGGTGTCCGCCGTGCGCGTCACCGCGGCGCCGCCCTCGGACGACCCGTACCCCTCGACCAGCCGTACCCCGAAGCGCTCCTGGAACCGCTCGGCGTCCACGGCCCCTGCCTCGGTGCCGAAGCCGACCCGCAGCGGATTGTCCCGGTCGTCGGGACGCTCCTCGGTCGCCAGTACGTAGCTCACGGCGCGGCCCACATAAGTGAAATAGGTGGCCCCGAACTTCCTGACGTCGTCGAGGAATCGCGAGGCCGAAAAGCGCCGCCTGAGCGCCACGCCCGCGCCCGCCGCCATCGCGGGCGCCCAGTCGGCGATGACCGCGTTGCCGTGGAAGAGCGGCATGCACACGTAGTGCACGTCGTCCGGCACCACCCCGAAGGTCCGCACCAGCGACCGCCCGGCCGCCGCCAGCCGCCCCTGGGTGCACACGGCGGCCTTGGGCGCCCCGGTGGACCCGGAGGTGAAGTAGAGCAGCATCCGCGTACGGGGCGAGACGCCGGCGGCGATCTCCGGCGCCGCCCCCTCGTACGGGGCGAGCAGTTCGGCGTACGCCGCGGTGTCGGTCACCAGGACCCGCACGCCGGGCAGCGCCAGACCGTCGAGCAGCGGCAGGTGGGCCCGCTCGGTGACCAGGACGCGGCACTCGGTGTGCATGATGTCGCGGGCCAGTTCGGCGCCGCGCCGGGTCGGGTTGATCCCGGCGACGGCCGCGCCCGCGAGCGCGGCGGCCCCCAACCACTGCGGGAACTCAGGGGTGTTGTCGAGCAGCACGCCGACGTGCGGCTCGGCACCCCTGGGCAGCAGATCGCCGAGCAGCGCGGCCCGCGCCGCCGCGCCGGCCGCGACGTCGTGGTGGCGGAGCACCTGGTCCTCGTACGCGAGTCCTGGCCCGCGGTCGCCCCACCGCTCCTGGACGAGTTCCGCGAAGATGCCGGTGCTGTGTCCCATGGCCGCGCACCATAATTGACGTACCGTCAGATGTGGAGGCCCGGCGGCCCGGCGATCGCCGGACGGTCAGAATCCGTCGCCCGGCAGGTCGCTCACGAAGAAGACGCAGAAGACCAGCATCAGCACCACGAACCCCAGCAGGAACGCCGTCCCCGCGACGTTCGCGAACGCCCGCGGCGGACTGGCCGTGGCGCGCTCGGGGCGCGCGGCCGTGTAGTGCACGACGACGAGGTCGCCCTGGACGACCGTGGTGGGCCCGCCGGCCTCGTCGAAGCGGACGGTGCGGCCCTCGGGCGTGGTGAACTCGAAGACGTGGTGCTGGGTCGTCGTCGTGGAGCGTTCACCGCCGCCCACGCTCGTGTACGTGCGCAGGCACCGCGCCTCGGCGGTGAGCCCGCTGCGCCACGCGGCGTGCATCTGCAACGACCGGCCGAGCACCGCGTAGCCGATCCCCAGGGCCACGGCCGCGATGATCCCCGGAATCACGTAGAACATGAAGTCCATGACAGTCCCCCGTACTCGCACTCCCCCGCACGCCGCGCCACGAGCGGCACGGCGTGCAGGGAACGTACCCGCGCGGGGACCGCGAGAGCCTCAAGCCAAGCTCAGAACACGCGGGAGGATCAGAACGTGACGTCCGAGCAGGCGTAGAACGCGTTGGCCGTGTCGGCGATCGTCCACACCGCGAGGATCACGTGGTGGCCCGACTTGCCGGACGGCAGCGTCCCCGTGTGCGAGAGCGTGGCCGGCGGCTGCCCGCTGAAGGGCACTGTGAGGAACGGGGTGGTGTTCAGGGCCGCCCGGGTCAGCGGCTTGCTGTCGTCCCAGCCGTCCTTGGTGACGTAGTAGCGGAAGTCCGTCGTGGAGTGCCGCGCGGTGAACTGCCAGCGGAACGTGTAGCTCTGACCACCCGTCACCTTGGTGGTGGGCCAGGCCGTGCCGTTGGGCTGCTTGGCGCCGTTGAGCGCGGCGAACTCGCCGTGGTTCGCCGAGCAGATCTGCCCGTCGGCGGGTCCGGCCGCCGGGAACCCCTTGGGGCCCTCGACGCTCTGCGGCTCCCATTGGATGTTGCCGCAGCCGGTGACGGTGCCGTTGGCACAGAGCTTCTGCCTGCTGATGGGCAGATCGGTGTAGCCGTGCCCGCTGGCGCCACCGGCCGAGAGCGCGAACGCCCCGGCGGTGGTCAGCCCGAGCAGGGCCGCGTACGTCCTGGTACGCGCAGAGGTTTTCCGCATGCTGCCGCTCCTGGGTGTGTGGGGAGTTCCGGAAGCCGTGCGCACAGCGATGGTTCAGGTCTAGACCAACACCCAATGTATGACCGACACTTGAGCATGTCCATACCAATCACGGTCTTGCGGAGCCCCACACTCCGAACGTCCGCGGCAGCGGCCGCATCACGGCATCACTCACCCCGTCCCGTGTAGAACGCCACCGTCAGATCCTTCACGAGCGCCTTGCGCTCGTAGTCGTCCAGCTCCACCAGGCCCCGCGTGGTCAACCGCGTCACCGTGTCCTCCACCGAGTCCACGACCGACGTCAGCACGCTGTCGCGGTGCTGCGCGTCCAGCGCCGCGATCCTGCGGCGCTGCATCGCGGCCGCCACCTCGGGCGCGTACTCGATCCGGGTGGGCTGCGCCGAGAAGACCTCGATGCCGACCGGCTCCGCGTCGGCGGCGAGCTTGCGGGTCAGCAGATCGCCGACCGCCTCGGCGTTGCGCAGCGTCGGGGCGTCCGTGTGGAAGGCGTCGGCGGGCAGCTGGGACAGCACCCGCGCCAGGTCCGCCTCGACGCACTCGCGCAGATACTCCTCGTGGTCCTCGACCCCGAGCGTCGCCCGCGCCGCGTCCTTGACCCGCCACACGACCAGGACGACGACGCGCAACGCGACCCCGTTCGCGTCGACCGCGGGCATCGGCTCGCTGCGCCAGTGCCGCAGCCGTACGTCGACCCGGCGGCGCAGGAGCAGCGGGTTGACCCACAGCAGCCCGGACTTGCGCACGCTGCCCCGGTACCGGCCGAACAGGGTGAGCACCCAGGCCCGCCCGGTCCGCCCGCGCGCCAGACCGCCGAAGCCGAAGAGGGCGAGCACCCCGGACCCGGCGGTCGCCGCCCACTGCGCGGGGCCGGGCCCGACGCCCTCGTACCCGGGCAGCCCGGCGATCTCCGTCATGATCTGCGGCAGCGCCCCGGCCCAGCCGAGCGAGACGACAGCGCCCGCCGTGCCCGCCGCACCGGCCAGGACCCCGAACACCCCGGGCAGCGCCCGCCCCGGCCGCTCCCGCACCTCGGGGTCGACGGTGGGCACGGGGCGCGGCGGGGTCCGCAGGTGCGGGCGCGGCGAGGTGGGCCGGCCGCCGGTGCCGATGCCGACCACGGCGGACCGCACGGGCACGGGCACCGGGTCCGGGTCGTCCCGGAAGAGCAGGTGGACGGGGATCTCGGTGGTCGCCTCGTTGTGGATGAGCCGGGTGCCGCGGCCACCTCCTGCGCGGCGCCCGCCTCGGCGCGGTGGTCCGCCGCGCGGTCGTCGTCCGTCACGGCCGCCGGCCGCCGCACGGCCCGTTCGGGCTGCTCCGCCGTCGTACTCATCCACGCCTCCGTACCGAGTTGTCCGCCCCGGAAAAACCGTTGCCCCGCGAGCCGCCCCCAGGGAGCGACCCCCGCAAGCCACCCGCCCCACTCACACCGCTCACGCCACTCACGCCACTCATGAGAAGAGCCGCCTCCAGGTCTCGGGTCCCGGATATCCGTCGGCCGCCGCGCCCCGCCAGCCCTGGGCCCGCTGGAACGCCTCGACGGCCCGCCGGTCCGCCTCGCCCCAGCGCGGCCCCGGCCCCTGGGCGTAGTACTTGCCAAAACCTTTCTTCACGAGCTGTCTGCCGAGCTGGGTGACGGACGCGCTGCTCGCGCCCGGCCGGAACTTCGCGGCGCCCGGGAAGGCCGGAACCTTCACCCCCGCACCGCCCCCGCTCCCGCCCCCGCTCCCCGAGGAGCCCGGGATGTCCTTCCCCTTGCCGGCGACGAGGTACGACCAGGTCGTCGGCCCGGGAATCCCGTCCGCATCCGCGCCGCTCCAGCCCTGCGCCTTCTGGAACGCCTGCGTCGCCCTGCGGTCGGCGTCCCCCCAGCGCGGCCCGGGGCCCTGGCTGTAGAACCGCTTGCCGCCGCGCTCCACGAGCAGCCGCCCGAGCTGGGTGACGTACGCGTTGTTCGCCCCCGGCCCGAAGGACCCGGCGCCCGGGTACGTGGTCGACGACGAGCCGGACCCCGGCGTGGTGCCCGCCTTCACGCCCTTGTAGCGGTAGGCGAGGTAGCGGGCCGAGTTGTTCCAGTACGCGTAGGGGGTGGCCTGCTTCCGCGTCCCGGGCCGGGTCTGCTCGTACGCGATGTAGTACGTCCGCGTGTAGTCGGTCCAGCCGCCGAAGATCGTGACGTGCGAGCCCTTCTCCGGGTCGGCGGGGTTATGGAAGAGCAGGATGTCGCCGGGCTGGAGCTGCGCCTTGGTGATGCGCGTGCCGTAGGTGGCGAGGCTGCCGGTCCACTCGTTGCCGGGCAGGTCCCAGGCCATGGAGACGAACCCGGAGCAGTCCTGCCGGTATCCGTCCTTCCAGTACTTGTCCATGTTGTACGGGACCTTCGCCGCGACCCAGGTCTTGGCGCGGTTGATGATCGCGGCCCGGGTCGTGGTGCGCAGCGCGCTCTGCTGCGTCAGGGGGACCGAGCCCGCCGCGACGCCGGGCGCCCCGTGCAGCGCGCTGGTCCCGCCCTGCGGTGTGTCCGGCCGATCACCCGGGGTCGGGTCGCCCGGTCTGGCCTCGTGGTGTTCGGACGCGGTGGCCGGAGCCGCCTGGATGCCGCCGATGACGGTGCCGGCCGCTGCCGCGATCACCAGCGCGTGGCGGGCGCCGACCTTGGTACGCACAGGATGCGGGACGGAGCGGCGCCACTGGACGCAGCCCGCGCACTCGCAGTCGCCCGCAGGGTCGACGTCCTCGAAAACCGGAGCCTCCATGCGATTCCCCTCACACTCTTGTGCCGGCCGTTGGACTAATGAGCCTCGTGTTCGCACGCAGGCAGCGTCTCAACTGTCCAGACAAATCGCATGTTGACGGTCCGAATGATGGAAATCCACACAAATCACCCCCCACTCCGGCGCGTCGAGTGGTCAGGAGCACCCTCAGGGGTCGGGTAAAGTTATGCAGGTCAGCAGGCGCCGCTAGCTCAGTTGGTTAGAGCAGCTGACTCTTAATCAGCGGGTCCGGGGTTCGAGTCCCTGGCGGCGCACCGACAGACGCAAAGCCCTCCGTTCACACGGGGGGCTTTCGTCGTTGCAACACGCCGACACACGACACCGCCGGTCGCCTGTCCGGCTGGGGGGCCGGGGGTCATCCCCCGGGAGACGCGGCATCAGCGGGTCACCGAGCCCGATCTGATGGAACTGCTCGGCGTGAGTCGCAACTCCGTGCGAGAGGCGCTCAAGGCGTTGCGGGCGATGGGCATCGTCGAGGTCCGGCGCGGGGTCGGCACGTACGTCGGGGCGATGTCGATGGCCCCGACGGTCGAGGGCCTCGCCTTCAGGACCGTCGCGGCGCACCACCGCGGCGAGGACAGCCTGCTCCAGTTCAGCGAACCGCGCGAGGCCGTCGAGACCGGGCTCGTGGCGCGTCTGGCGGGCCGGGCGGACGCGGACCTCGCCGAACTCGACGCCCTGGTGGGCCGGATGGAGAAGGGCGCCGCCGCCACCGACCGCGCCTTTCACGCCACGCTCCACCGCAGCCTCAGCAATCCGCCGCTCATCGAGGTGACGGAGGCGTTCCGGGAGGCGTTCCACCGGGTGCGCACCGACCTCGTGGACGTACCACAGGACCCGGAAGTGACCAGTCGTCAGTACTGCGAGATCCTGGACGCCGTACGCTCCGGCGACGTGGGGCGCGCGGAACGGGCGATACGGGAGCACTTCGGGAACATTCGCCTCTGAGTGACCGCAACCCCACAGCAAGACCGGTAAACACCGTGTTTCGCTCCGTATCGCCCTTGCGATCATGAGGCGGGGCGCAGCACCCTATCCTGGAGCCATTGGCTCCAATGAGGCTTACGGTGCAAGGCAGTTGAAGCACGCACGGAGCGGTTGCGCAGCGCGGGGGCGGGGGCCCCCGTTCATGAAGAGATGTCGAGGGGGGCATCATGCAACCGGAAGGTGCTCGTTCCAGTCTTAGAGAGGGTGGGACGGTGGCCTGCCACTGATACGTCAGGGAAAGGTCGAGGGGGACCGGACTCCGACGGAAGGACCGACGACCACGCGGTGACTCGCGTGCGGGGGGATGACTCATCATGACGTCGACGCCGACGGGCGCCCGCGAGGGCTTCGACCCGTCCCAGACCACCCAGCTGCGCGTGCCACCGCACCGCACAGGGGGCTTCCGACGCATCAAGAAGACACTGCCGCGGTACGACTACGAGCACTACAGCCGGCTAGCCGGACCCCTCACCCAGCCCGATCCGAACAAGCCCTACGAGGTGCAGTACCGCTCGCTGCTCTCGCAGGAGACGCACCGGATACGCGCCGCGCTCATGCTCGGCGCCGCGCCGCTGCTCTCCCTGGTGCTGCTGTTCTGGCTGCTCCAGCCCGAGCACTGGACCGAGCGCGACTACGTCCAGTACGACTTCCTGCCGGCGCTGGACATCGTGATGCTGGTCGCGATCGGCCTCATCGAGTTCTTCCGCTGCATGAACGTGCTGTCGAACGCGCACGCCACCCTCGTCGCCCGCGACCCGATCCCCGTGGTGCCCGAGACCGGCACGAGAGTGGCGTTCCTGACGTCGTTCGTGCCCGGCAAGGAGCCGCTCGGGATGGTGACGAAGACCCTGGAGGCAGCGGTCAAGCTGCGCCACCGGGGCCTTCTTCACATCTGGCTGCTCGACGAGGGCGACGACCCGGAGGTCAAGGAGGTCTGCGAGCGGCTCGGCGTGCACCACTTCTCCCGCAAGGGAGTCGCGAAGTGGAACCAGGCCAAGGGCCCGCACCGCGCCAAGACCAAGCACGGCAACTACAACGCCTGGCTGGACGCGCACGGCGACGACTACGACTTCTTCGCCTCGGTCGACACCGACCACGTGCCGCTGCCCAACTACCTGGAGCGGATGCTCGGCTTCTTCCGCGACCCGAACGTGGGCTTCGTCATCGGCCCCCAGGTGTACGGCAACTACGACAACTTCGTCACCAAGGCCGCCGAGTCGCAGCAGTTCCTGTTCCACGCGCTGATCCAGCGCGCGGGCAACCGCTACGGATCGCCGATGTTCGTCGGCACGTCCAACGCCGTACGGATCAAGACGCTGAAGCAGATCGGCGGTCTGTACGACTCGATCACCGAGGACATGGCGACCGGTTTCGAGATCCACCGCGCCAAGAACCCGGCCACCGGCAAGAAGTGGCGTTCCGTGTACACGCCGGACGTGCTCGCCGTGGGTGAGGGCCCCAGCGCCTGGACCGACTTCTTCACGCAGCAGATGCGCTGGTCGCGCGGTACGTACGAGACGATCCTCAAGCAGTACTGGAAGGGCTTCTTCACGCTCCCGCCGAGCAAGCTCTTCAACTACACGATGATGATCATCTTCTACCCGATGGCCGCGATGAACTGGATCCTGGCGGCGCTGAGTTGTGCGCTGTTCCTCGGTCTGGGCGCCTCGGGTGTGAACATCGACCCGACGATCTGGCTGATGCTGTACGGCAACGCCTCGGCGCTGCAGATCGGCCTCTACATCTGGAACCGCCGGCACAACGTGTCGCCGCACGAGCCCGAGGGCTCCGGCGGTGTCGCCGGCATGGTGATGTCCGCGCTGTCGGCGCCGCTGTACGCGAAGGCGCTCATCGACTCGCTGCTGCGCCGCAAGAGCAAGTTCGTCGTCACCCCCAAGGGCGACTCCGCCAGCCCCGACCGCTGGTTCGGGACGTTCCGCTACCACTGGTACTTCATCTTGATCTTCGCCGGTTCGATCGGCGCGGGCTTCGCCCTCGGCCACTCGCACCCGGCGATGATCACCTGGGCCTGCTTCGCCCTCCTGATCACCGCGACGCCGATGTTCGCCTGGCGCTACATGCTGCGGCAGGACAAGAAGAAGCCCAAGCCGCCCGTCGACGCCACGCCCGAGCAGCAGCCGGTCCAGCAGGCCGCGCAGCCGCACGGCGTCCCGCAGCAGAAGCCCAGTTGGGCCGCCGGCCGCGGTGACGGGGGCAACGACCAGACCATGCAGATCTCCCTGGGGGGACGTAACAAGTGAAAGACGGTGCGAGCCGCCGCCGTGCCCGACGCATAGCCATCGGCACGGTGGTGGTACTGGCGCTGGCCGGGATGAACGGACCCTGGCTGTATCGCTTCGGGTCGGCCAAGTACCACGAGTACAAGATCAACAGGCCGGAGTACAAAGCCGAGAACGGGCACTGGGACGTCGTCGAGTTCCCCCAGGACATGCGCCTCAACACGATCCACGCGGCGCTGCTCCACACCGGGAAGATCCTGCTGGTCGCCGGGTCGGGGAACAACCAGAAGAACTTCGACGCGAAGAAGTTCGACACCCGGCTCTACGACCCGGTCAAGAAGACCATCAAGAAGATCCCCACGCCCAGCGACCTGTTCTGCACCGGACACACCCAGTTGGCGAACGGGAACCTGCTGATCGCGGGCGGCACGAAGAAGTACGAGAAGCTCAAGGGCGACGTCACCAAGGCCGGCGGCCTGATGATCGTCCACAACGAGGACCCGGACGCGCCCAAGACCATCAAGGCCGGCACGAAGTTCACCGGCAAGGAGAACGGCAAGACGTTCGTCTCCGACATCAACATCACGGTCGAGCGCGCCAAGAAGGTCTTCGACCCGAACACCGGCAAGTTCCTGCGCAACGAACCGGGCATCGGCCGGGTCTACGTCGAGGCCCAGAAGTCCGGCGCGAAGTACGAGACGGGCACCCAGGACAACTACCGGGTCCAGGGCCTGACCGGCGCCGACGCGCGCAACGTGTACGGCATCGCGCAGAAGCTCGCCCTGGACAAGAAGGACTTCCAGGGGATCAAGGACAGCTACGAGTTCGACCCGGTCGCCGAGAAGTACATCAAGGTCGACCCGATGAACGAGGCGCGCTGGTACCCCACGCTGACCACGCTCTCGGACGGCAAGGTCCTCTCCGTCTCCGGCCTCGACGACATCGGGCAGCTGGTCCCCGGCAAGAACGAGATCTACGACCCGAAGACGAAGAAGTGGACGTACCTGGCGAAGCAGCGCCAGTTCCCGACGTACCCGGCGCTGTTCCAGATGGAGAACGGCAAGATCTTCTACTCGGGCGCCAACGCGGGCTACGGCCCGGACGACGTCGGCCGCAAGCCCGGCGTCTGGGACCTGAAGACCAACAAGTTCCAGAAGATCCCCGGCCTCTCCGACGCGAACATGATGGAGACGGCGGGCACGGTCGAGCTGCCGCCCGCGCAGAACCAGAAGTACATGGTGATCGGCGGTGGCGGCGTCGGCGAGTCCAAGCTCTCCAGCAACAAGACCCGCATCGTCGACCTGAAGGACGCGAACCCGAAGTTCGTCGACGGCCCGACGCTGGAGAAGGGCACGCGCTACCCGCAGTCCTCGATCCTGCCCGACGACTCGATCCTGGTCTCCGGCGGCTCCGAGGACTACCGCGGGCGCGGTGACTCCAACATCCTCCAGGCGCGGCTCTACGACACGAGCACCAACTCCTTCAAGCAGGTCGCCGACCCCGCCGTGGGGCGCAACTACCACTCGGGATCGCTGCTCCTGCCCGACGGCCGCGTGCTGTTCTTCGGCTCGGACTCGCTCTACGCGGACAAGGCCAACACCAAGCCCGGCACGTTCGAGCAGCGCATCGAGATCTACACGCCGCCGTATCTGTACCGGGACTCGCGGCCGACCCTGGACGGCGCCGAGAAGACCGTCGAGCGGGGCGGTTCGGCGACGTACCGGACGGACCACGCGTCGTCGATCAAGACGGCCCGGCTGATCAGGCCGAGCGCGTCGACGCACGTCACGGACGTCGACCAGACGTCCATCGCCCTCGACCTGAAGAAGTCGGCCGACTCGATCACGGTGACCGTGCCGAAGAGCAGCGCGCTCGTCGAATCGGGCTGGTACATGCTGTTCGTCACGGACGACGAGGGAACGCCCAGCAAGGCGCAGTGGGTGCACGTGCCCTAGGGGGCTCTCCACCACGAAGAAGGGGCGCGGGAGTCGGTCCCGCGCCCCTTTCGCGCATCCGCACCCCAGGGCGGCTAGCTGCCCGCCTCGGCGAGCTTCACCGCGTACTCGCCCCACCACTCGCCGGCCTTGGGCCCGCCCTTGCACGTGCCGTCCGACTCGCCCGGCCGCTTGACCCACAGGTACGCCTTCACCAGGGGGTCGTTCGTCTTGGTCGTCGGGGACTCGCCGAGGGCCCGGCCCGGCGGGTTGCACCAGCGCTCGTCGGCGGCGCCGCCGGTGTACGGCCCGTTCCCGTTCCGGCTCGTGTCGACGACGAACGGCTTGTTGCCGACCTTCGCCGACAGCTCCTTGCCGTACTTCACCGATTCCTCGGTGGTGTAGAAGTTCGACACGTTCACTGAGAAGCCGTCGGCCTGGTCGATGCCGGACCACTGCAACGGCTGGAAGATCTGGTCCGGCTTGCCCCAGCCCGCGTTGCCCGCGTCGAGGTACACCGTGGTGTTCTTCAGCGACTTGAGCTTGCCGATGGCGCCCTTGAGCAGGTCGTAGCGCTCCTCGTGGAACTGCTCCGGGGTGCAGTTGTCCACCATGTGCTGCACGGCGTCCGGCTCCAGGATCACCGTCGCGGGACGGTCCCCGATCCCGGCCGCGACCTGGTCGATGAACTCCCGGTACGCGTTGCCGTCGGCGGCGCCGCCCTGCGAGTAGTTGCCGCAGTCGCGGTGCGGGATGTTGTAGACGACGAGCAGCGCGTCCCGGTCCGCCTTCTTGGCGGCCTCCGTGTAACCGCGGGCCTGCTCCTCCGCGTTCTCCGGAATGATCCACTCACCGCTGGGCTGTTCCGCGATCTTGCGGACCGCCGCGGCCTGGTCGTCCTTGCCGTCCTCCTCCAGCGCCGACACGGCCTTCGCGGCCTTGCTCTCGGGGTTGACCCAGAACGGGTCGGCGCTCTTCGGCTGCTGCTTGACCGGAGGCGTCGTGGAGTTTTCGTCGCCCTTGCCTCCGGAGGAACACGCGGACACGAGCAGCGCCGCCCCCACGACGACCGCTCCAGCCCTCAGTTTCCGGTACATCCACTCCCCCTTGGGTGCACAGTTGGTGTTCTCAATCGTGGCATACGCCTCGACGGGGTCACGAGGCCGGACATGGCTTGTCAAAGACCTGTTACACCCCCCTGCCGTATGGGTAGGCGGCGTCCATGCGGGGCACGGCCAGTGGCACAGAAGGGATGAGGACATGTCGCACCCACCCCGTGAACTCCGGCTCGCCACAGCCCTCGTCGAGTTCTCGGACACCCTCCTCGACAGGTTCGACCCTCACCGGTACCTGGGACGTCTGGCCGACCACTGCGTGGACCTGCTCGAAGCGCGCGGCGCGGGGGTGAGTCTGCATGATCCGGGCGGACCTCCCGGGGCGATCGTCAAGAGCTCCGAACAACCCCGTCTCGTCGAGCGGTTACTGGTCGCTTCCCCGTCGGCCAGTCCCGTTCACGACTGCCTGCGGACGGGGAAGCCGGTGGAGCCGGTCTCCCTCACCTCCGAGGACGCGGTGGCGCGCTGGCCCGTCTTCACGGCGGTCGCCCTGCGGCACGGCATCACCGCCACCTACGCGGTTCCCCTGCAACGCCGCGACGACACGTTCGGCGCCCTCGGCATCTTCACACCGGAACTCCCTTCCGGCGACGAGGAGTTGGCGATTGCACAGTCCCTGGCCGACGCGGCCGCCCTCGGACTGGCCAATCAGCGCGCCTACGCCCAGCACAGGGAGTTGGCGGGCCAGCTCCAACAGGCACTTGCCAGCCGTGTGCGAGTCGAACAGGCAAAGGGCATGCTGGCCGAACGCTGGAAGACCGAGCCGGACGCCGCGTTCTCGATATTGCGGCAGTACGCACGCAGGAACCGACTGCCGATCGACCAGGTCTCCCACAGCGTGATCAAACGGCTCCTGACCGACGCCCAGTTGCGCCCCGACAAGCCCGGACCTGCGTGAAAACCCGTCGCCACCTGCGACGACCACGTTGAGCAACCATCTTCACACTTGGCGTCAATCACCCTCTAGGCCGCGACGCCCATCCGTTCTAGAGTCTGACGCAGCGGCCCGAGCCCCCGGCCACACCACCCAGACCAGGATGACTTCCTCACACCTCCCGCGCCGGCGCCGGGTTACTCCCGCAGCCCGCTGCGCGCGCGGTCGAGGACCAGCCCGGCCGGCGGCTCCGGGGGGAGCGGGCCGCCGGCCGGGCCAGGTGCTCTCAACCCGCCTTCGTCGGCGCCTCGTCGATGCCGGACAGGTACGCGGAGACGACGACGTTCGCCGTGTACGTCCGCGACGCCTTGTCGAAGGTCCCGCCGCACGTGATCAGGCGGAGTTCGGCGCGGTCGCCGTGGTGCGGCCCGTACGCCTTGTGCGGGTCGAAGTCGCGGCGCGAGTAGACCTGGACGTCGTCGACGGTGAACTCGGCGACCGACCCGTCGTCGCGCACCACCCGCACCTCGTCACCGGGCCGGGCCTCGCTGAGGTGGTAGAAGACGGCGGGCCGGGTCTCGGTGTCCACGTGCCCGACGAACAGGGACGTGCCGCGCTCCCCCGGTTCGACCCCGTCGCCGTACCAGCCGACGACGCCGGCCTGGTCGTAGGGCGGGGGGTCGATGGCACCGCCGCCGTCCAGGCCGCGGGGGACGACCGGCGCCTGGATGTGCAGCGCGGAGACGTCGACGCGCTGGGGCTTCGCGGCCTTGACGGGTTTGTGGGCGGCGGGCAGGGCGACGCCGAGCGGGCGGCCCACGGCGGCCGCGTCGCCGGTGGTCGGCGACGACAGGTTCACCTCGGTGATCTCGCGGCCCCACAGCCACAGGCCGAGCAGCAGCACCGCCCAGGCGAGGCCGGTGATCAGCCGTCCGGCGCCGCCCGACCGTTCGCTCATGGCGTGCTCACTGCCGCGAGGACCGGCGGCGCCGGACGCTGCGGAAGGCCACGGCGACCGCGGCGACCGCGGTGAGGCCGAGGCCGATCAGGGCGTGCCGGGTGCCGGGCCCGTCCTGCACGGCGGCCAGCTGCTCGGCGGCGCCACCGCCTCCGGCGTGCACGGGCGCGGTGGGGGTGGGCCGCGGCGACGGGCTGCTGTGGTCGAGGACCCGTACGGTGCCCTTGACCTTGCCGTCGACGCCGTCGCAGGTCACCTTGATCTCGTAGTTGCCCGGGGCGACGGACGTCTTCACGCGGGCCTCGGCGAACAGCGTCGGCTGGTCGGCGGAGGGCGCGAGCACCCCGGGCGACACGAAGGCGTCGGAGTAGGCGCGTCCCGTGGTGCCCTCGCAGCCGGAGACCCGCAGATCGACCTCGGTGCCCGGTGGGACGGCGTACGGGGTGACGGCGATGGATCCGCCGCCGTCGGCGGCCTGGGCGGCGACCGGGGCGGTCACCAGGACAGCGGCCGCCCCTGCGGCACTCAGAGCAAGCAGACCAGTACGCATCGTGAACCTCCTGATATGTGCAGGTTCACGCGCGCGGCGGCTTTCCGCATCTTGAACGGCCCCGGGGGCCTTACACGAGGTCGACCAGATCCGCGATGGAATCGACGACGTGCGACGGCGTGAACGGGTACTTCTTGATGTCCGCGTCGCTGGTCAGCCCGGTCCGTACGAGGAAGGTCTGCATGCCCGCCTCCAGGCCGGCCAGCACGTCGGTGTCCATCCGGTCGCCGATCATGGCGCTGGTCTCGGAGTGCGCCCCGATGGCGTTGAGCCCGGTGCGCATCATCAGCGGGTTCGGCTTGCCGGCGAAGTACGGCTGCTTCCCGGTCGCCTTGGTGATCAGCGCGGCGACGGCTCCGGTGGCGGGCAGCGGGCCCTCGGTGGAGGGGCCGGTCTCGTCGGGGTTGGTGCAGATGAAGCGGGCGCCGTCGTTGATCAGCCGGACGGCCTTCGTCATCGCCTCGAAGGAGTAGGTCCGGGTCTCGCCGAGCACCACGTAGTCGGGCGCGTGGTCGGTGAGCACGTAGCCGATGTCGTGCAGGGCCGTCGTCAGACCGGCCTCGCCGATGACGTACGCGGTGCCGCCGGGGCGCTGGGCGTCCAGGAACTTGGCGGTGGCCAGGGCGGACGTCCAGATGTTGCCGACCGGCACCTCCAGGCCCATGCGGGTGAGGCGGGCCTGGAGGTCGCGGGCGGTGTAGATGGAGTTGTTCGTCAGCACCAGGAACGGCTTGCCGGAGTCGCGCAGCCGCTTGATGAACGCGTCGGCGCCGGGAATCGGGACTCCCTCGTGGATGAGCACGCCATCCATGTCGGTGAGCCACGAGTCGATGGGCTTGCGCTCTGCCATGGGGTGCACTCCTGCGGTCCGCGGTGAAACAACCGTGCTGTCTGGGGCGCCGGGACGACACTGTGCCGACGCCCACAGCCTAATCAGGAACCGCTGATCTTGACCCCGTCGATCGTCCAGAACCAGTTGTTGCCGCCGGTGTACCGGAAACGGACCTTCGCCCTGGTCACACCGCTCGGCACGGCGAGCGTGACGGTCTCCGTGCGGGACGGGACGTCGGAGGTGTACGTCTTCACGGAGACCGGGGTGCCGCCGTCGTAGGAGACGAGGACCTCGCCCTTCTGCGGGGACTCCTGGCGGTAGAAGGTCGTGTAGGTGAGGGTGGCCGGGCGGCCGCCGGTGACCGGGAAGTCGGGGCTGACCAGGGTCGAGTCGTACGTGGCCGAGACCGCCTTGTCGGACCATTCGTCGCCGTCGGCGACCGCGAAGACGTTCCGGGCGCGGACGTTGCACTCGCGCTGCTGGTCGCGCTCGGCCCGCGTCCAGAACTCGTCCGTGGTGAAGGTCCAGCCGCGCCACTCGGTGACGCCGCCGGTGCCCATCGCGGAGTTGTCGACGCTCCAGCCGGTGGGCGGGGTGTGCGTGAAGCCGATGACGCCCGCGCCGATGCCGGTCTCGTCGACGGGTCCGGTGAGCTTGGCGCGCAGGCCGTCGAAGTCGTCGGGGGTGGGCTGCTGGATCGGGCGGCCGTCCAGGGCCCAGGCCGGGTCAATGGCGACGCCGAGGTGGGCGAGGGCGGTGGCGGCGACGTCGGGCATCTTCACGTCGTACCGGGTCGAGCCCGCGTTGACGGTCCCGCCGACGGCGATCATGAAGGTCTGCCGTTCGGGCCAGGTGGAGCCGCCGTGGCCGCCCGCGTCGGTGTGCCCGTGGTCGGCGGTGATCAGGATCAGCCAGTCCTCGTTCCCGTACGTGGCACGGGAGGTGAGGGCGTCGACCATGGCGCCGACCTGGGTGTCCACGCCGTGGATCGCGTCGAGGTACTGCCGGCTCGCGGCGCCGTAGGAATGCCCGGCGTGGTCGACGTTGTCGAGCTGGACGAAGACCGCGTCCGGGTCGGCGGACTTCAGCCGCGTGACGGCCCGGCTGGTGGTGCCGGTGTCGTACTCGGCGCTCGGGGTGGAGACGCGGGTGTCGACCTTCGAGGAGAAGACCATGTCCGTGATCGGGGCCCAGGAGGAGACGGCGTAGGTGGACAGGGACGGCTTCGCGGTCTCGATCCGGGTGAGGAAGTCGGGGTACTGGGCGAACTGGTGGCCGGTGAAGTTGTTGTCCTTCACGTTGTGCTTGTCGGGCCAGACGCCGGTGATGAGCGTGGACCAGCCGGGTCCCGACATGGTGGGCGCCATCGGGTCGGCGTAGATCGAGCTGGGGGCGGTCAGGCCGGCCGCCATGAGGGCCTTGAGGCGGGGGGCGTCGGCGTCCCGGACTCTGCTGAGCAGCGTGCCGTCGAGGCCGATGACCAGGACCTTGGGGGTGCGGGCCGCAGCGGACGCGGCGCCGGGGGCGGCCACCGCGGCGAGTGCGGCGGTGGCGGAGCCGATGAGGATCGAGCGGCGGGAGATGCCGGGCGTGGTCGTACGCGACATGCGGTCCTCCGGAGATGTGGGGGCACGGGCGTGGTCCAACGCCCCTGATTCCACAGGAGTGTTGGACCAGACCCGTTATCTTTTGGTGACGCGGGCGCGAATGCCCATGGACATTCGTCACCGCGGGATGGACTCAGCTGCCGGTGGCCGACTTCCAGTCCTCCACGTACGCCTGGAGGTTCTTGTCGATGTCGTCCCAGTCCGGCTCGAAGATCTCCACGCCGTCCATGATCTTGGCGAGCGCGATGGCGTTCTCGTCGGTGGCCTTGACGTCGGTGCGCGCGGCGAAGCCGCCGCCGACCGAGCTGACGTCCCGCTGCTGCTTCGTGGCGAGCATGAAGTCGAGGAGCTTCTTGCCGTTCGCGGTGTGCGGGGCGTTCTTGACGAGTCCGGCGGCGTACGGCAGCGCGAACGAGGTGGGCTTGCCGCCGGCCTTCTTCGGGAACCACAGGCCGAGGTGGGGCATGGTCTTGGCCTGCGCGAAGTTCATCTGGACGTCGCCGTTGGCGACGAGGAGCTCGCCCTTGTCGACCTTGGGGGCGAGCTTGCCGGTGGAGGCGGACGGGCCGACGTTGTTGGCCTGGAGCTTCTTCAGGTAGTCCATGGCGGCCTGCTTGCCGCCGAAGTCGTGCATGGCCTTGACGACCACGGCGGTGCCGTCGCCCGCGACGCCGGGCGTGGAGTACTGGAGCTTGTCCTTGTACGACCCGTCGAGGAGTTCCTCCCAGGTCTGCGGGGGCGTCTTCAGCTCCTTCTTGTTGTAGACGAAGCCGAAGTAGTTGTTGACGACGGAGGTCCAGGTGCCGTCGGCGGCCTTGTCGGCGCCGTCGACCCGGTCGGAGCCTTCGGGGGCGTACTTCGCCAACAGGCCCTTCCCGTCGGCCTGTTGGATGAAGGGCGGCAGGGTGACGAGCACGTCGGCCTGCGTGTTGGACTTCTCACGGACGGCGCGCTGCACCATCTCGCCGGAGCCGCCCTCCACGTACTCGACCTTGATGCCGGTCTGCGCGGTGAAGTCCTTGAAGACCTTGTCGTACCAGCCGTCGCCGTTCTCGCCCTTGAGGCCGTCGGCGCTGTAGACGGTGACGACCTTCGCGTCGGAGGCGGCCGAGCTGCCGCCGCAGGCGGTCAGGGAGGCGGCGAGGGCGAGGCTGCCCGCGGTGGCGGCGACCGCGGTGAGGATGTTTCTGCGCATGGCGAGGTGAACTCCTAGCGGGATCAGGGGGTTTCAGCGGTACGAGGCCTTGGTGCGGATCCGTGAGACGGCGAGCAGGACGAGCAGCGTGGCCGCCATCAGGACCACCGCGATCGCGGAGCCGGTGAACAGCGAGCCGCGGTCGGTGGTCGCGTAGATCTGCACCGGCAGCGGCATCCAGTCCGGCGGGTAGAGCATCATCGTGGCGCTCAACTCGCCCATGGACAGGGCGAAGCAGAGTCCGGCCGCGGCGTTCAGGGACGGCAGCAGGAGCGGCAGCTTCACCTTCCACAGGACGTACGCGGGCCGGGCGCCGAGGGACGCGGCGGCCTGTTCGTACGCCGGGTCGAGGCGCACGACGGCGGCGGCGACGGACTGGTAGGCGAACGCGGTGACGAGGATGGTGTGCGCGACGATGACGATCCAGCGGGTGCCGTTGAGCAGCATCGGCGGCTTGCTGAAGGCGACGAGCACGGCGAGTCCGACGACGACCGAGGGCACGGCGACCGGCAGCACGAACAGGGCGTCCATGAACCGGCGTCCGGTCTTCTTCAGGGACGCGGCGGCGAGCGCGGCCCAGCCGCCGACGACGAGTGCGAGCACGCTCGCCGTGACGGCGGTGACGAGGCTGGTGGCGAGCGCGGTGAGCGAGTCCCCGCTGGTGGCGGCCTGGTAGTGGCCGCCGGTGAATCCGGAGGGGAAGGCGCCGGACCAGTTCGTGGCGAAGGAGGCGGCGACGATGACGAGGAGGGGCAGGGCGAAGAGAGGGAGGAAGAGGAGGAAGAAGAGGGCCCAGGTGGCCCACGTGCCTGGCCGGCTATGAACGAGCATCGGTGAGAACCCCCTCCAGGGGCGCGGGACGGTATCGATCGGCGGCTCCGCCGCGGGGCGCGGCCGGCCGCGACGGCGCGACGGTCGGCGACGGGCACACGGCGGTGGCACGCACACCCCTCGCTGCGTCACGCGCCGACACGTCGGCTCACCACCCGGTAGATCCCGTAGAGGCCGACGGAGATCAGCACGTTGACCACGGCGACGACACACGCCCCCGGGTAGTCCGACTCCAGGATCGCCTTGCCGTACACGAGCATCGGGAGCGTCGTGACGCCCTTCGCCCCGGTGAACAGCACGATCCCGAACTCGTTCAGGCACATGACGAGCACCAGCGCGCCGCCGGCGGCCAGCGCGGGCAGCGACTCGGGCAGGATCACCTGCCGCACGATCCGCGCGGGCCGCGCTCCGAGCGACGACGCGACTTCGAGTTGCGCGGTGTCGACCTGGGAGAACGCGGCGAGCAGCGGCCGCATCACGAACGGGGTGAAGTACGTGATCTCGGCGAGCAGCACCCCCCAGGGCGTCGTCAGGAACCGGAACGGCCCGGTGGCGGCGCCCGTGACGTCCGTCCACAGGCCGTTGGCCATGCCGACCTGCCCGTAGACGAAGAGCAGCGCGAGCGTGATCAGGAAGGACGGGAAGGAGAGGAACACGTCGATGAACTTGGCGACGGCCTTCCCGCCGGGGAACGGCACGAACGCGATGACCAGCGCGAGCGCGAACCCGAGGACCAGGCAGCCGACGGTCGATCCGACCGCGAGCCATACGGTCGTCCCGAGCGCCTCACGGAAGGCGGACGACGCGAAGACGTCGGCGTACGGCTTCAGGGACGTGCCGCCGGTGTCGGGCCGCAGGGACTGCTGGACGACGAGGAAGAGGGGGTAGAGGAAGACGACCGCGAGGGCGGCGACGGGCGGCACGGCCCACACCCAACTCCCGACCGGCTTACGGGACTTCGCGGCGACCTCGACGGGCGTCGCGACGGCGGCGCTAGCCATCCTCGGACACCCCCGCCGCGAGCAGCACCGCGTCCTGCGGTGCGAAGTGCAGGGTGACCCGCTCCCCCGGCGCGGGCGGGTCCCGCAGTTCGCGCAGGTCCGCCTTGACCTGATGCCCGTCCACGTCGACGTGGAGCCGGTGGGTCGAGCCGCGCCACTGCACCTCGGCGACCTCGCCCGTCAGGGAGTTGGGCCCGTCACCGAGTCCGACGAGGTGCGGGCGCACGCACAGGGTCGCGGTGGCGCCGGCCGCGGCCTCGTGGGGCGTGTCGACCTTCAACTCGGCCTTCCCGAAGGTGACATGGCCCGCGCCGACCGTCACGGGAAGGAGGTTGGCGTTGCCGACGAAGGAGGCGGTGAACTCGGTGCGCGGGCGCCGGTACAGGTTCTGCGGCGTCCCCACGTCCTGGAGGCGGGCGCGGTCCATGACGGCGATCCGGTCGGCCAGGGTGAGCGCCTCGACCTGGTCGTGGGTGACGTACAGGATGGAGACGTCGGGCAACTCGCGGTGCAGGCGCGCCAGTTCGGCGAGCATGCCGGAGCGCAGCTGGGCGTCGAGGGCCGACAGCGGTTCGTCGAGGAGGAGGACGCCCGGCCGGATGGCGAGGGCGCGCGCGATGGCGACGCGCTGCTGCTGGCCGCCGGAGAGTTCGCGCGGATGGCGCCGGGCGTAGGCGGCCATGCCGGTCAGCTCCAGGGCCTCGGCGACGCGGCCGGGGATCTCGCTCTTCGGCACCTTCTGGGCCTTCATCCCGAAGGCGACGTTGTCCGCGACCCGCATGTGCGGGAACAGCGCGTACTGCTGCACGACCATGCCGAGGCCGCGCCGGTGCGGCGGCAGGTCGGTGACGTCGCGCTCGCCGATGAACACCCGCCCGGACGTGGGCCTCACGAACCCGGCGACCGCGCGCAGGGCGGTGGTCTTGCCGGATCCCGACGGGCCGAGGAGCGCCATCACCTCGCCCGGTTCGACGGTCAGGTCGAGGGATTCGAGAGCGACGGTGGCGCCGCTCCCGCCGCCGTACGCGACGGAGACCCGGTCGAACCGGATGCCACTGATCCGTTCCGCCATCAGCCTTCAACTCCCCTGCATATCCGTTCTCTCACGGCGACCACGCTCCTCGGGACGGGTGTCCCGCGCCGGTCCGGTCGGCAACGGGACGGTGAACGGGCACCCAAGGTTGGCCTAGACCCGTTACGTTCCCGTTATCAACATGAGTCGACAGAACGCCACTGACGCATCGGCAGGGCGCGACCGACCCACAGAAAAGGGGCGTTACCTGCCGTCGCCGCCCAAACGCGTGGTGAACGAGAACCGGTCCCCGCGGTAAAGCGTCCGCACCCGCTCGGTGGCCCGCCCGCCGGTGTCGTACGAGACGCGGTGGATCAGCAGCATGGGCAGCGCGGGCGGCGTCCCGACGAGCAGCGCCTCACGCGGCGTCGCGAGCACCGTCTCGATGCGCTCGTCGGCCGAGCCGAAGTCGATGCCGAGGCGTTCATGGACGTACGAGTAGAAGGACGAGTCGGGGTCGAAGTCGGTGTCGAGGCGAGGCATCCGGGCGACGGCCACGTACGTGGACTCCAGGCCGACCCGCTCGTCGTCGGCGAGCAGGACGCGTTCCATGTGCCACACGGGTTCGCCGCGCTCCAGGCCGATCTCGGCGGCGAGCGCGGCCGGGCACGGGAAGCGTTCGAGGCCGATGAGGGTGCGCCCCGGGCGGCGCCCCTGCCGCCGGACGCCCTCGGTGTACGAGGCCAGGGACAGCGGCTGCTCCAGCTTGGGGCCCGCGACGACGGTGCCCCGGCCCTGGCGCCGCAGCCGGCCTTCGAGGAGCAGTTCGCGCAGCGCCTGCCGGACGGTCTCGCGCGACACGGCGTACCGCAGGGCGAGATCCCGCTCGGTCGGCAGCGTCTCGCCCTCTCCCAACTCGCCTATGAGCAGGTCGAGTCGGGCCTTCACCGCGTAGTACTTCGGGATGCGGCCGTGCTCGGGGATGCCGCCGCGCACCGGGGAGCCGGGGGCCTGGTCGTTCGGGTAGTCCACGCAGGGATGTTCGCAGATCACGGTGAACGGCCCGCCCGGCCGTGCGCGCGGACGGACCGCGTCCGCGCGAGACGGCCGGTGTCAGCGCCTCGGCACGCGAAGGCGCCGGGACCCCACCACGAGCGCCGCGCCGCCGAGGAGGAGGGCACCGGAGGCGACCCCGAGACCGCGCAGGGACCGCGGCCCCGTCCTGGCGAGCTCGCCGCCGAGGGACGACCCCGTGTCGTCGGTGCCACCGCTGTCACCACCGTCGTCGCCGCTGTCGTCGCCGTCCGGGTGGATGGCGAACGGATAGGCGTCGGACTCCCCCACCCAGTCCCCGTCGTCGTCCTCGCGCTGCACGAGCGCGGCACTGGCGACGACGTGGTTGGGCGCGGTGCCGGAGGTGAACGCGAGCCGGACCTTCCCGGTGACCGTCTCGCCGGGACCGACCGAGAACCCGGCGAAGCCGTCGTCGAAGACGCCCACGCTCTCGTCCGCGCCGGTCTTCTCGAACGGCACGGACCGCCACGCGTCCCCGTCGAGGAACTCGAGCCGGACCTGGTCCGGCTTCAACTCCCGCTCCTCGTCCACGAGGACGAGCACCGGGTGGATGCCGCCGCAGCTCGCGTCGGTGGTGTTGGTGAGGTCGAGCGACCAATTCCGGTACCCGCCGCCGGGATGGTAGACGGCGGGGCCACGGTGGATCGCGGTCTCGATGGGGAACTCACCGCTGTCCGGAGCGATGCGGCAGGCGGGCTCGCGGGCCTCGGCCGCAGGGAGGGACGAGGCCGGGGCGTGGACGGCGGAGGCGAGCGTCAGGGCGCTGGCGGAGATGCCGAGGACGATCGGGCGGCGCAGTCGCATGAAGAGCCTTTGCTGGTCGCGGTGTTCAACGACCATCGCCGGACTCACGGGCCCCGATGGCCATGGCCCAGGAATCTGTCACGCGCGCGCGACCCGGCTGAGACGCCACGGCCCCGTACGGCCCAATGGCCGTCAAAGAACCCCCGATCAGCTCATATTCACGTACCTTTGATTACTTTTCGAATGTTCGCGATCGGTTTCGACTACTTCCGGTGGGCCGGAACGGCCGTGTTCCCGCGGCCGAACAGCGGGGCGAGAATCAGCTGCGCGGCCCCTTCCACGACGAGCGTGACGCCCCCGGGCGCGGCCCGCACCGGTATCGCGGACCCGCCGCCCTCGCGCCGCGCACGGGCGTCGAGGACGCCGCCCACGCCTCGTACGAACCGCTCCTCGGCGGCGGAGACCGTGCGGCCGCCGAGCAGGACGGCGTCGATGTCGAGCAGGCTGACCAGGTTGCCCGCGCCCTCCCCGAGCACGCGCGCGGCCTCGTCCATACCGGCGTCCGTGCCGTCCGCGACGGCGGCGAGACAGAGCGCCTCGATGCAGCCGCGGTTTCCGCAGCCGCACGCGGGACCGTCCAACTGGATGACCTGGTGGCCGAATTCGCCCGCCCCGGTCCGCGCCCCGCGATAGACCGCGCCGCCGAGGACGAGTCCGGCACCGAGGCCGGTGCCCAGGTGGAGGTAGGCGAAGGAGCGGTGGCCGTCGCCGGTGGCGGCGTCGAGGGCGAGGCCGAGCGCCGCCGCGTTCGTGTCCTTGTCGACGACCACGGGCATCCCGAGCCGCTCGGCGAGCGCGTCGCGCAGCGGGAAGCCGTCCCACTGCGGGAAGCCGGTGACACGGTGCAGCACGCCGTCGGCGTGGTCGAGCGGTCCGGGGACGGCGACGCCCGCCCCGAGCACGGAGCCGACGCTCCCGCACGCGCCGAACAGGGCGTCGACCGCGCAGGCCACCGCGGCGAGCACGACCTCCGCGCCCGCGCCGAGGTCGAGCGGCGCGCGGCGCTCGGCGACGACCGCGCCGGACAGGTCCGTCAGGACGGCGCGCAGCTCGTCCCGGTCGAGGTGCAGGCCGACGGCGTGCCCGGCGCCGGCGACCAGGCGCAGCACGGTGCGCGGCTTGCCGCCGGTGGAGGCGCGCCGCCCGGCCTCGACGGCGAGGCCCTCGGCGCGCAGCCGCGCCGTGATCTTGCTGACGGCCTGCGGGGTCAGGCCCGTGCGCTCGGCGAGTTCCAGGCGGCTGATCCCGGCCTCTCCCGCGGTGCGCAGCAGGTCCAGAACGAGCGCGGCGTTGTGCCCGCGCAGGGCGGAGAGATTGACACCCGCGGTGGACCGTACGTGCGTGACATGCGTATTCACCGTCCCATTGTCTCCCGAGCTTGCACTTTGGCAACACCGTTGCTTAAGTGGAAGGCATGGAACGCATGACTGACATGACGGGTACGAGCGGTACGAGCGGTACGGGTGGCCCCCTCCGCGTGGGTCTGATCGGCTACGGCCTGGCCGGCTCCGTCTTCCACGCGCCGCTGATCGCCGCGACCGAGGGCCTCGTCCTCGACACGGTCGTCACGTCGAACCCGGAGCGGCAGGCCCAGGCCCGCGCCGAGCACGGCGACGACCTGCGCTGCGTGGACTCCCCGGACGAACTCTGGGAGCGCGCCGACGACCTCGACCTGATCGTCATCGCGTCCCCGAACAAGACGCACGTACCGCTCGCGACGGCCGCGCTCAAGGCGGGCCTGCCGGTCGTCGTCGACAAGCCGGTGGCGGGCACCGCGGCGGAGGCGCGCGAGCTCGCGTCGCTGGCCGACGAGCGCGGCCTGCTGCTCTCCGTGTTCCAGAACCGCCGCTGGGACAACGACTTCCTGACCCTGCGCAAGCTCATGGCGGACGGCGAACTGGGCGAGATCCAGCGCTTCGAGTCGCGGTTCGAGCGCTGGCGCCCGCAGCTCAAGGGCGGCTGGCGCGAGTCCGGGAACCCGGAGGAGATCGGCGGCCTCCTGTACGACCTCGGCAGCCACGTCGTCGACCAGGCGCTGGTCCTCTTCGGCCCCGCGGTCACCGTCTACGCCGAGTCGGACGTGCGCCGGGCCGGCGCCGCCGCGGACGACGACACGTTCATCGCGATCACCCACGCGAGCGGCGTCCGCTCGCACCTGTACGTCTCCGCCACCACGGCCCAGCTCGGCCCGCGCTTTCGCGTACTGGGCTCGCAGGCCGGTTACGTGAAGTACGGCCTCGACCCGCAGGAGGCGGCACTGCGCGACGGCAAGCGCCCGGCGCCGGGTCAGCCGTGGGGTGTCGAGAGCGACTCGATGTGGGGCCGCGTCGGCTCCGGCGAGTCCCCGCTGACCGGCGGCGGCCGCCCGGTGCCGACCGTCGACGGCGACTACCCCGCGTACTACGCCGCCGTCGCCGCGGCCCTGCGCGACGGCGCCCCGAACCCGGTGCCCGCCACGCAGGCGGCCGCCGCGCTCGACGTCCTGGAAGCGGCCCGCCGCTCGGCCGACCAGAAGGTGACGGTGACCCTGTGACCGCGGCCTCCCCGAACCCCGCGACGGCTCCCGACATCGCGACGCTGGAGGAGCAGGAGCGCCGCCTGGTCCTCGACTCGTTCACGTACGACGACGCGTGGCGGCTCGGCACGCTCCTGGTCGACCTGGCCCGCGAGCGCCGCGCTCCGGTGGCGATCGACATCACCCGCGGCGGCCAGCAGCTGTTCCACGCGGCGCTGCCGGGTTCGACCCCGGACAACGACGCGTGGATCGCCCGCAAGCGCCGCGTCGTGGAGCGCTACCAGTCCTCGTCGTACCTGGTCGGCAGCCGCTTCCGCGCCAAGGGCACGACGTTCGAGGACTCCTCCCGCCTGGACCCGGACGTGTACGCGGCCCACGGCGGCGCGTTTCCCCTCTCCGTGCGCGGGGCGGGAGTCGTCGGCGTCGTGGTCGTCTCGGGCCTGCCGCAGGTGGAGGACCACGCGTTGGTGGTGGAGGCGCTGGAGACGTTCACCAAGTAGCGCCGCTCAGGGGCCTCCGGCGAACGAGGAGCGGGGCTGCCTGGGCCTCCGGTGACAGGAGCGGGGGGGGGCCGGGGTTTCCGGCGATCGCGGAGTAGGAGTAGGGGCCCAGGGCCTCCGGCGATCGAGGAGCGGGGCCCAGGGCCTCCCACGATCGAGGAGCGGGACCCAGGGGGGGGCACCCCGCAACCCCGCGCCCCCACCCCCCCCCCTCAAGCGGAGCGCCTACGCGTCCTTCAGCTCCTGCCGCTGCCGGCCGAGCCCCTCGATCTCCAGCTCCACGACATCCCCGGAGCGCAGATACGGCTTCGGCTCGGGGCGGCCCATCGCGACCCCGGCCGGCGTCCCCGTGTTGATGACGTCACCGGGGTACAGGGTCATGAACTGGCTGACGTAGCGCACCACCTCGGCCACGGAGAAGATCTGGTCGGCGGTGCTGCCGTCCTGCTTGAGCTCGCCGTTGACCCAGAGCTTGAGCCCGAGGGCCTGCGGGTCGGGGACCTCGTCCGCGGTGACGAGCCACGGGCCGAGCGGGTTGAACGTCTCGCAGTTCTTGCCCTTGTCCCACGTGCCGCCGCGCTCGATCTGGAACTCGCGCTCGGAGACGTCGTGCGCGACCGCGTACCCGGCGACATGCGTGAGCGCCGCCTCCGCCGACTCGACATAGCGGGCCGTACGTCCGATGACCACGGCCAGCTCCACCTCCCAGTCGGTCTTGGTCGAGCGGCGCGGCACGAGCACCGTGTCGTGCGGGCCGACCACCGTGTCCGCCGCCTTGAAGAAGACGACGGGCTCGGCGGGCGGCTCGGCGCCCGTCTCCTTCGCGTGGTCGTGGTAGTTCAGGCCGATGCATACGACCTTGCCGATACGGGCCACCGGCGGACCCACCCGCAGCCCTTCGAAGTCAAGGGCGGGCAGGTCCGCGGAGGCGGCGGCGGCACGGATGCGGTCGAGGGCCGCCTCGTCCGCGAGCAGCGCCCCGTCGATGTCCGCGACCAGGCCCGACAGGTCGCGCAGGGTCCCCTCGGCGTCGAGGAGCGCGGGGCGCTCCGCTCCGGCGGGACCGACTCGCAGCAGCTTCATGGGGTAACTCCCTCTGTTTTAGGAGGAGCCTCCATGGCCCGGTGCGGCCGACAGCCATCGGAGGTCTGGTCGATCCTCCAAGTTCGGCGTCCAGTCCGCAATACCCCGTTCACGGACTGGACCCGACCCGTCTCCCGGACAGGCCCGCGGCCGGGCCCTAGACGGGGAGCGCCGCCGCGGCGCCGTACGGCATGTCCCGGTACAGGAACGCCCGCTCGATCGCGCTCCAGGTCGTCGACGTGACGACGTACAGCGCGGCCGCGAGCGGCACCACGGCGACCGTGAACAGCGTCATGAACGACATCAACGGCATGATCTTCGTCATCGCCCCCATGCCCGGCACCTGCGGCTGACCGGCGTCGGGCGTCGGCGCGGCGGCCGCGGACAGCGCCATCTGCCGCTTCGTACGCCGGAAGTTGAAGGTCGCCACGGCCGCGACGAGCACGAACAGCGCCACGTAGACCAGCCCCTGCGCCCCGAACAGCCCGCCGTGCGCGAGCGCGTCGCGGAAGTGCGACCCCAGCGGGGCCGCGCCGAGCGTGTGGCCGAGCAGGGCGTTGGGCTCTCCACCGAGGCTGTTGTTGGAGAACAGGTGGTAGAGCAGGAAGAACGCCGGCATCTGGAACAGCATCGGCAGGCAGCCGGAGAGCGGGGAGACCTTCTCCTCGCGGTGCAGCTCCATGATCGCCTTCTGCAACGCCTCGGGGTTCTTCTTGTGCTTCTTGCGCAGCTCGGCGATACGCGGCTGAAGCTTGAGACGGTCCCGCTGACCCCGCGCCCCGGCCCGCGACAGCGGGTGGACGAGGAGCCGTACGAACGCGGTGAACAGGATGATGGCCGCGGCCGTGGCCGAGGTGTGGAACAGCGGCTGGAGCAGGTCGGCCAGATGCTCGACCAAGCTCGCGAAGACGGACATGAACGACGACATGGGTGAGCCCTCCGGGGGTCTCGTCGTACCGGAACGTGCCGGAATCGGATGCGAGACCGGCAGGGGATTCGGCGTGACGGCCCAAGACGCCCGCGCCCGCGTACGGGAGGGCGAGCGGGGCTAGGCCGCCAGGACGAGACGTCCGGGCGCTCGGGGCCTGGTACGCCCCGCGGCGTCGGGATCGCGCTGCGGCAGGAAGGCGGTGCGGTGCTCTCGGTCGCGGATCGCGGTGCGCACTCTGGTGGGTGGCACGGCGGGCGCGGACCGCGCGGCGAGCAGCGAGCAGACGGCGAGGGCGGAACCCGCGGCGGCGGTCGCGGCGAGGGCGACGGCCCCGGCGAGGCTGCCGGTGTCGACGAGCGCCGAGATCACCGTCTCGACGAGGAGGAACAGCAGCAGGGCGGCCGGACGCAGGGTCGTGGACCAGGCGTTGGTACGCGGCATGGGTTCCTCCTCTCGCTGTCTCAATGCCTCGATGCCTCGATGCCTCGATGCCTCGATGGCTCGCTGACTCGCTGGCTCGACCCGAGCTTCGACTCGACGTGAGCCCTTCGAAGCACAGATCGGTATAGCCGATCGGTATACACGAACGTTCCTGCCAGTTATACAGGCTCGGTCGCGACCGGCTGAAGCGGCCGACGGGGTGCGAGGGACGCCCGGCCGACCGGACCGGCGGGATCCGGGCCGAGCCCGTGGCCCGCCGGCACCTCGGCTTCCTGCGGCGGCGCAAGGGCCCGGCGGGCCGCCCGCTCCCCGCGCGACCGAGCAGGCGCCCGCGTCCGACGTGCTGGAACTCACGCGCCGCCCCAAGACCGCCCGGCGTCACCTGTCGCCCTCCGCCCTCCGCCTCCGCCCTCACCCCGCGGCAACGGCGTCCGTCGTCTCCTTCGGATCACTGATCGGGTCGCGGGCGAGCACCTCGCCGTCCGGCCGTTCGTCGCGATCGGCGGGACACACGTACGTGACCACGAGCGTGACCGCGAGATTGGCGGCGAGGGCGACGATCCCGGCGTTCATCCCCCACACCGGATCGTGCTCGCTGAACACGAGCCCGCACACGACCCCCACCCCGACGAGGAGTCCGCTCAGCGCGCCCACCAGACTCAGCCGCCGCCACACCAGCCCCACCAGCAGCATCGGGACGAGCTGCGCCATCCCCTCGTAGGAGATGAGGGAGAGCCGGACGAGGGTGTTGGGCGCGACGTACGTGAGCACGAGCGCGAGCGCGCCTGCGACGACGACCACGATCTGCGATCCGGTCTTCTGCACGCTCCTGCGCGCATCCGGGGCGTCCCGCCACCGCGGCACGAGCGGGAACACGCTGCTGCCCCACATCGTCCCGATGACCAGCATGAACACCGCCATCGGCACGATCGACGAGAGGGCCGCCGCGACCCCGATGATCCCGACCGCCCAGGCCGGCAGCGAGTCGACGACGAGCTTGAGGAGCGCGAGGTTCGACTCGGCTCCGGTCAGCCCGGGGACGACGAACAGCGCGGCCATGCCGAGCAGCATCGGCACGAAGAGCAGGATGTTGTACGCGGGCAGCCACATGGCGTTGCGCCGCAGCCCGTCCGCGCTGCGCGCGCCCAGGTACCCGGCGACGGTGGTCGGGAAGATGACGACGGTGAGGGCGTTGAGGAACGTCGTCGTCGCGAACCATCCCTGCCCGTACGGCGACCCGCCGCTCCCGGGCAGCGTCAGCCAGGCGCTCTTCTCCTCGATGAGCCGGCCGAGGAAGTCCCCGTACCCGTCGAAATAGTGCACGGGGACGTAGAGGGCGAGGAAGGCGAGCGTGACGATGACCAGCAGGTCCTTCAGGACGGACACCCACGCGCTGCCGCGCAGCCCGCTCACCACCACGAACCCGGTGGTGACCGCGAAGCCGATGAAATAGGCCCAGTCGAGGCTGATCGCGCCGTACGAGATCGTCGAGACGACCACGCCCATGCCCGTGATCTGCAACTGGATGTACGGCAGCAGGAACACCGTCACGAGCACGGCGACGGCGGCGCCGACCCACGGCTTCCCGTACCGGTGGGCGACCATGTCGGTGATGGAGACGAGCCCGTGCCGGCGCGCGTACGCCCACAGCATCGGCCCGACCACGTAGCCGACGGCGTAGCCGCACGACATGTAGGCGACGACGTACAGCACGGGGGCGCCGAAGTTGTAGCCCCAGCCGGCGGCCCCGAGGTACGAGAAGCTGGTGTACCCCTCGCCGGCCATCAGCACCCAGATGAACACGGCCCCGAGCGACCGCCCGCCCACGGACCACTCGGCGAGCCCGCCGCCGCTGCCCTTCCCGCGTACGGCGAGCAGCCCGAGGGCGACGGTGACCACCATGAAGACACCGAAGAGGGTGGTGGCGACGGCTCCGTCACTCATGCCGACCGCCCCGCGCGCAGCTTGCGGTCCCCACGCCAGGTCAGCCATACGGCGACGGGCGTGAGCAGCGTCGAGGCGAGCAGCCACGCGAAGAGGAACGGCAGCCCGAGCACGACGGGCTCGACCCGGTTCACGAACGGGAGCGCGCCGACGTACAGCACGAAGGGCACGAGGAGCCAGAGCAGATGGGGCCGTCGTTTGATCACGGACGACGACTGTATCGGGCGACGTGACGCCCGCCGGGGTGGCTGTCCGCCGCTTTCGACATGGCCGTCGGGGCGGGCCCCGGGCGGCTATCGGGGTGTCATCCGGCTGAGCGTGCCCCACACCACGAGCCGGTACCGGGAGGTGAACTCGGGGGTGCAGGTGGTGAGCGTGATGTAGTACCCCGGCTCGCTGTACCCGGCGGACGGCACGACGCGGCTGCGCGGCACGGGGTTGATGACGCCCCCGTCGCGGGCGGAGGTCTGGGCGAGGCTCTTGTCGACGACGTACTGGTAGGTGGCGTTCCTCGTCTCGACGGTGAGGGTGTCGCCGCGCCGCAGCCGGTTGATGTAGCGGAACGGTTCGCCGTGGGTGTTGCGGTGCCCGGCGAGCGCGAAGTTCCCGGCGCGGCCCGGCTGCGCGGTGCCCGGGTAGTGCCCGACGTAGCCGTGGTTGAGGACGTTCGGCTTGCTGACACCCTGCGCGACGGGGACGCGCAGGCCGAGGCGCGGGATGGAGAGGACGGCGTAGGCCTGGTCCCAGCGGGGGCGCTCGGCCGCCTGCCCCGTACCGGTGCTCGTACGGCCGCCGCCGCGGGCGGCGGAGGAGCCGGCCGGGGCGGGGGTGCGTTCGGGGCTGCCGGACGCGTCCGGGACCGGCACCTGTGACGGCGCCCGCGCCTCCCCGGACGGCTGCCGCCGCGCGCCCCACTCGCGCTCCAGGGCCTCCACCTGTCGACCGGCCCCGGCCTTCGCCTGCCGGTTGGTCCACCACAGCTGGTGCAGGACGAGCAGGAGGAGGACGAGGCCGAGGGTGACGGCGACCTCGGCGCCGTTCCAGACGAGGCGGCGGGCGAGAGGGCCGCGGGCGGGCGGGGCGGGACGGCCCTGAGCCACGACGCGGGGTCGCCCCCGCCCGTCCCGGGCCTCGCGGCCTTCGCGGCCCTCGCGGCCCTCTCCGTCCTCGTACGCTGCGGCACGCGCGCAAGATAGATCGCGCGGCTTCAATTCACCAGGCCCGCGCAGGCCCCGGCCCGAACCGCCCCGGTCCGTCTCCCGCCATCCGGCGCTACGGTGTCCCTCATGCGCCCCGACACGCCTGCCACGCCTGCCGAGAACGAGTCCGCCGACCACGTCGCGGAAGCCGAGCGCCTGGAGCGCACGGCGGCGATGTACCCCGAGGACGCCGAACAACTGCTCCTCCAGGCCGCGGCCCACTACGAACTCGCCGACGCCCGCGACCGCGCGACGGCCCACTACGACTCCCTGCTCGCGTCGCCGGACGTCCACGACCCGGCCCTGATCCGCGCCCTGAAGGCGTCGAACCTGTGGGAGTACGGCCACGAGGCCGAGGCCCGCGCGATCATCACGGGCCTGCGGGCGACGGCCCCGCGCGACCCGGCGCCGTGGGTGATCGCGGCGGAGTCCCTGGAGTCCCACGACGAGCTGGACCAGGCCCACGAGACGTTCACCGAGGCGCTGGAACTCCTGGTCCCGCAGACGGAACGCGAGTCGGGCACCGTCCCCTACGCCAAGCACCCCCTCCTCCTGGGCCGCCACCGCGTCCGCCGCCTCCTGGGCGCGCCGCACGACGAGTGGGACGCCCTGGCGGACGGCGCCAACCGCACCACGGTCGCCCTGGACGAACTCCACGACCCGAAACGCCTCTGGTCCCTGGGCTCGGAGAACCCCGCGGAACTGAAGGCCGAGATCACGCGCCTGCGCGCCGAGTTGGGCTCATACCGCGAGGCGCTCTCCCGCCCCTTCCCGGTGGCGGTCCTGCACTGGCCGTCGACGGAGTACGCGGAACTCCTCGCGGCGTACCCGACCCTCTCCTCCGAATACCCCTCCTACGAGGCCCACTTGGCGTCGATAGAGGGTTCCCTGCGCGAGCTGTCGGCCTCCGGCACGGGCAACCTCGGCATCGTCACGGGCACGGTCCCGTCCTACGAGGCGTTCGCGGCCTCGGAGGCCTCCTCCCCGGCCGAGGCGTCGCTGCTGCCGCAGTACGCGACGACACTGGCGGCCCGAGGCCGGGCGGCGGCTTGGCCGCCGGAGGCGGGGGCGGCTTGCTGGTGCGGGTCGGGGGCAGCTTATGGGGAGTGCCACGGGGTGTAGGCGTGGGGGCAGCTCGGGCCCTTCCCCCACGGGGCTCTGGGCTGTCACCTCACCGCGACAGCCCAGCCGTATATGAGGATTTCCTCATATACGGTGCCGATATGAGCGAGGAGACGCTGTACCGCCGCCTCCGCGCATTCCGCGACACCTTCCGCGAGGGGTTCGGGAGCGAGTCGGAGGAAGTGCGCTGGCCCGAGATCAGCCAGGGCCAGATCCTCATGATGATGAGCTCCAAGGCGCGCCATCAGCGTGTGGCGCATCGCCTACGCACCGCGCTGGAACCGCAGCTTGCGGCGGGCCTCGCGCTCTACGTCGAGACGGACCTGGAAGACCCCGGCCTGGGCATCCTTCGCGTACCGGACCTTGCCGTCGTCAACGCCGACTTCGAGCCCACGGCAGCCGACGCCATGCCGCCGCACGACTGCCACTGCATCATCGAGGTCGTCTCGCGCTCCAACCCGGCGAACGACTACGAAGGGAAGCTCCGCGACTACCCCGCGATGGGCATCCCGCACTATCTGATCGTCGACCCCCGAGACGGCACGGCCGTCCACTACTGGGCCCCCACCACCCGCACCGGAGCCCCGACCTACGACAACCAGCAGCACTACACCTTCGGCGACACCGTCACGGTGGGGGATTGGAAGATCGACACGTCTGGCCTGCCGCGCTACGACGACGAGGCGCCCCAGTGATCGACACCGCCACCCTCGTCCGACGCTGGCGCCGCGAGCGCGGCCTCTCCCAGTCCCGACTGGCCGAACTGATCGGCACCGGCCAGGCCGCGATCTCCCGCATCGAGAACGGCAAGGACGTGCCTACGCTGCCGCTGCTCGCCCGGATCGCGGAGGCGCTGGGGTGCACGGTTCGTGTGTCGTTCGAGAGTGTCGGGGGTTGAGCGGCACGGATCCTGAACTCAGGGCGGCCCGCTGAGCACATGAGGACAGCTCGGAGCCTTCCCCTCGGGGCTCCGAGCTGTCGCATCACCGGGTTCGTCGGCTCAGCACCGGCGCAGAAGCTTCACGCCGACGGAGGTGACGTGCTTGACCGGCCCGGTCCAGAAGTCGGTGGCGCTCCCCGTCTTGTACGACTTCCGCGCCGTCGTCCCGCCCTTCTGCGGCATGGTGAACGTGACCTTGACGTAGCACCCGTCATCACTGTCCCGGTCCACGAGCCGCCCCGAGATGTACGTGAAACTCCCCTCCCAGCACCGGGTGTACGTCACCTTGCCCCAGGTCTCCGACTTGACGACGGCCCGGCTGCAGGTCGCGGCGGAGGCCGGAGCCGCGGCGAGGGAGGTCAGCCCAGTCGCGACCAGGGCTGCGGTTCCGGTCAGGGCGGCCAGTCGATGCCCGGTGTTCATGATGCGTGTCCCCGCTTCCCCGTGGTTCCTGAACTGATCGGTTCCTAGAGCAGGTTGAAACAAACAGGGCTGGGGCGCACCTGGATAGTTACAGGTTGACGCGCCCCCGCCGGAGAACACATCCAGCTCACAGCCAGTGGCACAGCCCCGGGCGATCACCCGGATAGCTGGGACCAGCGGCGATAAAGGTCCACTGGAAGCGTGTGCTCTAGGTCCAAGGTGAGCCGCATCGGGCGGTCGTTCACGTGGCTCACGTACGTGGCTGGCCCCACGTAGACATACGAGGGTGCTCCAAGCAGGCCATCAGCCTTCTTCGTCTCGCGAACGAACAGGTGCAGGCTGCTGCCACGCCTCTTATGGTCGATGTAGCGCCTGCCGATCTCGGACTCCTCCGAGATGCGCCCCTGGGTCTCCCACTGAAACCGCCTCGGGCTGATCACGCGGTCCTCGTACCGGGTTGTCTCAGAGAAGTGCTTCTCAGATTTGACCAGGTCGACGAAGAACACGTCAGCCTGCTCCTCGGGGAACCAAGTCACCCCCGTCGGCTGCCCCTTGTATTCACCGCCGAACGCCGCTTCCGCCTCTGCCCTGGTGTAGTGGGCATGAACGTGTAGCGGGTTTGCTCCCTCAGGATGGAGCGGACGAGTAACACGCTGAAGGCGTTCACGAAGCTCAGGAACAAGCTGCTGAAGTTCTGCCCTACGGCGGTGCTCCACCAGCATCTTCTCCAGTGCGGACTCGGCGGGGCTGGCGAGCAGGGCATCTCCCCACAAGACACAGTTCGCCATCGCGGCAAGCCGTTGCAGACGGCCTGCGGGCCAATCGCGAACACCCGGATGGAGCCCAGTCGAACTCGTCGCCTCTACTAGAAGGCTGAGGTAGGCGAGACGTTCGGGGTCATCTATGTGCAGGGAGCGCCGGAGGGCCTTGGCAAGTTTGAGGTCCCCAGGCCCCGGCGGAGGCACGTGCATGCCAGCCTCCTCACGGAGCTCACTCCACGTACCTTGTTCGCGTCGATACACATCCTCGACCTCGACACCCGTGCTGTTGAGGAACTCGCCCAGCGGCACGTCACCAAGCCGCTTCAGGTCATCAACAGACTGCTTCCAGCGCGGCCTCAGCGTGCGCTGAAGGCTCTCAAGCACGTACTTGCGCGCCACACGGTCCAGTTGGACAGCGCAACCACTGGGGAGCGTGGGGAATTCTTCCTGAACCTCTCGTACCACCTGGCCATGGTTAGCTCCCGTCAGGGCACGCATGGCCGGTTCAAAGCGGAAGTCCGCGTGCTGGGCCCCGATGAAGTCCAGAACGGTCAAGCTGGTCTTATTCTCTGCATGCCGCAAACCGCGACCGAGCTGCTGGAGAAAGACCGTGGCGCTCTCCGTGGGACGTAGAAGTAGAAGTGTGTCGACGCAGGGAATATCTACGCCTTCGTTGAAAAGGTCCACAGTGAACAGCACCTTGATGCGTCCCTGCTTGAGCTCCGACACTGCTTCCTCGCGCTCCCGTGGACTTGACTCGCTAGTCAGAGCACGAGAGGGCAGATCCGCCTTGGTGAACTTCTCAGCCATGTAGCGGGCATGGGCCACAGATACACAGAAACCAAGGCCGTGCATCGCGCGTGGGTCAAGAACCTTTTTGCGGATCTCTTTCAAAATGATGCGCACCCGGGCGTCGTCGCCGGTGTACAACTGCTCAAGCTCACGTGTCTGGTAACCAGCACGACGACTGAAGCGCAGGGTCCTAAGATCGGTCTCGTCGTTGATGCCGAAGTAATGGAAGGGCACCAGCAGCCCGCGCTCGATGGCTTCCCACAAACGGAGATCGACTGAGGTGCGCCCTTCGAACCACTGCGTGATGTCGTATTCATCCGTGCGCTCCGGAGTGGCAGTGAGGCCGAGCAACTCCTTCGGGCCGATGTGAGTGAGGAGCTCCCCATAGGTGCGAGCACCCGCATGGTGAAACTCGTCGACGATAACCATGTCGAAATGTTCAGGATGTAGCCGCTCATAGCCAGAACTAGTGAGTGACTGGATCGAAGCAAAGACGTACCGCCAATCGCGAGGACGCTCGCTCCCCACGTACAGCTCACCAAAGGTCCCGTCCTTCAGAACGTGCCGAAAGACAGCCATGCTCTGCTTGAGAATTGAATCTCGATGCGCCACGAACAGCAGGCTGTCGACCTTCCCTGCTTGGCGCAGCGCCCGATAGTCAAGGGCAGAGACCACAGTCTTTCCGGTGCCAGTCGCCATGACGACGAGATTGCGATGGTGATCGTGAAGCTCCCGCTGTGCCTGAAGCTCATCCAGGACCTCCCGCTGGTGTGGGTGAGGTTGGATATCGAACGGAGCCAGTTCAATGGGGAGTTGAGCCGGACCACTACGTTCAGTGCTCAGAGCATCGGCAAGTCGCTGACAGTCTCGGTCACTACTTGGGTCGTACGGCTCGAAGGCCGGATCCTGCCAGTACTCCTCAAACGTGTCCGCGATCGACGTGACGAGCGTCGGGGACTCTAGCTGAGAGAGGCGAACGTTCCACTCCAACCCATCGACAAGCGCGGCCTTCGACATGTTGGACGAACCCACGTAGGCGGTCGAAGTGCCGCTCTCGCGATGGAAGTGCCACGCCTTGGCGTGCAGCCGCGTCGCTTGGGTCTCATACGAGATCCGCACTTCAGCGCCGAGCTTGGCCAGGGCATCTACAGCGCGCTGGTCCGTCGCCCCCATGTATGTGGTCGTGATGACGCGCAGGCGCTTGCCACGGCGACGGACATCGCCGAGTTGCCCCAACAAGAGTCTCAAGCCGGACCACTTGATGAAGGCGCAGATCAGGTCAACGCTGTCGGCTGATTCCAGCTCCCTTCGCAGCGCGTGCCCAACGCTCTCCCGCGAGCGATTGGCGAAGAGTGCGCTAGTCGCCAGCGGGACATGCGGACGTTCAGGAAAGACCCTCTGGCCAGGCAAGGGCGATCTCTCGGCTACGGCCAGAAGCAGATCCTTTGTCTGAGCAACCGCAGCCTCATCTCCGGCCTGCACCGACGAGAGAAGCCCCAACTCCTCGACGATCCGGTTCACCACCGCGACCTGCTTCGCCAGCCGCTGAGTTGGTCCGTCAGCACCCCTCTGCTTAGCGTGCGCCCGCAGTGTCCGGCGGACTAGATCCCCGACATAGCGACCCAGAATCTCAGGAGCGTCGTCCGGATCCAGAGGTTCGCGGTGCACCCGGCCCTCAGCCGCTGCCTCGACCACGCTTTGGTCGAGTTCGTTGGTCACGATGTGCTCGTAGAGGCCAGGGGCTAGTCGTCTAGGCATGAGTGCACTGTAGAGGCAGGTGCTGACAAACCCCTCGGCAAATGACGCAGGGAGGGACCGCCTGGACTGCCGCCGCTCAACGCCATTGCCAGGGGCGGCGGATCACGTCATCGCCGACCCACTTGGCGATCAAAACGCGTCTCTGCGCTCTCCAGAAGTTCATCCGCGTCGTGCCCGTGAGCGCGAGCCCAACAGAGCAGATCCGCAATCAAGGCGACTGCCTCCGCCTTATCCACACCTCTGTCGATAGACGTGTCGGTTGCGCGAGCCACACCGTACAGCTGGAGTACCCCTTCTGCTCGGTCGACTGCCGCGTTACGAACATGCCCTCCGGGGGCGTTGATCCCGGTGGCCAACTCGCACCATGTCACCTTGCGATCGCCCTTGATCAGTGCGCCCCATCGCACCGCCACCGCGTCAAGGAGTCTCACACCCCGCCCACCCTCGTCGTCGTCCGCAGCGTGCAGAAGCGTGGGAAGGGCGCGTAGATCCGGGTCCTGGACCTCGATGCGGAGGAAGGAGCCGTTCATCAGCAGGCTCAGCTCGGTGGGGGTGCCGATGCCGACGTGTGTGATGACGTTGGAGACCATCTCCGTCACGCACAGTTGGGCGGAGTCGATGAGGTCGTGCAAGCCCCAGTGCATGAGGTGCAGGCGCACGATGCGACGCAGGCCGGCCAGTTCCTCGGGCTCGGCGATGAAGGCCAGCTCCCACGGCTTTCGGTGTACGCAGTTCTGCTGGAGCACAGGCTCACCCTCTCCGTTGAGGTGCAACAACTCCCGCTTCGAGGCCGCGAGTTCGACGCCGGCTTGCAACCCAGCGTGACCGCATCCGATCCCTTCTTGCAATTTGCAGAACGGGATTCCCACTATCGAGTGATTGGCAGGCACACCCCTTGGCCCGGAGACTGAGGCCCGCTAGCGAGGAGGGTGTCGAGATGGCTGGATCACCGACAGCGCGACGGCGTCGGCTGTCGATCGAGCTGAAGAAGCTCCGCGAGGCGAGTGGCATGACCTGCGCCCAGGTCGGCGCTGCCGCGGACTGGAGCGGCTCCAAAGTGAACCGGATGGAGACCGGCCATGGACGCGTACAGCCATCCGACGTGGACGTGCTGTGTCGGCTCTACGCGACCAGCGACGAGATGCGCGAGTTCCTCAAGTCGCTTGCCAGGCAAGCGAAGACGAAGGGCTGGTGGCAGGTCCACGGGTCTGGGGTGCCTGAGTGGTTCAACATCTACATCGGCCTGGAGCAGGAGTCGTCCTCCTTCCGGCAGTACCAGTGCGAGGTCGTACCCGGCCTCATGCAGACGCCCGCCTACATCACGGAACTTCACGTGGCGGGGTCGCACATGAAGCCCGAGGACTCGGAGCGAGCGATCCGCGTACGTCTGGAGCGGCAGGAGATGCTGACGCGCGCGGACGCGCCAGACACCTGGTTCGTCGTGAGTGAGAGTGCCCTGCGGAACGTCATCGGCGATGAGGCCGTCATGCGCGACCAACTCGAACACCTACTGGATGTCTGCCAGTTGAGTTCCGTCACCCTTCAAGTGCTCCCCTTCGACGCCGGGACGCGGCCGATGACTGGGGCGTTCACGATTCTCGGCTTCCCTGACCAGGAGGACCCCGATGTCGTCTATCGAGACGGCATCACCGATGCGGTCTACCTCGAAGGGGACCATCATATCCGTGAGTACACGCGCGCGTTCGACGGGTTGAGGGCGGCCGCCCTGAGTCCCCAACGCTCCCTTCAAGTGATCAAGAACCTCGTCAAGGAGTACGCCCGATGACCACGAACTACGAGAAGACCGCGGATGGTTCGGGGATCGCTGAGCAGCTCTCGTGGTTCAAGTCGTCGCACAGCAACGGCGCCGGGGGCGAATGCGTGGAGTGCGCCACCGCCGCCGACGAGCGGGTGTTCGTACGGGACTCCAAGCGCACAGGCGGAGACATCGTCACCGTGAGCGCGGCGGCCTGGGTCGACTTCTTGAGCTCCATCACATCCGCCGGGTGAGTCGGCCGCTGGGCTTCAGGTCCGGCGCCCCGCGCCGGTGGGGCGGTGGCCGTGGTTCGAAGTCGGGTGCGGGGCGGTGGGTTTTTCTTGGATTGCGTGGCTGGTGCCGGTGGGTGGTTGCTGATGCCTCCCTCCGTATCGGGCCTGGGTGACGGTGTGTTGGGGCTGGCGTTCGGTGGCTGAGGATTCGTTGGGGAAAAGGTGGGGCCCGACGAGGGAAGCCGCTTACAGGAGCTGGCCGCCGCAGGGCGTGGTGGGGCCGGTGCGGGTTGTTCTGTGGTGGGTGGCTCCAACGTCGGCTAGGAGAGGTCGAGTTGGAGGCCGTGGCCACGGATTGCCACAACGAGCCCGCCTGTGTCACTCTCCGTCGCAGCGGCATCTACGTCGCGTAACAAGTTCAGACATAGGCGACCCCCGCGAGGCAGCAACCTCCGGGGGTCCGGCATCAGGAGCAGGAACTCCCCATGCAGATTCATCGTATCCCTCGGCATGAGCGCGACTTCACCGTCATCGCCAACAAAGCCATCCGCGATCCCCGGCTCTCCCACACCGCTCGCGGCATCCTCGTCTACGCCCTGTCGCTGCCCAGCGGCGCCCCGGTCAACGTCCGCACCCTCAGCGACGGGTTCCCCCAGGGGCGGATTGCCGTGGCCAAGGCCGTCAAGGAGCTTCGGGCGCTGGGGTATTGGGTGACCAGGACAGAGCGGGATGCTCAGACTCGGCGGATCGTCTCCAGTGTGGATGTGTATGAGGTTCCACAGGCGGGCTCTGTCTCAACTCCGTTGACCAAGGCTCCTGTTACCGCCGAGCCGGTTCCCGTACGGGTGGGAACCGGGGAAGCGGGCGCGTTTTTCCCTGGCGGGACGGACGACTATGAAGACGGGGGGAAGAACCCTCCCCTCCCTCCCGCCGCGGAGAGCGGCGTCGCGGAGAGCGCCGCGCCGCCCGACCTCGCCTGCGTACGCGTACTGGAGCGGATCGGCGACGTCGATGCGCGGCTGCGGTTGTCCGCGCGGAGTGTGCGGGAGCTGGCGCCCGCCGTGGGGATGTGGCTGGAGCGTGGGGCCTCCGTCGCCGAGATCGTCGACGCCGTCACCGCCGGGCTGCCCGCCACGGTGTACTCAGCAGCCCGGCTCGTCGCCGACCGGCTGGAGCGCAAGCGGCCCCCGCGGAAGCGAGCGTGGCGGCAGGTTCATGAGTGTCCTGAGTGCCGGGATCCGTTGCCGTGGGGGCAGGAGACCGGCGTGTGCCGGGGGTGCCGGGACGGGGCGGGTTCGGCGGGCCCCGCCCCTCTGGGATGCGGGCGGGAAGAGGCGCTGCGGCTGCTTCGGGAGCGGGCCGCCTGACGGGCCCACGGCCCCGGTCACCCACGTGAACACCCGGCGTATCCCGCCGTCGCCACCCCGATCCGTATTACCGTTTCGGCAGACACGAGGAACACCTCCACCCACCCGCACCGACTCACACCACGGAGTTTCGCCACCACCGGAGGACAGCGCCCCATGACCACCTCCCCCACCTCATCGAACGCCGTGCCCCCGATGCCCGAGAGAACGCCGAAGGCGCTGCGCGCCGCCATCGCCCAGCACGCCCCACAGCTCCTCGTCGACTTCGACCGCCACTGGCGCCGCGACATCGCCGATGCCTACGACCTCGCGCCCGTTCCCGCGTTCATGGCCCGCTGGTGGGCCGAATACGCCCTCGCCCGTAATCCCGAACTGGCGGCGATGGTGCACGGCCTGGAGGAGGCAGCGGACAAGGAAGCCGACTACGCCCGCGCGAAGACTCTCATCGAAGAGGCAGGGCGGCTGCGCCGCGAAGTCGCGAAAGCCGAGCCCGGCCGGTGACCGACGGCTTCATGGGTCCTCCCTGGCAAGCAGACTGGACCACCGCCGCCGCAGAGGACCGGGAAGCCCTCCCGGACGCCGCTCGGGATCTCGTTCTCGCCGCGCGGGCCGAACTGGTCACTGCCAGCGACCCCTACTTCCGGGGCGTCGACGCCGACAGGGACCTGCCCCCCGGCATGAGCGTCGAGCCCGCCCAGTCCACCCGCCCCGGGGGTCAGCACGTCCTGTACTTCGATCATGGGCGCGGATGGCTGCGCTATCAGTTCACGCAGCGAACGGCCGATCCGCAGATCGTCATCCAGGAGTGCTTCTGGCAGTGAGTCGATCACCCATCCACGCCTGTGACGCAGGTCACACCTCCGCCCGTCACATCTCCGCCGCCCGCTCCGTCACATCTACGTAGCCAACAAAAAAGACAGTGAACGACAGCGGACCACAGCGAACGACAGTGACTGAGGAGATCGTCATGGAAGCTCGACTCAACGCCTTCGCCAGCCCCCTCGCCGGCAAGCTCATCAAGCACATCAACTCCGCCGGCAAGGTCATCGCCGACTCGGCGCTGCCCGCCGCCACGCAGGAGCTCGTGAAGATCCGGGCCAGCCAGATCAACGGGTGCGGGTTCTGCACCGACATGCACACCAAGGACGCCGCGCACGCCGGGGAGACCGCTCAGCGGCTGCACCTGATCGCCGCCTGGCGCGAGGCCAAGGTGTTCACCGACGCCGAGCGGGCCGCCCTGGAGCTGACCGAGCAGGGGACCCGGATCGCGGACGCCGCCGGTGGTGTCAGCGACGAGGCGTGGGCCAACGCCGCCAAGTACTACGACGAGGAGCAGCTCCTCGCGCTGACGGGCCTGATCGCCGTCATCAACACCTACAACCGCATGAACGTCATCCTGCAGGTGCCCGCCGGCGACTACCAGCCCGGACAGTTCGGCTGATCGCCTCCGGGCAGCGCAAGGGCGCGATCGGGGTGCGGCGCACGCCGCGTCGCAGCCGACTCCTCGCCGTCGTCATCGACACCCCCGAGGGGCAGGCCGAGGCAGCGTCCGACTTCCGGGTCGGCGCCCTCGGCGCCCGGGGCCGTTCCGAGGCCGGGCGGGAGCGGGCGGGCCGGGGCGGCGACTGCGGTGCCGGCGCGGGGGCGTAGCGTCTGGTGCGTCGGGAGCGACAGACCGCATCCAACAGCAGCAGATCGCCCCCAACGACGTCAGACAGCACCAGACAGCGACTTCGCCGACAGACAGCGACGTCGACGATTGCCCGGAGGGTTCCATGGCCGCCCGTATCGCCCGCATTCCCAGCGCCCCCATCGCCGCCGCCGGCCTCGTCGGCGGGTACGCCACCGCTCGGTTCACCAAGAAGCGGCAGCTGGGCGGCGCCGTGCTCGCGGTCGCCGGAGCCGCCGCCGCGACGCAGTGGACGAAGTCGCGGGGCGGGAAGGTCGCGGGCGCGCTGACCGGGGCGTACGTCGCCGCGTTCGCCGGGTCGCACCCGCTGGCCAAGAAGGTCGGGGCGTGGCCCGCGGTGTTCGGGGTGGCCGGGGCCGTGGCAGCCGCCTCGTACGTGCTGGTCGACCGGCGTTCCGCGTAGTTCGCGAGGCCGCCCGTCCGTCAGGGCTTGTGGGCCAGGACGTTGACCACCCGGCCCTGCGGGTCCCGTACGAAGAAACGGCGGACGCCCCACTCCTCGTCCCGGAGGTCGTGGACGATCGGGAAGCCCGCGGCCCGTACGGCCGCGTACACCGCGTCCACGTCGTCCACCTCGACGCTCATGTCCGGCACCACCGGCGCCGTCGCGTCGTGGGTGAGGAAGCCGATCTGGGCGGTGGGGTCGGTCGGGGACGCCAGCGTCATGATCCAGCCCAGGTTCATGACCTCGCGGAAGCCGAGCGTGCCGTAGAAGTCGCGGTTCGCCGCCATCGACTCCTCCCCCGGAACCTCGACGTTCGGGACGGCCCTGCGGATGGGCCCAGGTGCGTGCGCGTCGGACGCGTCGGATGTCATGGGCTCAGCGTCCCCTGAACGTCGCCCGGTACGCCCCCGGCGACACCCCGAGCACCGCCTGGAAGTGCTGCCGCAACGACGCTCCGGTGCCGAACCCCGTCTCCGTCGCGACGCGGTCGACGGTGTGGTCGGTGCGTTCCAACAACTCCCGTGCCCGGTCGAGGCGTTGGCGGGCCAGCCACGTCATCGGGGTCAGACCCGTCTCCTCGCGGAAGCGGCGACTGTACGTACGGACCGCCATCGCGTCCCGCGCCGCGAGGTCCGCGAGCGTGAGGGGCTCCGCGAGACGTGCCAGGGCCCAGGCCCGTGAGCGGGAGGTCGAGGCCGACTCCCGCGTCCGCACCGGGCGCTGGATGTACTGGGCCTGGCCGCCCTCCCGGTACGGCGGTACGACCGTGCGGCGCGCCACGTCCGCCGCGACAGCCGCGCCGTGGTCGGCGCGGATCATGTGCAGGCACAGGTCGATGCCCGCCGCCTCGCCGGCCGAGGTCAGGACGGTTCCCTCGTCTACGTAGAGGACGTCCGCGTCGACCGTGACCTGCGGGAACGTACGGGCGAAGCGGTCCGACGACAGCCAGTGGGTCGTCGCCCTGCGGCCGTCCAGAAGGCCCGCAGCCGCCAGGACGAACGCGCCCGTGCAGATCGACGCCACCCGGCCCCGGCCGGCGTGGACGGCGTGCAGCGCCCGCGCCGACTCGGGGTCCAGCGAGCCGGGCCGGAGCGACTCGTCCTCCTCGTGCGAGGCCGGGACCAGGACGGTGTCCGCCGCCGCCACCGTCTCCAGACCGTGCTCCGCGTAGATCGGGAAGTCGGCGTCCGTACGGATTCTGCCGGGGCGGGGCGCGCAGGTGCGCACGTCGTAGAGGCGCTCGCCCGTCGAAGGATCGCGGGCCGCGCCGAAGAGCTGGTGGATCAGGCCCAGTTCCATGGGCAGGACGCCGTCCCTGACGAGAACCGCCACCACCGTCGTCTCGGTCACCCTCTCCCTCTCCCTCTCCGTCCCCGTCCACGTATCCGTCTCCGTCACCGTCACCGGCACCCCTTCGAGGCCGTCGACCGCTCCTCCGCACCCTGGCCGGAGTCTCGCACCTGACCACCGTCCGATCGCCACGACCCGATGGCCACCATCCGGTCGCCATCACTGATCGCCGTCACTGATCGCCGTCACTGATCGCCGTCACCGGTCGCCAATGCTCAGCCCCCACCATCCGCTCACCGGCATCCGGCATCCGGCTACTCTCGCGATCATGGCGGATTGGACACTGCGGCCCGCGACGGCCGCCGATGTGGAGGCGGTCGCCGAGGTGCGGGCCGTCGCGATGCGCCCGGACCTGGAGCGGCTCGGGCGGTTCGACGAGCGGCGGGTGCGGCAGCGGCTGCGGGACGCCTGGGAGCCCGCGCACACCTGGGTGATCGAGGTGGGCGGGGAGCTCGCCGGGTCCGTGGCGCTGCGCCGGGCGGCGGACTGCTACTGGTTCGAGCACTTCCTGCTCGCCCCGCACCTCCAGGGCCGGGGCATCGGCACGGCCGTGCTGGACTCGCTCCTGGAGCGGTGCGACCGCGAGGGCGTACCGGTGCGGCTGGACGTGCTCCAGGGCAGCGCGGCCCGGCGGCTGTACGAGCGGCGCGGGTTCACCGTCGAGCGTGAGGACCCTGTCGACGTGTTCATGGTGCGCCGCCCGCACACCGGTTGAGCCGGGCTCAGACAGCTGCGCCCGCCCGGGGCCGTACCGCCGACAGGGGCTGCGCGATGTCCTCCAGGGACCGGCGCTCCGCCCGTACCGCGAACATGGCCGCCACCAGGCCCGCCAGGCACATCAGCGCGGCGCCGATCTGGAAGGCCAGGACCGTGTCGGCGACCTTGCCGGACTCGGTGAGGTCGGCGAACAGGAGCGGTCCGCTGATGCCGCCGGCCGCCGTTCCGACCGCGTAGAAGAAGGCGATCGCCATCGCGCGCGTCTCCATCGGGAAGATCTCGGAGACCGTGAGGTACGCGCTGGAGGCGCCCGCCGAGGCGAAGAACAGGACGACGCACCAGCAGGCGGTGAGGGTCGTCGCGGTCAGCGAGCCGCGGTCGAAGAGCCAGGCCGTGCCGAAGAGGAGGATCCCCGACAGGAGGTACGTCGAGGAGATCATCAGCCGGCGGCCGACCGTGTCGAAGAGCCTGCCGAGCAGCAGCGGGCCCATGAAGTTGCCGGCCGCGATGACCGCGAAGTAGTAGCCGGTCGAGCCGGTCGGCACGTCGTAGAACGTGGTGAGGATCGCGCCGAAGCCGAACGTGATCGCGTTGTAGAGGAAGGCCTGGCCGATGAAGAGGGCGAGGCCGAGGGTGGTGCGGCGGGGATAGGACCGGACGACGGTACGGGCGATCTCGACGAAGCCGATGCTCTTGCGCTGGTGGATGGTGATCTCCCCGGCGGGCGGCGGGAGTTCGGTGCCGCCGCGTTCGTCGCGTACGCGGTCCTCGATGCCCGTGACGAGCGATTCGGCCTCCTCTCCCCTGCCGTGGATGAACAGCCAGCGTGGACTCTCCGGGACGTTGCGCCGTACGAGGAGGATGACCAGGCCGAGGACGACGCCGAGGGCGAAGGTGAGCCGCCAGCCCACGTTCTTCGCGAACAGGTCCGTGTCGAGCGCGACGATCGAGAGGAGCGAGCCGCCGATCGCGCCGAGCCAGAAGCTGCCGTTGATGATGAGGTCGACGCGGCCGCGGAAAGTGGACGGGATCAGTTCGTCGATGGCCGAGTTGATGGCCGCGTACTCGCCGCCGATGCCGAAGCCGGTGAAGAAGCGGAAGACGAAGAACCACCAGGTGGAGAAGGACAGGGCGGTGAGCGCGGTCGCCGCGAGGTAGACGGCGAGCGTCAGCAGGAAGAGCTTCTTGCGGCCGAAGCGGTCGGTGAGCCAGCCGAAGAACAGCGCTCCGGCACAGGCGCCCGCCACGTACAGGGCGGCGGCCATGCCGGTGACCTGCGCGGAGGAGATGGGCAGACCGCTGCCGGACTCGGACAGACGGCCCGCGATGTTGCCGACGACCGTGACTTCGAGGCCGTCGAGTATCCATACGGTGCCGAGGCCGATGACCACCGTCCAGTGCCAGCGCGACCAGGGGAGGCGGTCGAGGCGGGCGGGGACGGCGGTGGTGACGGTGGCGCCGGTGGTGCCAGGACTGAGGGACATGGGCCCCCTCCTCGTCGAGGGAGTAAGGACCTCCTCCGGGTCCCCCGCCCACCAGGGCCTACGCCAAAGGGCTACGCGCCCGCCCACGCCGGAGCGGCGGGACTACGCGCGCAACACTCACGACACCCGTGACGGGACCAGGCGCGCAACACTCACGACACCCGTGGCGGGACTAGGCACCGAACGCCCGCGACACCCGTGGCGGGACTAGGCACCGAACGCCCGCGACACCCGTGGCGGAACTAGGCACCGAACGCCCGCGACACCCGTGGCGGAACTAGGCACCGAACGCCCGCGACACCCGTGGCGGAACTAGGCACCGAACGCCCGCGACACCGTGTAAATGACGAGCCCGGCCAGCGAGCCGACCACCGTGCCGTTGATCCGGATGAACTGGAGATCGCGGCCGATGTGCGCCTCGATCTTGCGGGACGTGTGCTCGGCGTCCCAGCCGGCGACGGTGTCCGTGATGAGGGAGGTGATCTCCGCGCGGTAGGTGGTGACGACGTACACGGCGGCGCCCTCCACCCAGCCGTCGACCTTCGCCTGCACCTTCGGGTCGGACGCCATGCGACGGCCGAGCGAGAGGAGCGACGCCCGTACGCGCAGCCGCAGTTCGCTGCGCTCGTCCTCGGCGGCCGCCACGATCATGGAGCGGACCGCGGACCACGTCGAGGCGATCAGGTCCTGGACCTCGGAACGGCCGAGCACCTCGGACTTCAGGCGCTCGACGCGCGCCCGGGTGTCGGAGTCGGACTGGAGGTCGCCCGCGAAGTCCCGCAGGAAACGGTCGACGGCGCCGCGCGCCGGGTGCTCCGGCATGTCGCGCATCTCGGTGACGAAGCGGAGGAGTTCCTTGTAGACCCGCTCGCCCACGCGCTTGTCGACGAAGCGCGGGGTCCAGCCGGGGGCGCCGCCCTGCACGGCGTCCATGACGGAGTCCGAGTGCAGGACGAGCCAGTCGTGGGCCCGCGCGCACACCAGGTCGACGACGCGCTTGTGGCCGCCGTCGGCGACGACCTTCTCCAGCATCTTGCCGATGCCGGGCGCGATCTCGGCGTTGTCGGCGCGGCGCGTGATGGCCTCGCCGACGACGGCCTGGACATCGGAGTCGCGCAGGACGGTCAGGGCGCCGCGCAGCGCCGTCGCCAGTTCGGCGGTGACGCGGTCGGCGTGCTCGGGCTCGGCGAGCCAGGCGCCGAGCCGCGAGCCGATGCCGACGGCGCGCAGCCGGTCCCGTACGACGTCGCCCGACAGGAAGTTCTCGCCGACGAACTCTCCCAGCGAGACGCCGAGTTGATCCTTCTTCTTCGGGATGATCGCGGTGTGCGGGATGGGGATGCCGAGGGGGTGGCGGAAGAGGGCGGTGACCGCGAACCAGTCGGCGAGCGCGCCGACCATGCCGGCCTCGGCGGCCGCGGCGACGTAACCGGTCCAGGCGCCGGCGCCGGAGTGCCCGGCCCAGGTCGCCAGTACGTAGACGAGCGCGACGAAGCCGAGCATGCCGGTCGCCGTGAGCTTCATGCGGCGCACGCCGCGCCGCTTCTCCTCGTCCGCGGCGGTGAACTCGGTCACGGAGCGGCGGGCGGGGCGGGGTTGCCCGGTGGCCTCCTGGGCATACTGCCCCTGGCCCGCCTCCCCCATTTCACCCCTTTTGTCCAGCTCGCTCATGTCTCACGTCCCGTCCGCACATCCGGCATCTGTCATTCCCCTCACACATTGTCCCTTCCTGACCTACTCCCGGAACGAACCACAAGTTCCCGGCGTCTGAATGAGCGGAGGGGGGCAGTGTCGGCCCCCTCGTTCCACGGTCCTGACCCATGCCGCATCATGGGTTCATCACATCGGAGCCTCGGGCTCCCCCTGCCCGAGGAGACACACCCCGCATGACCAGGCGTCACGGTTATGCCTTGTTGGCCGCGCTCGTCGCGGTCGCCGTAGTGATCTCGGCCGCCATATACGTCGGGTTCTCCGGCGTCCTGCGCGGCGGCGACGACACCGTCCAGGCCGGTGGCGCGCACCCGCGCAGCTCGGCCGCACCGGCTTCCACCGGCACGTGGGCGGCCAGCTGGTCCGCTTCCCCGGCCGGCGGCGAGCCCGGCACGGAGACGAATGGATTCTCCGGCCGCTCCATCCGCAACGTGGTGCACACCAGCATCGGCGGCGCCGCGGCACGCATCACGCTCTCCAATCTGTTCGGGCAGCAGCCCCTCAGCATCACGCACGCCTCGCTCGCTCTCGCCTCGGCGCCCAACAGCCCGACGGCGCTGGCCGGCTCGGTGCGGCGCCTCACCTTCTCCGGGAACACCTCGGTGGTCATCCCGGCGGGACAGCAGGTCGTCAGCGACGCCGTCCGCCTCCGGGTGGCCGGCGACACGGACCTCCTGGTCACCACGTACTCGCCGACCGCGTCCGGACCGGTCACGTACCACCCCCAGGCCCGGCAGATGTCGTACGTCGCGAACGGCGACCTCGTCGAGGAGCCGAACGGGACGCGGTACACCGAGCAGAGCCCGTACTGGCGCTACCTGACCGCGGTCGACGTGCTCAGCAACGAGGCGCAGGGCACGGTCGTCGTCCTCGGTGACTCGCTCACCGACGGCATCACCTCCACGATGGGCGCCAACCACCGCTGGACGGACGTCCTCGCCGAGCGGCTGCGCACCGAGTCGGGTGCCCCGCGCTACGGCGTCGTGAACCAGGGCATCAGCGGCAACCGCGTCCTGTCCGACGGATACGGCCGCCCCGCGAACAACCCGAGCGGCCTGTCCCGCTTCGACCGCGACGTCCTCAGCCGCTCCGGCGTCCGGGCCGTGGTCATCGACCTCGGGATCAACGACATCCTGCGCAACCCGCAGCAGACCGACCCCGACAAGATCACGGAGGGCCTGCGCGAGCTGGTCCGCCAGGCGCACGCGAGGGGCCTGCGGGTCGTCGGGGCGACGCTCATGCCGTTCCAGGGCCACCGCGGGTACGAGCCGTACCTGGAGTCGGTCCGCCAGGGCGTCAACGAGCAGATCCGCGCCGGCAAGGTCTTCGACTCCTACGTCGACTTCGACAAGGCGCTCCGCGACCCGTACAACCCGCGCAAGCTGCTCCCGCGCTACGACTCGGGCGACCACCTCCACCCGAGCGACGCGGGCTACGAGCGCATGGCGAGGACCTTCGACCTCTCCACCCTCAAGGCAGCAGCAGGAGCGGAACTCTAAACCCCGCAGACCGCCCCCGAACACACCCACCCCGCACGACCCGCCAGCTGCCCACGAACAAACCCGCCCCGCACGACCCGCACAGCCCGCCGGCTACCCACGAACACACCCACCCCGCACGACCGCCACGGTCGGCCGGCTGCCCACGAACGCAAGGGGACGTGTCGGGGTACCCCCGCAGGACTCCGCAGGAACGCAGCGCGGGAGGCCCGACATCGGTCGTCCGGAAACGAGGACACCCATCCGGCCGAGGAGGTACCCCGACACGTCCCCGCCCCCCACCGGGCACACAGCACGACGCGCCCGAAGGGGGCACCCGGCATCAATCCCGATGCCGTCGAGACCGCCGCTCCCGTTGCTCCCGTTGCTCCCGATGCTCCTCGATCCGCTCGCGGTGCCGCTCATGCAGATCCTCGTGCAACCGATGATGCCGATCGAGGCGCCCCTCCAGCTCCCCCTGCAGCTCCCCCTGCAGCTCGGCCCGCCGCTTCTCCCGCCGCTCGGACTTCAGCCGCCGCCGCTCCCCCCGAGGCAGCTTCCGGTCCACGCCGACCCCGCCCATCAGGGCGTACCCGCGCACGATCACCCGAGGCGACCCCGGCGTCCCGGCCCCCGTGGCCTGGTCATCGACCCCGCCCATGATCCCGAACCCCCGCACGACGACGTCGAGTTCGGGCGGCACCTTCACCTGGATCCCGCCCATGATCGTGAAGCAGCGGATCTCCACCTCGCGCGCCGCGAAGTGGGCCTCGCGCAGATCGATCTCCCCGCCGCCCCACATCGCGAACGCGGTGAACCGCTCGCCGACCGTCCAGCGCCCCTTGCGGCTGAACCCGCTCCAGAAGGCGAAAGCCCCACTGGAGGTGGCCTCACCCCCGACGCGCGAGGGCCAGTGCACACCCCCGTCGCCATCAGGCTCCTTGACAAAGCTCACCGCCCCCGAAACGGCACCCCCCACACCCGGCAGATCCCGAGTGATCGGCGCCAACTCCCCATAGGTGCGGGCCTTGTAGGTGGCCTCCAGCCGCTCCTCGAACTCGTCCATGTCGAGCCGCCCCTCGGCGAGCGCGTCACGCAACCGCTCGGCGACCTGCTCACGATCGGCGTCGGATGCCCTCAACTCGGGGGCGGGGTAGGAAGGTTCGGGCCGGGATTCGTCCGTCATACGACTCAGCGTAAGGGCGTCAGGGCGCGACGGGCGTGTCCCTGGCGTACATCCGCGCGATCACGGACTCGATGTCGGGCTCGCGGACGGAGAGGTCCACCAGCGGGTACCGTTCGGCGATCCGCGCGACGAGCGGCGCGGCGGATCGTCCCGCGGGAAAGGCGAGCCACTGCCGCACGCCGTCGACCTTCACGACCCGCACCCCTTCGCCGATGTCCAGTTCCAGCTCCGGTCCCAGATCCAGCGGAGGCAGTTCCCGCTCGAAGTCGACGACGAGCGTCCGTTCGGCCGCGGCGCCGCCCGCACGGTGGAGCCCGTCGAGTTCACCGTCGTACATGAGGCGCCCGTGGTCGATGACCATGACGCGACGGCACAGCTGCTCGATGTCGGTGAGGTCGTGCGTGGTGAGAAGCACCGTGGTGCCGAGCTGGGCGTTCAACTCCCGCAGGAATCCGCGGACTTTGACCTTGGAGACGATGTCCAGGCCGATGGTCGGCTCGTCCAGATAGAGCACTTCGGGGTCGTGGAGCAGCGCGGCCGCGATGTCGCCGCGCATCCGCTGCCCGAGGGAGAGCTGCCGCACGGGAACGTCCAGCAGATCCCCCAGTTCGAGCAGGTCCACGCAGCGAGCGAGATTCGCCGCGTACCGCTCGTCGGGAATCCGGTACATGCGCCGCATCAGCCGGTAGGAGTCGATCAGCGGCAGGTCCCACCACAGGGTGGTGCGCTGTCCGAAGACGACGCCCATGCGGTGTGCGAGCCGGGCGCGCTCGCGTGACGGGTCGATGCCGGCGACGCGCAGCCGTCCGGCGCTGGGCGTCAGGATGCCGGTGAGCATCTTGATGGTGGTCGACTTCCCGGCGCCGTTCGGCCCGATGTAGCCGACCATCTCACCGCGGGGCACGGTGAAGGTGAGCGAGTCGACGGCCCGTACCTGGCGCCGCTCGCGCCGCAGGAACCCGGTTTTGCGACGCACGTCGAAGACTTTCTCGACGCCGTCGAGCGCGATGAACTCGTCGTCCGTGGACGGCACTCGTCCTCAACTCCCCGTGCTGCGGTACGTACGGAGCGCGGCTCGCCAGGCGAACAGCGCGAGGGCCAGACAGGCCGCCGCGACCAGCGGCGGCAGGAAGGCGACCCACCGCGGCAGGTCGAGCGGGTAGGGGCGGCCCAGGATGTAGAGGCCGGGCAGCCAGTTCACGAAGGCGAGGGGCAGCACGAACGTGACGCCGCGCAGCAGGGTGTCGCCGAAGACGGTGGGCGGGTACTGGAGCATGGCGTTGCCGCCGAAGGTCGCCGCGTTCTGCACCTCGGAGGCGTCCTGCGCGACGATCTGGAAGGCGGCGCCGCCGATGAAGACGGCGGTGAAGATGGCGGCGCCGCAGGCCACGAGGACGGGGACGAGGAGCACCTTCACCGGTGTCCAGGTCACGTCGACGGTCGCGAGCCCCCACCCCAGGACGGCCAGGCCCTGGCTGACCCGGCCGAGCCGGCGCAGGGCGAACCGGTCGGCGGCGACCTGGGCGAGCACGGGCGCGGGCCGCACGAGGAAGGTGTCGAGGGAGCCGTCCCGCACCCGCTGCCCGAGCCGCCCCACCGAGCCGAAGGCCAGGTCGGCGAGGCCGAAGGACGTCCCCGCGGCGCCGTACAGGAAGGCGATCTCGGGGAGGCCGTAGCCGCCGAGCCGGTCGACCTGGGTGAACATGAGCAGGATCCCGGCGAACTCCAGGGCGGTCCCCGCGAAGTTGCCGAACGTCGTCATCAGGAAGGACGCGCGGTACGTCATCGTGGAGCGGATCCACATCCCGCCGATCAGGCGGTAGGCGCGCACGCTCCCCGTGGGCCGGTCAGCCACCCTGCACCACCACCCGTCGGGTGGCGGCCCGCTGCAAGAGCCGCCCCGCGCCGAGCAGCACGACGGCCCATGCCCCCTGGAAGGCCAGCGCGCCCGCCGCGCCCCGCTCTCCCATCAGCACGTCGGCGGGCACCTGGAGCAGCGCGGACCAGGGCAGGGCGCGGGCGACTTCGCCGAAGCCGCCGGGGAAGACGTTGAGCGGCAGCAGCATGCCGGACATGAAGGTCGACACGAGCCCCGACATCTGGACGACGCCGCTGCCGTCCATCAGCCAGAAGGCGGACAGCGCGACGAGGTAGCGGAGGGCGAAGCTCACGGTGGCGCCGAGCAGCAGCGTCAGCAGGAAGGCGAGCCATCTCAACGGGTCGCTCGGCAGGGCGAGTGGGAACAGCAGTGCCCCGACGCACATCGGCACGATCCCCCGCCCGAGGAACTGGAAGGCGGCCCGTCCCAGGTCCTGCGCCAGCCACCACACCTGGAGGTCGGCGGGCCGGTACAGGTCGACGGCGATGTCGCCGCTGCGGATCCGCTCCATCAGGTCGGCCTCGAACCCGCCGCCGAGTTGCAGCACCATCACGGCGAACATGGCCTGCCCGATCCACACGTAGGTGAGGGCCTGCGCCTGGTCGTACCCGCCGAGGTGCGGCCGCTCGTCCCACAGCGCGATGTACGTGCAGGCGATGATCAGGCCGAAGACGGTGTTGGTGAAGACGCCGGCGAGGGTGGCCCCCCGGTAGGTCGCGTAGCGCCGGAACCCGCCGGCGGCGACGGCCGCGTACAGCCGCACCTCTCCCACGCATGCCTCCCCCGGGTTCGGACCGAAGCGCAGGAGCCTAGCTCAGAGCAGGCGTCGCCTGCCACGCATTTTCGCGGTGATGTAGGAGTCTTATGTGTCATACGAGGCGTACGTGACGTACGACGCGAATCAGGAGTTCCACAGGACATGAGCAGCGACGAGCCGCAACAGCCCGCGCAGCCCGACGGGCCCGCGCCGCAGCCTGAGCAGCAGCCGGCCGCAGGCGGGGCGAAGAAGGCCAGGCGCCCCAAGCGCAAGGGCTGGCGGCGCCTGATCCCGACGTGGCGGATGGTGCTCGGCACGTTCGTGGGCGTCGTCCTGCTGTGCGTCGGCCTGTTCGCGCTCGGCTACTTCCTCGTGGACATCCCGCCCGCCAATTCGGCGGCGACCGCGCAGAGCAACGTCTATCTGTACGCGGACGGCACCCAGATCGCCCGCGACGGCGAGGTGAACCGGGAGAACGTCCAGCTGGCGCAGATCCCGAAGACCGTGCAGCACGCCGTGCTGGCCGCCGAGGACCGGGACTTCTACTCGGAGTCGGCGGTCGACCCGAAGGCGATGCTGCGCGCGGCGTGGAACACGGCCACCGGCAAGGGCAAGCAGTCCGGCTCGACGATCACGCAGCAGTACGTGAAGAACTACTACCTGGGGCAGGAGCAGACGGTCTCGCGGAAGGTGAAGGAGTTCTTCATCTCCATCAAGCTGGACCGCGAGGAGTCGAAGGACGACATCCTGGAGGGCTACCTCAACACGAGCTACTTCGGGCGCAACGCGTACGGCATCCAGGCGGCGGCCCAGGCGTACTACGGCACGGACGTAGAAGATCTGACGACAGCTCAAGGCGCCTACCTCGCGGCCCTGTTGAACGCTCCGAGCGCGTACGACGTGATCGCGCACCCGGAGAACAAGGCACGGGCCCTGGCCCGTTGGAACTACGTGCTCGACGGCATGGTCAAGGAGAAGTGGCTGTCCGCCGCCGACCGGGCGGGCATGAGGTTCCCGGTGCCGGACGACCCGGCGCACGCGGCCAGCGGCATGTCGGGGCAGCGCGGGTACATCGTCCAGGCGGTCAAGGACTACATCACCACGAACGAGATCCTCGACGAGAACACCCTGGCCACCGGCGGCTACCGCATCACGACGACCTTGCAGAAGAAGAAGCAGGACGCCTTCGTGGACGCGGTCGACGACCAGCTGATGTCGAAGGTCGACAAGAAGGCCCGCAAGGTCGACCGGACCGTGCGGGCGGGCGGCGCCGCGATCGACCCGGACAACGGCAAGGTCCTCGCGATGTACGGCGGCATCGACTACACGAAGCAGTACGTGAACAACGCGACGCGCCGCGACTACCAGGTCGGTTCCACGTTCAAGCCGTTCGTGTTCACGGCCGCCGTGGAGAACGGTTCGACGACGCAGGACGGCCGGGTCATCACCCCGAACACGGTCTACGACGGCACGAACAAGCGCCCCGTCCAGGGCTGGGACGGCGGCTACTACGCGCCCGAGAACGAGGACGACGTCTCGTACGGTCCCATCACGGTGCGCACGGCCACCGACAAGTCCGTGAACTCGGTGTACGCGCAGATGGCGGTGGACGTCGGTCCGGGCAAGGTCAAGGAGACGGCGATCGACCTGGGGCTGCCGTCCGACACCCCCGACCTGACGGCGTCACCGTCGATCGCGCTCGGCCCGGCCACCGCGAGCGTCCTCGACATGGCGAGCGCGTACGCGACGCTCGCCAACCACGGCAGGCACGGCACGTACACGATCCTCGAATCCGTCAGCAAGAACGGCACGGACGTCGAGCTGCCCGAGCAGGACACCCGCCGGTCCGTCAGCCGCGAGTCCGCCGACACCACGACGTCGATCCTCCAGTCCGTCGTCGAGGGCGGCACGGGCACCGCGGCCCAGGCGGCGGGCCGCCCGGCCGCGGGCAAGACCGGCACGGCGGAGGAGGACAAGGCGGCCTGGTTCGCGGGCTACACCCCGGACCTGGCGACGGTGGTCGCGGTGATGGGCCAGGACCCGGACACGGGCGCGCACACCTCGCTGTACGGGGCGACGGGCCTCCCCCGTATCAACGGCGGCGGGTTCCCGGCGCAGATCTGGGCCCAGTTCACGAGGAAGGCCCTGTCCGGCACGCCCGCGCGGGACTTCGACCTCGAACTCGAGGACGGCGCGGAGGAGTTGCCCCTGCCGTCGACGGAGCCGGCGCAGTCGGCGCCCGCGTCGGAGGAGCCGTCCGCGTCCGACGAGCCGTCCGAGCAGGACACGAACAGCGAGGAGCCCGTACCGCCGACCGAGGAGTCCTCCGAGGCCCCGGAGACCGGGGAGCCGCAGCCGGACGGCGGGACGGGCACCGACGAGGACACCGGGGAGAACGGCGTCCTCAATGACCTGACGTCACCTTCAGGCCGACGATCGCCACAAGCAGCAGACCGATGAAGAAGATCCGCGCGGCCGTCGCCGGCTCACCGAGCACCAGCATGCCGACGACGGCGGCACCGGCCGCGCCGATGCCGACCCACACGCCGTAGGCCGTACCGATGGGCAGGGACTTGGCCGCGTACGACAACAGCACCATGCTCGCGACGATCCCGGCACCGGTGAACACGCTCGGCCACAGCCGTGTGAAGCCGTCCGTGAACTTCATGCCGATCGACCAGCCGACCTCGAGCAGTCCGGCGATCACGATGAGAACCCAGGCCATGAGAGGCACCTCCGTCAGTGGTTGCAAGGGGGTGCGTCGTCTTTGCCAGTACTGCTCGCCCGGTACGGCGCGTCTCGTCGGGGTCCCTCCAAGGTAGCAAAGGGAAGATAAAAAGGGCTGGTGACAGTGGTCACCAGCCCTTGCCGTGCACAGCGGTCCTACAGGTACAGGCCCGTCGAGTCCTCGGAACCTTCGAACCGGTCGGCGGCGACCGCGTGCAGGTCGCGCTCGCGCATCAGGACGTAGGCCACGCCCCGCACCTCGACCTCCGCCCGGTCCTCGGGGTCGTACAGGACCCGGTCACCCGGCTCCACACCGCGCACGTTCTGTCCGACCGCGACGACGTCGGCCCAGGCCAGACGCTTGCCGACCGCCGCCGTGGCGGGGATCAGAATGCCGCCGCCACTGCGCCGCTCGCCCTCCGACGCGTCCTGCCGGACGAGCACACGGTCGTGCAGCATCCGGATGGGCAACTTGTCGTGCTGGCTGCTGGACTTCTCGAGATTGGCGCTCACACCGACGAAAATACCTGCACCACGCGCCGATGTGCTCCGCCGGGTCAGTCCTTGCGGCGACGCGAGCCCACCGCGAGAAGACCGACGACACCGACCACGACGAGCGCGACCGGCACGATCCGCTCCAGACGCGGCGCGCCGTCCTCGGTGACCAGCCGGCCCTTCACGTCGGACACGAACCGGTTCGCGCCGACATAGGCCCGTCCGAGGGTGTGGTCGACGTTCGACACGAGCTTGGCCTTCGCGTCGCCGACGATCGTCTTCGGGTGGACCCGGACCCCGATCTCGTCGAGCGTCTCGGCCAGGGTCTCGCGGCGGCGCTTGATTTCCGCCTCGATCTGCGCGGGCGTCCGCGCATCCGACGTACTCGACGTGTCCGACACCGCGCTGCCTCCGTGGTCGCTGAGTAACTGCCTGATTGCTGATGGACAGTGTGTCAGCTCGTCGGCTCCCTCACCCCCCGGCACCCCCTATTACGCTCGACCACAGTCACCCCACCCGCGAGGAGATGCGACGACATGAGCGAGCGACTTCAGCCCGGCGACACCGCCCCGGCCTTCACCCTGCCCGACGCCGACGGCAACGAGGTGTCCCTCGCCGACCACCGGGGCCGCAAGACGATCGTCTACTTCTACCCCGCCGCCCTGACCGCCGGCTGCACCAAGCAGGCCTGCGACTTCACCGACAACCTCGACGTGTTCGCGAACGCCGGTTACGACGTCATCGGCGTCTCCCCCGACAAGCCGGAGAAGCTCGCGAAGTTCCGCGAGAAGGAGAACCTGAAGGTCACGCTGGTCGGCGACCCGGACAAGAAGGTCCTCGAGGCGTACGGCGCGTTCGGCGAGAAGAAGCTGTACGGGAAGGTCGTCACCGGTGTCATCCGCTCCACGATCGTCGTGGACGAGGAGGGCAAGGTCGAGCGCGCGCTCTACAACGTGAAGGCGACCGGCCACGTGGCGAAGATCATCAAGGATCTGGGCATCTGACCGACCCCGCCGGGTACCCGCGTTGTGACGAAAGTCCCCTCTCCTGGGGACTTTCGTTTGCACCAGCCACGATCGAGCAAGTGATCCCCTTGGAAGCGTTTCGTGTCCACAGAAGGGATCCACCCCATGACCACGACCGAGCCCGCGGAAGGGCAGGCATCGCCCGACCCGGAGGCGGTCAAGCGTCACCGTGCGCTGTTCCGCGCCGTCAGACGGCGTAAGAATCCGCCTCTGCGCCGTACCGACATCACCGTCACCGACGACGCGGCGGTCAAGCGGGCGGTCAAAGCGGCCTCGCTCGGCAATGCCATGGAGTGGTTCGACTTCGGCATCTACTCCTACCTGGCCGTGACGATCGGCCATGTCTTCTTCCCGTCCGGGAACGACACGGTCCAGCTGATCTCCTCGTTCGCGACCTTCGCCGTGTCGTTCCTCGTGCGACCCATCGGCGGCATGGTCTTCGGCCCGATGGGGGACAAGATCGGCCGCAAGAAGGTCCTGGCGATGACCATGATCCTGATGGCGATCGGTACGTTCGCCATCGGTCTGATCCCGTCCTACGCCACGATCGGCTTCTGGGCGCCGGTCCTGCTGATCCTCTTCCGCCTGGTCCAGGGCTTCTCCACGGGCGGCGAGTACGGCGGCGCCTCGACGTTCATCGCCGAGTACGCGCCCGACAAGCGGCGCGGCTACTTCGGCAGCTTCCTGGAGTTCGGCACGCTGGCCGGTTACGTCGGCGCGGCCGGTCTGGTCACGATCCTGACGTCCGTCCTCGGCAGCGACGGCATGGAGTCGTGGGGCTGGCGCATCCCGTTCCTGGTGGCCGGGCCCATCGGTCTCGTCGGCCTCTACCTGCGGCTGCGCCTCGACGAGACCCCGGCGTTCCAGAAGCTGGAGGACGAGTCGTCGCACAAGGCGACCGACGCGGCGTCCACGGTCGAGACGACGGCCAAGGGTGACCTGGCGAAGATCTTCCGCGACTACTGGCCGACGCTCATCCTGTGCATCTGCCTGGTCGGCGCGTACAACATCACCGACTACATGCTGCTCTCGTACATGCCGACGTACCTCTCCGACGAGATGGGCTACTCGGAGACCCACGGTCTGCTGATCCTCATCGCGACGATGATCATCCTGATGTGCCTGATCAGCCGGATCGGCAAGCTCTCCGACCGCTTCGGCCGCAAGCCGCTCCTGATGACGGGCATGCTCGGCTTCCTCGTCCTGTCCGTCCCGGCGTTCCTGCTGGTCCAGAACGGCGCCCTGTGGGCGGTCTCGCTCGGCATGATGATGCTCGGCCTGTCGCTGGTCTGCATGCTCGGCACGATGTCGGCGGCGCTTCCGGCCCTCTTCCCGACGCAGGTGCGCTACGGCTCGCTCTCCGTCGGCTACAACCTCTCGGCCTCGATCTTCGGCGGTACGACACCGCTGGTCATCACGGCGCTGATCGGCGCGACGGGCTCCGACATGATGCCCGCGTACTACGCGATGGCGGCGGCCCTGGTCGGTGTGATCGCGGTGGCCTGCATGAAGGAGACGGCGAACAAGCCGCTGGCCGGTTCCCCGCCGTCGGTGGAGACGCAGGAGGAAGCGGCGGAACTGGTCGAGGCACAGGCCCCCGCACCGAAGTTCTGACCTGATGTCGGGCCCGAACCTCTTCGAACCACGATCGGCTCAGCCAGTAGAGTGAGTCGGACGGGTCCGTACCCCAGCTGGCCAGAGGGCGCCGGTTTAGGTCCGGTGTGTCGTGGGTTCGAGTCCCACCGGGCCCACACGACGAAGGGCGCTCCGATGCCGGAGCGCCCTTCGTCGTCGGCCGAGGTCCTCCTCAGCCCAACAGCTCCCGCACCACCGGCACCAGCGCCCTGAACGCCTTCCCCCGGTGGGAGATCGCGTTCTTCTCGTCCGGCGAAAGCTCCGCGGCCGTCCTCGTGTCCCCCTCGACCTGGAGGATCGGGTCGTAGCCGAAGCCGTTCGTGCCCGCGGGGGCGTGCCGCAGTACGCCGCGCAGCTGGCCCTCGACCACGCGCTCCGTGCCGTCCGGCAGGGCGAGCGCCGCCGCGCACGCGAAGTGCGCCCCGCGGTGCCGGTCCTCGTCGATGTCGCCGAGCTGGGCGAGGAGCAGGTCCAGGTTGGCGCGGTCGTCGCCGTGCTTGCCTGCCCAGCGGGCGGAGAAGATGCCGGGGGCGCCCCCGAGGACGTCGACGCAGAGCCCGGAGTCGTCGGCCACGGCCGGCAGGCCGGTGGCGCGGGCCAGGGCGTGGGCCTTGAGCAGGGCGTTCTCGGCGAAGGTGACGCCGGTCTCGCGGACGTCGGGGACGTCGGGGTACGCGTCCGCGCCGACGAGGTCGTGGGGCAGACCTGCGTCGGCGAGGATCGCGCGGAGTTCGACGATCTTGCCGCTGTTACGGGTGGCGAGAATGAGGCGGGTCATGCCTCCAGTATCGCGGCCCGCTCAGGGGGTGCAGACCTTCGTCAGTTCGCCCGCCGCGTCCGTGACGGGGGTGACGTCGGGGGTCTCGTCGCCGTTCTTGATGGCCGTACGGACGTTGCCCACGGCCTTGTTGAGGTCGCCGACCGCCTTGGACACGTCGGCGTTGTCGGTCTTGTCGCCGATCTTGTCGAGGTTCTTGTCGATGGAGGCGAGCGCCTCGTCGGCCTGGGTCGGGTCGTTCGACGCGTTCTCCACGGCCTGCTGGAGGTCGGTGACGCTGTCGGCGATCGAGTCTGCGGTCTGGACGCAGTCGAGCGCCTTGTCGACGGCCGAGCAGCCGACGGCGGCGGGGGCCGCGATCAGTGCGGCGGCTGCGGCGAGTACGGCGATACGACGTGGACGTGGTCGGCGGCGCGCGGGCATGGAACGGTCCTCCCCTGAAGAACGGACGGGTGCGCGGCGGTGTGTGATGCCGTGCACCCGTCCGTAGTGACGCAGTCGGTGGCTGTGCGGTTGCTGTACCGCCGCCACCCTACTTGGGGAGTTCTTTACCTACGTAGTGAGTTACGCGAGGGTGCCCTCAAGTGCCTTGCGCTGGGCGGCGGCCAGCTCGTCGCAGCCCGAAACGGCGAGGTCGAGCAGGGAGTTGAGCTCGTCGCGGGCGAACGGCTCGGCCTCGGCGGTGCCCTGGACCTCGACGAAGCGGCCGTCGCCGGTGCAGACGACGTTCATGTCGGTGTCGGCGCGGACGTCCTCCTCGTAGCAGAGGTCGAGGAGCGGGACGCCGCCGACGATGCCGACGGAGACGGCGGAGACGGTGCCGGTGAGGGGCTGGCGGCCGGCCTTGATGAGCTTCTTGCCCTGGCCCCAGGCGACGGCGTCGGCGAGGGCCACGTAGGCGCCGGTGATGGCGGCCGTGCGGGTGCCGCCGTCGGCCTGGAGGACGTCGCAGTCGAGGACGATGGTGTTCTCGCCGAGCGCCTTGTAGTCGATGACGGCGCGCAGCGAGCGGCCGATGAGGCGGGAGATCTCGTGGGTGCGGCCGCCGATCTTGCCGCGGACGGACTCGCGGTCGCCGCGGGTGTTGGTGGCGCGCGGCAGCATCGAGTACTCGCCGGTGACCCAGCCCTCGCCGCTGCCCTTGCGCCAGCGCGGGACGCCCTCGGTGAAGGAGGCGGTGCAGAAGACCTTGGTGTCGCCGAAGGAGACGAGGACGGAGCCTTCTGCGTGCTTGCTCCAGCCGCGTTCGATGGTGATCGGGCGGAGCTGGTCGGGGGTGCGGCCGTCGATGCGAGACATGCGACGAGCCTAGCGGGAGCGGGCGGGGGTGGCGGTCCCGAGGGGCGGAGGTCCCGGGAGGGTGGGGGCGTAGGGCCCTGGCGGGGGCGACCTTGGGCCCGAACCGGACTCCTTATATGACCCTTAAGATTTTAGGGTTGAAGTCTGGCTGTCGTCGCGGTTCACCGGGACCGGCGCCACTCGACCCGGGGGGGGGTGACATCTGCGCCGTCCGCTGTCCGGCGTCGGCGTCCGTCGATACCTCCACCCACCGCGAAAGGCCTGCCGTGTCCGTCCACGACCACCATCCCCGGACTCAGTCCCTGTCCACGGAGTCCCGGCTCGACGCCGACCCGGATCCCCCGCCGCACCCGTCGTCCACCCCGGTGCCGTCGGCGGACATCCTGGAGGGCTCGCCGCACGGGATCCTCATCGCGTCGGCCAGGGAGGGCGGGACGGCCCTGTACGCGAACGCTCGCCTCGAGGAGATGTTCCGTACCCCCGTGCCGATGGAGCCGGGCGGTCTCGCCGCCGCCTCGCAGGCCCTCTTCGACCGCAACGGCGAGGCCATGGAGTTCGCCGAGTCGCCGCTCGGCGTCGCGCTGCTCCAGCGGCGGCCCGCGCGGGCCGAGGTGCAGTACCGCGTACCGGGCCAGGAGCCGCTCACTCTCGACATCACCGCGAGCCCGCTCGACTGCGCGCACCGGGCGGATCAGGTGGCGGTCGTCTACCTGCACGACATCTCGCACCAGCACCACGCGGCGGGCGCCCTGGACGAGGCGAACCGGCGGCTCGCGCAGCAGTTGGAGGACATCACCTGGGTGCACGCCCTGACCGAGCGGCTCACCGACCACGACAGCGTCGACGAGACCCTGAGCCGGGTGCTGTCGGAGGGCGCGCGGCTGTTGCAGGCGGACATGGGTGTGGCGCGGCTCCTCAACGAGGAGTTGCGGACGATGGAGACGCGGGCGACGTACGGCATCGAGCCCTCCGCGCGGGCCGAGGAACTGATCTCCTCGGTGGGTGACAAGGGCGAGCTGGTCGACGCGGCCGCGCGGGCGGGCGGCTGGCTCGTCTACGAGGACGTCCTGACCGACCCGGCCGCGGCGGGCGCGCTGCGCGAGCTGGGCCGGGAGACGGGGTTCCGCAGCGTGTACCTCCTCGCGCTGCGCAGTGCCAGCGGCCGCAAGCTCGGCGCGCTCGCCTGGGCGTTCCGGCGGCCGGGCCGGCCCACCTCGCGCCAGCGCCAACTGGCCACCACGTACTGCCGGTTCGCGGGTCAGATCGTGGAGAACAACCGTCTGTACGAGCGGGAGCGGCGGATCGCGAGCACGTTGCAGCAGTCGATGCTCGCGCAGGAGCTGCCGCACATCGAGGGGGTGCAGATCGCCGCGTGCAGCCTGCCCGGCGCGCAGGGCATGCAGGCGGGCGGCGACTGGTACGACGTACTGGCCCTGCCGGACGGCAAGGCGGGCCTCGCGCTCGGCGACGTGATGGGCAAGGGGCTGCGGGCGGCCACGGCGATGGGCCAGATGCGGACGGCGCTGCGCAGTTACGCGCTGGTGGAGGGCGAGGACCCGGTGGCGGTCCTGACCGATCTCAACGCGCTGACGGCGGACATGGAACTGACCGATCTGGCCACGGTGCTGTACATGACGGTGGATCCGGCGCAGCGGCGGGCGACGGTGGCGTCGGCCGGGCACTGCCCGCCGCTGCTCGTGGACCACGCGGGTGCGGCGTTCGTCCGTGCGGGGCAGGGGGTGCCGATGGGCGTGATGGACGAGTGGCAGGCCGAGGCGGGAGAGGTCGAGCTGCCGCAGGGCGCTCTGCTGGTGCTCTACACCGACGGTCTGGTGGAGCGGCGCGGCGAGGAACTGGGCACGGGTCTTGAGCGACTGCGCCAGGCCGCGCTGTCGGCCCCGGCCGAGGTCGGCGAGTTGTGCGGGCATCTGGTGGAACAGTGCCTGGACGAGGGCGCGAACCCGGACGACGTGGCGATCCTGGCGCTGCGCATGGGCTGAGACCGGGTACACCGCCGATGCGGTGACGCGGGCTCGGGGCCGGGACGCGGCGACGCCCGCGCGGGCGGTCGACACGGTGAGGCCCCGCCCGGACGACGAGCACGGCGACGCGGGCTCAGGCCACGCGCGCGGTGCCGCACCCCGCGCCGCGGACGCGGCGACGCGGGCGGCCTTGGACACGGTGACGGCCGCTCGGTGGACGGGCGCGGCGCCGCGACCGGCCGCGCCCGCGGCGACGCCCGCTCGGGCCATGGCGCCGGTGCCATCGACTCGCGCCAGGCACACGGCGACGCCCGCGCGGCTCCCGCGCCCTCAGCACGCCATGGCCCGGATCCACGGAGACGGCCGCCGCCCCCTGCGCCAGGGGGCGGCGGCCGTCTCCGTGGGTCCGCTCAGTGGGAGCGGATCACATCATGTCTTCGATGTCGGCGGCGATCGGGTCCGCGTCGGTACCGATGACGACCTGGATCGCGGTGCCCATCTTCACGACACCGTGGGCGCCGGCGGCCTTCAGGGCGGCGTCGTCGACCTTGGACGGGTCGATGACCTCGGTACGCAGGCGGGTGATGCAGCCCTCGACCTCTTCGATGTTGTCGAGCCCGCCGAGCCCGGCGACGATCTTCTCAGCCTTGGTGGCCATTTCGTTCTCCCTGTTTTTCCCGGGCCCGCCTTTGGGCCGCTTTGTCACGGTAACTCACGGTTGGCCCAACTTCGCGAGCGGTAATCCCACCCGTGACGAAAGATGACGAGCACGTGGACCGCGCCGTGCCGCAACTGGTCTACACCAGTAGTCAGAGTATCTAACGCCCGCCAAACGTGGCTTGTTCCGGGAGGACGCCCATGAGCGCGAACGCCGCCGCCGCACCCCGACCGAGCCCCTGGAGCAACTTCTTCCAGGGGCTCCAGAAGATGGGGCGCAGTTTGCAGTTGCCGATCGCCGTGCTCCCGGCCGCCGGCATCGTCAACCGCCTGGGCCAGCCCGACGTCTTCGGTGACGACGGCCTCGGCTGGACCGACGTCGCGAAGGTCTTCGCGGGCGCGGGCGGTGCCCTGCTCGACGCCGACCTCGGCCTGCCGCTGCTGTTCTGCATCGGTGTCGCGATCGGCATGGCGAAGAAGGCGGACGGCTCGACGGCCCTCGCCGCGGTGGCGGGCTTCCTGGTCTACCGGGGCGTGCTGCACCAGTTCCCGATCGACTGCGCCGACGGGGCGAAGGCCGTGGCGACGGGCTGCCAGGCGGCCGACAACACGGTGTCCGCCTTCTCGTTCCAGAACCCGGGCGTGTTCGGCGGCATCATCATGGGCTTCCTGGCCTCGTTCTTCTGGGTCCGCTACCACCGCACGAAGCTGGTCTCCTGGCTCGGCTTCTTCAACGGCCGCCGGCTCGTCCCGATCATCATGGCGTTCATCGGCATCGTCTTCGCCGTCATCTGCCTGTGGATCTGGCCGCCGATCGGTGACGGCCTGGAGAGCTTCTCCAACTGGCTCCAGGACCTGGGCGCCATCGGTTCGGGCATCTTCGGTGTCGCCAACCGCGCGCTGCTGGTCATCGGCCTGCACCAGTTCCTGAACGTCCCGCTGTGGTTCCAGTTCGGTTCGTACACGAAGCCCGACGGAACGGTCGTCCACGGTGACATCAACATGTTCCTCAGCGGCGACCCGAGCGCCGGCATCTACCAGTCGGGCTTCTTCCCGATCATGATGTTCGCCCTCCCGGCGGCCTGCCTCGCGATGTACCACTGCGCCCGCCCGGAGCGGCGCAAGGCGGTCGGCGGCATGATGCTGTCGCTGGCGCTGACCTCGTTCGTCACCGGTATCACCGAGCCGATCGAGTACTCCTTCGTCTTCATCGCGCCGCTCCTGTACGCGGTGCACGCGGTGCTGACCGGTGTCTCGATGGCGGTGACCTGGGGCCTCGGCGTCAAGGACGGCTTCAGTTTCTCGGCCGGTCTGATCGACTACGTCATCAACTGGGGCCTGGCCACGAAGCCATGGATGATCATCCCGATCGGCCTGGTCTTCGCGGTCGTCTACTACGCGATCTTCCGGTTCGCGATCACGAAGTTCGACCTCAAGACCCCGGGCCGCGAGCCCGAGGACGAGGTCGAGGACATCACGAAGGCCTGACCCCTCCCCCGCACAGGGCCCCCGGACCATCGGTCCGGGGGCCCTTTGTTGTGTTCTGCTCGCCGAAAGACCCTGATTTCCTCTTTACGGCGCTTTATGGCTCTCCTACCTCCTCTGAGTGGTCTAAACCAGTAGGTAGATCGGACGACACGCCCGTCGACACGGAGGAGAGCGATGAGTACGGCGACGGCCCCGGCCCCCGCGAAGAAGCGGGGCTCCGGCATCTTCCAGGGGCTACAGAAGATCGGCCGCAGCCTTCAGCTGCCGATCGCCGTGCTGCCCGCCGCGGGCATCATGGTCCGCCTCGGCCAGCCCGACATATTCGGCGACGACGGCCTCGGCTGGCACCGGGTCGCCGAGGTCTTCAGCCAGGCGGGCGGCGCCATCACGGGCAACCTGCCGATCCTGTTCTGCATCGGCGTGGCCATCGGCTTCGCGAAGAAGGCCGACGGCTCGACCGCGCTCGCCGCCCTCGTCGGATTCCTCGTCTACAGCAAGGTGTTGCAGGCCTTCCCGGTGCACGAGGCGGTCATCAACACCGGCGCGGACACCCCCGCGGTCTACAACGACCCGGGCGTGCTCGGCGGCATCGTCATGGGCCTCATCTCCGCGGTCGTCTGGCAGCGCTACCACCGCACGAAGCTCGTCGACTGGCTCGGCTTCTTCAACGGCCGCCGGCTCGTCCCGATCATCATGGCCTTCGTCGGCATCGTCATCGGCGTCCTGTTCGGCCTGGTCTGGGAGCCCATCGGCAACGGCATCACGAGCTTCGCCGAGTGGATGACCGGCCTCGGCTCCGGCGGCGCCGCCCTGTTCGGCCTGATCAACCGCGGTCTGATCCCGATCGGCATGCACCAGTTCGTCAACGCGACCGCCTGGTTCCAGCTCGGCGACTTCACCACGGCGGCCGGCGACGTCGTGCACGGCGACATCCCGCGCTTCCTCGCGGGCGACCCGACGGCCGGCATGTACCAGTCGGGCTTCTTCCCGATCATGATGTTCGGCCTGCCCGCGGCCGCGATCGCGATGGCCCACTGCGCCCGCCCCGAGCGCCGCAAGGCCGTGATGGGCATGATGATCTCGCTGGCGGCGACCTCGTTCGTGACCGGCGTGACCGAGCCGATCGAGTTCTCGTTCATGTTCATCGCGCCGCTCCTGTACGTGATCCACGCGGTGCTCACCGCCGCGTCGATGGCGATCACCTGGGGCCTGGGCGTCCACGACGGCTTCAACTTCTCGGCCGGATTCATCGACTACGTCCTCAACTGGAGCCTGGCGACGAAGCCCTGGATGATCATTCCGATCGGTCTGGTCTTCGCGGTGATCTACTACACGGTCTTCCGTTTCGTGATCGTCAAGTTCGACCTCAAGACCCCGGGCCGCGAGCCCGAGGAGGAGATCGAGGACATCACCAAGGCATAACGGAACGCCCCGCCGAACCAGGCAAATCACCCCGAATCTCACGAGGTTCGGGGTGATCTGCGTCCACCCCTCTTCGCACGGGTTCCTTACGCCGCACTCACGTGCTACAACAGGTCTAAACCAGTGAAGTGGTGTAGACCACGAGGGCCGCCCAAGGGTGGCCCTCAGCACTGCCAGGACGCCGCCGTCCCCCCTCAACTCCCTGTCCAGGGCGGCGCCTTGCCTTCTTGGAGGAAGCACATGAGTACGGACACCGCTAAGGCGGCGCCCGCTAAGAAGCGGGGCTCCGGCCTGTTCCAGGGTCTGCAGAAAGTCGGCCGCAGCCTTCAGCTGCCGATCGCCGTGCTGCCGGCCGCGGGCATTCTGCTCCGCCTCGGCCAGGCCGACGTGTTCGGCGCCGACGGCCTCGGCTGGGACAAGGTCGCCTCGGTCTTCGCGACCGCCGGTGGCGCCGTCTTCGACAACCTGCCGATGCTGTTCTGCATAGGCGTGGCCATCGGCTTCGCCAAGAAGGCCGACGGCTCGACCGCGCTCGCCGCCCTGGTCGGCTTCCTGGTCTACAGCAACGTGCTGAAGGCCTTCCCGGTCACCGAGGCCGTCATCAACACCACGAAGAACAAGGGTGTCGACGTCGCGGCGACGTACAACAACCCGGGTGTCCTCGGCGGCATCGTGATGGGTCTGCTCGCGGCCGTGCTGTGGCAGAAGTTCCACCGCACCAAGCTCGTCGACTGGCTCGGCTTCTTCAACGGCCGCCGTCTCGTCCCGATCATCATGGCCTTCGTCGGCACCCTCATGGGCGTCTTCTTCGGCCTGATCTGGGAGCCGATCGGTGAGGGCATCTCCAACTTCGGCGAGTGGATGACGGGTCTCGGCGCCGCCGGTGCCGGTCTGTTCGGTCTGATCAACCGCGCGCTGATCCCGGTCGGCATGCACCAGTTCGTGAACACCGTCTCCTGGTTCCAGCTGGGCGACTTCAAGGACGCCACGGGCGCCGTCGTCCACGGTGACCTCAACCGCTTCTTCGCGGGTGACCCGACCGCCGGTCAGTTCATGTCGGGCTTCTTCCCGATCATGATGTTCGGCCTCCCGGCCGCCGCCCTCGCCATCGCGCACGCGGCCCGTCCCGAGCGCCGCAAGGCCGTGATGGGCATGATGGTCTCCCTCGCGCTGACCTCGTTCGTCACCGGTGTGACCGAGCCGATCGAGTTCTCGTTCATGTTCATCGCGCCGCTCCTGTACGTGATCCACGCGGTCCTGACCGCCGTCTCCATGGCCGTCACCTGGGCGCTGGGCGTGCACGCCGGCTTCACGTTCTCCGCGGGCTTCATCGACTACGCGCTGAACTGGAACCTCGCCACCAAGCCGTGGCTGATCATCCCGATCGGCCTGGTCTTCGCGGTGATCTACTACGTGCTCTTCCGCTTCGCGATCACCAAGTTCAACCTCACCACCCCGGGCCGCGAGCCCGAGGAGGAGATCGAGGACATCACCAAGGCGTGACCCACGGTCGATCGCGCGGCAGAGCGCGTGACACCTGACGAAGGCCCCGGAACCGCCACGGTTCCGGGGCCTTCGCCGTACGTCGTGCCCGCCGCCTCAGAGCTCGTACGTCACTCCCGGCGCGGCCAGTTCCACCGGGCCGTCGTACACGGAGCGCGCGTCCGCGAGGTTGACCTGCGGGTCGGTCCACGGCGGGATGTGGGTCAGCAGGAGCTTGCGGGCGCCCGCGCGCTGCGCGGACTCGCCCGCCTCGACGCCGTTCAGATGCAGGGCCGGGATGTTCTCCTTGCCGTGCGTGAACGCGGCCTCGCACAGGAACAGGTCGCTGTCCGCCGCGAGTTCGTCCAGCGCGGCGCACGGCCCGGTGTCCCCGGAGTACGTGAGCGACCGGCCGCCGTGCTCGACGCGGATCGCGTACGACTCGACGGGATGGCAGACCTTCTCCATACGGACGGAGAAGGGCCCGATCTCGTACGAACCCGGCTTGACGGTGTGGAAGTCGAAGACCTCGCTGAAGGCGGAGGCCGAGGGGGTGTCGGCGTGCGCCGTGGTGAGGCGCTGCTCGGTGCCCTCGGGTCCGTAGACGGGGATCGGGTCGCAACGTCCGCCGTCGTGGCGGTAGTAGCGCACGACGAAGTACGCGCACATGTCGATGCAGTGGTCCGCGTGCAGATGACTGAGGAAGATCGCGTCGAGGTCGTAGAGACCACAGTGACGCTGCAACTCGCCCAGGGCGCCATTGCCCATGTCGAGAAGCAGCCGGAAGCCGTCGGCCTCGACGAGGTAGCTCGAGCAGGCCGAATCCGCGGACGGGAACGACCCCGAGCAGCCGACGACGGTGAGCTTCATTAGAGCCGGAACCTCCGCGCTGGCGGTCAGGAGAGCGGGATGGAGCGGGACCCGTTAACGGGACTGAGGGGTCTGTCGAGCGTAAGGCGCAAAAGGTCGAGTGGCTCCTCCGTCACCGGCTGTTGTGGGGGAACTCACCTGCGCTGTCACCGGTTCGGGGGGCGCGCGCCCCCTGCGCCCCACCGGTACCGTCATGCCTATGGACACGTCCTGGTGGCTCGCGCTCGCGGCCGTGGTGCTGCTCGCACTGGTGGCGGCACTCGTCGACGGCTGGGGTCGCGGCACGCGCCGCCGCGGGCGCGCGGCGCCGGGGCGCGGGTCCGGCGGACCGCGGCCGGGCGAGATCTGGTGGGCGCGGGTGCCCTACGAGGACGGGCCGGGCGGCAAGGACCGCCCCTGCCTGGTGCTGTCCCTGCGCGGTGACGTCTCACTGGTCGCGAAAATCACCAGCAAGTACCACGACGAGCGTCCCGGGGTGATCGCGCTGCCGCCCGGGGCGGTGGGCGACGCGCAGGGCCGCGCGAGCTTCCTGGAGACGGACGAGCTGCGCGAGGTGCCGCTGGCGGATTTCCGGCGCCGGTCGGGGCATGTCGATCCGGTGCTGTGGGATCGGGTGCGGCATCTGGGGCGGTGAGTTCGGTGCGGTGCGTGCGGGTGGTTCCCCGCACCCCTGGGGGCGCGGGGAACCGTGCGAACGAGCCCCATCGGGCCCGCGGAAGCCGCTACGGCGCGTGAGCGGGACCGCTCAGGCCCAGAGCTGCCCGTGCAGGACCTCGATCGCTTCCTCGGTCGTGGCCGCGGTGTAGACGCCCGTCGACAGGTACTTCCAGCCGCCGTCGGCGACGACGAACACGATGTCCGCCGACTCGCCCGCCTTGAGCGCCTTCTTGCCGACACCGATCGCGGCGTGCAGCGCGGCGCCGGTCGAGACGCCCGCGAAGATGCCCTCCTGCTGGAGGAGTTCCCGCGTGCGCGTCACGGCGTCGGCCGAGCCGACCGAGAAGCGGGTGGTGAGGACGGAGGCGTCGTACAGCTCGGGGACGAAGCCCTCGTCGAGGTTGCGCAGCCCGTACACCAGGTCGTCGTAGCGCGGCTCGGCCGCGACGATCTTGATGTCCGGCTTCTGCTCGCGCAGGTAGCGACCGACGCCCATGAGCGTGCCGGTGGTGCCGAGGCCCGCCACGAAGTGGGTCACGGAGGGGAGGTCCGCCAGGATCTCCGGGCCGGTCGTGGCGTAGTGCGCGCCCGCGTTGTCCGGGTTGCCGTACTGGTAGAGCATCACCCAGTCCGGGTGCTGGTCGGCCAGTTCCTTGGCGATGCGCACGGCCGTGTTGGAGCCGCCCGCCGCCGGGGACGGGATGATCTCCGCCCCCCACATGGCGAGCAGGTCACGCCGCTCCTGCGAGGTGTTCTCCGGCATGACGCACACGATGCGGTAGCCCTTGAGGCGGGCCGCCATCGCGAGCGAGATGCCGGTGTTGCCCGAGGTGGGTTCGAGGATGGTGCAGCCGGGCGTCAACCGGCCGTCCTTCTCGGCCTGTTCGATCATGTGGAGCGCGGGGCGGTCCTTGACCGAGCCGGTCGGGTTGCGGTCCTCGAGCTTCGCCCAGATCCGTACGTCGTCGGAGGGCGACAGTCGCGGCAGGCGCACCAGCGGGGTGTTGCCGACCGCGTCCAGGGGGCTGTCGTATCGCATGCGTCGCTACGTCCGGCTCAGCGCATGCCGCCGGCCACGGCCGGCAGGATCGTCACGTTGTCGCCGTCGGCGAGCTTGGTCTCGATGCCGTCGAGGAAGCGGACGTCCTCGTCGTTCAGGTAGACGTTCACGAAGCGGCGCAGCTGACCGTTGTCCACGATCCGGGCGGCGATGCCCGCGTGCCGGGTGTCCAGGTCGGCGAAGAGCTCGGCGAGGGTGTCCCCGCTGCCCGGTACGGCCTTCTCGCCGTCGGTGTAGGTGCGGAGGATGGTCGGGATGCGGACCTCGATGGCCATGGCTGGGCTCCAGAGACAGGTGGGAGTACGAAGGGGTTCGGCGGTTCGCCCGAGCCGATGGGCGCGGGGCGCGCACGACCGACGGACGGAGTCCGGCGCGGCACCTCGAAGCGTGGCGAAGCCGATGCGCGAGATGCGTCAAGAAGGGGGACAGATGGCGCTGGCGAGGCGGCACAGGTCGACGTGCAGCCGCGCCACGAGCAGCGTGCCCGGCGTCTTTTCGCTCACGTCGTGGGAAACCATGCGCTCATCGTATCGATTCCCGACCGGGTTCCCCGAGTGTGATCTCAGCATGCGGTTGATTTTCGTCCGCTGGTCGAGATCGCCCGGAGATCAGGCGGTGACCTCGACCTCTTCCTCCGTCACTTCGCCGTCGACGATCCGGAACGAGCGGAACTGGAAGGGGCCCGCGTCGTCGGTGTCGGCGGTGGAGACGAGGACGTAGTGGGCGCCCGGCTCGTTGGCGTACGTGATGTCGGTGCGGGACGGGTACGCCTCGGTCGCCGTGTGCGAGTGGTAGACGATCACCGGCTCCTCGTCGCGGTCGTCCATCTCCCGGTAGAGCTTGAGCAGGTCGCCCGAGTCGAACTCGTAGAAGGTGGGCGAGCGGGCGGCGTTCAGCATCGGGATGAAGCGCTCGGGCCGGCCCTCGCCGACCGGGCCCGCGACGACACCGCACGCCTCGTCGGGGTGGTCCTTGCGGGCGTGATCCACGATCTGGTCGTACAGCGTCTGGGAAATCGTCAGCATGGGGCCAGGATAAGCAGAGGGCCGCCCCGTACCGGAGTGCGGTACGGGGCGGCCCACCTGGTGAGACGCGCGGGGTGCTCCGGGCCTCAGCCGCGCTTGGCGAAGGCCGCGCCCTGCGGGTTGCGGGCCTTGAGGACCAGGTACGCGGCGGCGAGGATCAGGCCCCACACCGGCGCTCCGTAGAGCGCGACCCGGTTGTCCTTGTCCATGCCCATCGTCACGACGACGAGGGCGATGAAGGCCAGCGAGAAGACGCTGAGCCAGATGCCGCCCGGCGCCCTGAACGAGGACGGGGGCAGCTCGCCGCGGTCGGCCTTGAGGCGGTAGCGGATCTGGCAGATCAGGATGATGATCCAGGCCCACATGCCGGAGATGGTGGCGAAGGAGACGACGTAGTTGAACGCCTCGCCGGGCCACTGGTAGTTGATCCAGACGCCGACCATCATCAGCGCGGCGGAGACCGTGGTGCCGACCAGCGGGGTGCCCGACCTGGTCAGCCGGGTGAACGCCTTCGGGCCCTGGCCGTTGAGCGCGAGGTCGCGCAGCATGCGGCCGGTCGAGTACATGCCCGAGTTGCAGGAGGACAGGGCGGCCGTCAGGACGACGAAGTTCACGATGCCCGCGCCGGCGGCCATGCCCATGGTGTCGAAGGCCTTGACGAACGGGGAGACGCCCGGCTGGAACGTGGTCCACGGCACGACCGAGAGGATCATGATCAGAGCGCCGACGTAGAAGACGGCGATGCGCCACGGCACGGTGTTGATGGCCTTGGGCAGGACGGTCTTCGGGTCCTTCGACTCGCCCGCGGTCACACCGACCAGCTCGACGGCGAGGAACGCGAACATGACCATCTGGAGGGTCATCGTGGTGCTGCCGATGCCGTGCGGGAAGAAGCCGCCCTGGTCCCACAGGTGGGCCACGGAGGCGGTGTCACCGGCGTCGGAGAAGCCCATGGTGAGGATGCCGGCGCAGATCAGGATCATGCCGATGATGGCGGTGACCTTGACCATCGAGAACCAGAACTCCAGCTCGCCGAAGAGCTTCACCGAGATCAGGTTCGCGCCGTACAGGATGACCGTGAAGACGAGGGCGGAGAGCCACTGGGGGATGTCCCACCAGTACGTCATGTAGACGGCCGCCGCGGTGACCTCGGTGATGCCGGTGACGACCCAGAACAGCCAGTACGTCCAGCCGGTGACGAAGCCCGCGAAGGGGCCGATGAACTCGCGCGCGTACTCCGAGAACGAGCCGGAGACCGGGCGGTACATGAGGAGCTCGCCGAGCGCCCGCATGATGAAGAAGATGACGATGCCCGCGAGGGCGTACGCGAGGATCAGGCTGGGGCCGGCCTTGGAGATGCCCTTGCCCGCGCCGAGGAAGAGGCCGGTTCCGATGGCGCCGCCGATGGCGATCATCTGGATCTGACGGGCGCCGAGGCCACGCTGGTAGCCCTCGCCGGACGCCGTGTCGTCGTGGTCGGCCCGCACGGCCTCGTTGCCGGCTGAGTCCTTGTCGTGCTGCTCGACCTGCGCTGAGGTCATGATGTGCGCCTTTCTCCATGCCGATCCGTGCCGTGAGCGGCTCGGATCGACTGTGACGATCCTTCGGGGTCGGGCCCCTGGATGGATGGAGCTGTTGCCTACCGGCGGTCGGCCGATAAGGGCGCACCTGACAGGACAGGGGTGGCGTCCGTCAGGCGGTCGAGAAGATTTATCACGGTGTTCGTGGTGACCGACTGAGGCACCTGTGCCCTACCCCACAGGAAGAACCGGACAAACGACCCTTCCCGCCGCATACGGGTGCACCGCGGTGACAGGATCGTTATCCGGATTTGAGTGTCCGCTGAGCGAACGCGCTTTCATTCGGAGGCGCGCACGGCGCCCCGCCTTGTCCCGAAAGATCAGGGCATAAGGGTTTCGACCAGGGTCTCCTGGAGCCCGCCGAGCCAGAGGTACGCCATCACCATCGGCTTGCGCGGATCCTCGTCCGGGAGCCGGTAGAGGAGGTCGGTGTCCTCTTCGTCCGTGATGTCGAGGCGGGTGCCGATCGCCAGGCGCAGGTCGTTGAGCGCCCGCATCCACCGGACCGACTCGTCGTGCGTCAGCTTCAGGACCGCGCCACCGCCCGCCCCTCGCCCACCACCCGTATCGGAGTCGCCGCGCGACGCACCGTCCGACGCGGAGCTGAGCGCGTCGAGGCAGCGGATCACCGCGAGGGCGTCCTCCCGCTTACCGGCCCGCAGGTCGTTCTCGGTGAAGCGGCGGAACTCGGACGAGTGCGCGCGCAGCTCCGCCTCGTCCGCGCCCGCCGGGCCGCCGGGGCCTCCGTAGGCGTCCGGGAACAGGCGTTGCAGGACCGCGTCGGCGGGCGGCTCGGTCGGGCCCTCGGCGAAGAGTTCGGCGAGCGGGTCGTCGGAGATCTCACCGCCGGGCCCGGGACCGATCAGCTCCAGGAGCTGCACGGCGAGCGAACGGATGATCGAGATCTCGACGTCGTCGAGGGCGACGGCCGCGCCGCCGCCCGGGATCGGTTCGAAGTGGCCGGGCATCAGAGCGCAGTACCCCTCATCGCTTCTCTACTTCCGATCCTGTTGCAGCGTGGCCCACAGGCCGTAACCGTGCATCGCCTGCACATCGCGCTCCATCTCCTCGCGGCTTCCGGAGGAGACGACGGCGCGGCCCTTGTTGTGGACGTCGAGCATGAGCTTGGTGGCCTTGTCCTTGGAGTACCCGAAGTACGTCTGGAAGACGTACGTCACGTAACTCATGAGGTTCACCGGGTCGTTGTGGACGAGCGTGATCCAGGGGACGTCGGGCTCCGGGACCGCGAACGTGTCCTCGGTCGTCTCGGGGCTTTCGATCTCAAGGGGTGCTGGAGCCGTCACACGGCCCATGCTGCCACTCAGGGAGGGTGTGCGCACAAACGGACCCCAGAAATCGTCACCCTGACGCTAATTGGAGGTAGCATCCCTCCCATGAACTCTGCGGACCTTGGCCTGCCGGTGGATGTTCCGTCGACAGCCCTCTTCACCGACCACTACGAGCTGACGATGCTCCAGGCCGCCCTCCACGCGGGCACGGCCGACCGGCGCTCGGTCTTCGAGGTCTTCACCCGACGCCTGCCCGAGGGCCGTCGCTACGGCGTCGTCGCGGGTACCGGGCGCGTGCTGGACGCCGTCGAGAACTTCCGGTTCGACGCGGGCGTGCTCGGCTTCCTGCGCGAGCGCAAGGTCGTCGACGAGGCGACGCTGGCCTGGCTCGCGGACTACCGCTTCTCCGGCGACATCTGGGGCTATCCGGAGGGCGAGGTCTACTTCCCCGGCTCCCCGCTGCTGCGCGTCGAGGGCTCCTTCGCCGAGTGCGTGCTCCTGGAGACGGTGATCCTCTCCATCCTCAACCACGACTCCGCCATCGCCGCGGCCGCCTCCCGGATGGCCTCGGCCGCCGGTGACCGGCCGCTGATCGAGATGGGCGCCCGCCGCACGCACGAACTGGCCGCGGTGGCCGCGTCGCGCGCCGCGTACGTGGGCGGGTTCGCGACGACCTCGGACCTGGCGGCCGGATTCCGCTACGGGATCCCGACCGTCGGCACCTCCGCGCACGCCTTCACCCTTCTGCACGACTCCGAACGGGACGCCTTCCGCGCCCAGGTCGACTCCCTCGGCGAGGGGACGACGCTGCTCGTGGACACGTACGACGTGAAGGAAGCCGTCCGTACGGCCGTGGAGATCGCGGGACCGAAGCTCGGGGCCGTCCGGATCGACTCCGGCGACCTGTTGCTCGTCGCGCACCGCGTGCGCCAGCAGCTCGACGAGCTCGGCGCCGCCGACACCAAGATCGTGGTCACCTCCGACCTCGACGAGTACGCCATCGCCTCGCTCGCGGCGGCGCCCGTGGACGCGTACGGCGTCGGGACGCAGCTGGTGACCGGCTCCGGGCACCCGACCTGCTCGATGGTCTACAAGCTCGTCGCGCGCGCCGAGTCCGCCGATCCGAAGGCGCCGCTCGTGCCGGTCGCGAAGAAGTCGGCGGGCGGCAAGACGTCCGTCGGCGGCCGCAAGTGGGCCGCGCGGCGCCTCGACCGGGACGGCGTCGCGGAGGCCGAGGTCGTCGGCACCGGGGCCGTCCCGCCCGAGCTGGCCGACCGGCAGCTCCTGGTCGAGCTGGTCAGGGGCGGTGACGTGGTCGCCCGCGAGCCGCTCGACACGGTCCGCGAGCGGCACATCGCGGCCCGCGACGCACTGCCGCTGTCGGCGACACAGCTCTCCAAGGGCGAGTCCGTCATCCCGACCGAGTACGTCTGACCGCCCGGGAGAGGGCGATGCGCCCCTCTTGCCCTCTCCCGCGGCGCACTCGAAGCTTCTAGGCTCGTAAGCCTCCAAGGAGAAGGACACCGACCATGCGCCGCGCCTTGATCGTCGTAGACGTGCAGAACGACTTCTGTGAGGGCGGCAGCCTCGCGGTGGCGGGGGGTTCGGATGTCGCTGCCGCGATCACCGATCTCGTCGGACAGGCCGGGGGCGGCTGCTACCAGCACATCGTCGCCACCCGCGACCACCACATCGATCCCGGGGAGCACTTCGCCGGCTCCCCCGACTTCGTGCACTCGTGGCCCGCGCACTGTGTCGCCGGGACGGAGGGCGTCGGCTTCCACCCGAACTTCGCGCCGGCCGTCGCCTCGGGCGCGATCGACGCGGTCTTCGACAAGGGGGCGTACGCGGCCGCGTACAGCGGGTTCGAGGGGGCCGACGAGAACGGGGTGTCCCTGGCGGACTGGCTGCGGGCCCGGGAGATCTCCGAGGTCGACGTCGTCGGGATCGCCACGGACCACTGTGTGCGGGCCACGGCGCTGGACGCGGTCCGCGCGGGGTTCCGTACGCAGGTGCTGCTCGATCTCACCGCCGGGGTCGCCGCGGCGACGACCGAGGCGGCGCTGGAGGAGCTGCGGGACGCAGGGGTCGAGCTCAGCGGGAAGCCGGTCGTGGCCTAGGCCACGGGGAGCCGCGCTGCTCAGGCGCCGGAGGGGCTGACCTTCCCCGGGCTGATCAGCGCCCGTATCGGGTGCCACAGCTCGCCCGCCGTGAGGTCGGGCGCCGCGCGCCAGATCAGGCCGTCCGGGTGGTGCAGGACCGCCGTGATCTCGTCCGGGGACGGCGGATGGGAGTTGCCGCGGAGGTAGACCGCCCGCAGGCCCAGATTGCGCAGCCGGGTCAGGGCCCGTGCCCGGTTCACCGCGTGCACCAGGACCCGTACGGCGCCCTCCCCCGGGCCCGGTGCGGGCAGGGTCAGAGCGACGACGACACTGCCGCCGGGCAGCTTGCAGAACCCTCCTGCGGACATACCTGTCACACCCCCGTGAGACGTCGTGTCAATAAGGAACTCACAGGACGGACTAAAACACGATCGGCCGCGACCCGCCAGGGGGTCGCGGCCGATACGTTTCTGACCTGCGGTTTTGTCGGCTACTTCACCGACGGGCCGACCTTGAGCGTGATCGACGAGCCGTCGAGCGGCTGCTTCACGATCGAGATGCGGGTGTTGGTGTCAGTTGTCTTGACACTGCCGGTCGGGTTCTCCGCGTACCAGTACGTGCCCTTGTGGTCGTCGAAGACCGGGACGCCGGCCTGCGCCGGGATCTTCTTCTCGACGCCCAGGCGGTACAGCGTCATGCCGGGCACGGGGTACCAGCCGAAGGCGGCGTCGTACGGCGTGATCTTGTTCGTGATCTTGGTCTTGCCGTCCGCCCAGTACAGCGGCTTCGCGTGCGCGTCGATCGGCAGGATCAGACCCTTGCCCGGGTGCTGGCCGACGTTGTTGTTGCGCTGCGAGGTGTCCCACTGCCAGACCATCAGGCCCGGACGGTACGAGTAGTGCTCCACCCAGTTGTTCTTGGCACCGCCGTCGCGCCAACCGAAGTTGTACGGGCCGACCTTGAGGGTCTTGTCGTACGAGACGTACTGGCGGTTCTCGGCGATGTAGAACTGCGGGAAGTCGCCGGAAATGGAGGCGCCGACGCGGGAGAAGCCGCGCGCGGTCCAGCCGTTGTCGTCGCCCTCGGCGTTGTCCGTGAACAGGGCCGCGCCGTCCGCCTTGACCGTGAGGTTGTCGGCGGTGAAGCCCATGCCGCCCGCGCCGCCGTCGGTCTTGTAGCGGAAGCGGATGCCGATCTTCTTGCCCGCGTACGCGTCGAGCGGGTAGACGAGGTGCTGGAACTTGGTCGAGTCACCGGTCAGGGCGGGCTTGTCGCCGCCGTCACGGGTGATGGTGGCGCCGTCGGCCGTGCCGTCGATGGAGTGCCAGCTCGCGCCGCCGTCCGTGGACACCTGCGTGTACAGGTAGTCGTAGTCCTTCTCGATGTTCCACCAGCCGTCGAGCTCCAGCGCGGCCTTCGCCTTGCCGGTCAGGTCGACCGTGCGCTCAAGGGTGTTGGAGAGGTCGTCGCCGTAGTCCGACCACCACTGCTTGGAGCCCTCGACGGGCTTCACGATGTCGGTGGTGACGTTCTTCTTCGGCAGCTCGACGACGAGGGCCTGCTTCAGCTTGGTGTTGTACTCCGCGACACCCAGCTTGTGCGTCGACCTGGTCGCCGCCTTCGCCTTGTCGTAGGAGAGCCAGCCGAGTTGCAGCTTGTCCCAGGCGGTCATGTCGCCCGGCATGTCGCCGATCGACTCCTTGCCGGTGCCGAGCCAGGAACCGGCCGACATCAGCGACCAGAAGCCGACCGAGTTCTCGCCCGCGTACGAGGTGTCGTACAGGTCGGGCAGGCCCAGGTCGTGGGCGTACTCGTGGGCGAAGACGCCGAGGCCGCCGTTCTCCGGCTGCATCGTGTAGTCGCCGACCCAGATGCCGGTGTCGCCGACGGGGGTGCCGCCCGCCTTGAAGCCCGAGGGGCCGGTGTCGCCGTCGTCGCGGGAGTAGGCGTAACCGCGGTGCGCCCACAGGGAGTCGCCGCCCTGCGCGCCGCCGCCGGCCGAGCCGTCCTCGCCCGCGTGGACGATCTGGAAGTGGTCGATGTAGCCGTCGGGCTCGTTGAAGTTGCCGTCGTTGTCGTGGTCCGTGCGGTCCCACTGGTCGTACGTGGCGAGGTCGGCCTTGATGTCGGCGTCCGTCTTGCCGGCCGCCTTCTGCTGCGCGACCCACGCGTTGATGCCGTCGCGGACCAGGTCCTCGACGTTCGGGCAGTTGTCGGCGCCGCAGTAGTTGGAGCCGTAACGGGCCTCGTTGTACTCGACCTTGACCCAGTCGGAGACCTCGCCGTCGACCGAGTAGCGGCCCGAGGAGGTCTTCTCGTAGTAGGTCTTGAGGGAGTCGACGCCCTTGCCCGAACCGAAGTACAGGTCCTTGTAGTGCTGGGAGTCGTAGTCCTTCTTCCAGGCCGTGCTGTTGTCCTTGGCGCGGTCCGGCTCGGCTATCTGGTTGTGCAGCGGTCCGGGCTGGCCCCCGTACTTGGGCTTCAGCTCGTCGGTGTCGTCGTCCTGGCGGTCGACCAGCGTCGTGTTGTCGACCTTGTCGCCGAACTCGGTCAGGATCGTGAAGATCTTGTCCGTGCGCTCGCGGCCCAGCTCGACGTACTTGCCCTTGGAGAGCTCGACGACCTTCGAGCCGTTCTTCTCCTGGACCTTGGACTTGCCCTGCAACACGTTCTGGAGCGCGGTCTGGCGCTGCTGCTCCATCTGCTTGCTGAACGGGCCGTCCATCACATGGCCCTTGCCGCCGTACGTCTTGCCGTCGGCGGTCGTGCTCGTCGCGGCCGGAGTGTCGGCCTGGGCGGTCGTCGCCGCGACGGACCCCGTGGCCGCGGTGGCGGCCAGGGTCACGAGGACGGCGGCGGATCTCAACGCCCGTCTCTTGGTGGTCACTTGGTGGTCCCCTCCTCCGTGGCGTGAAAGCCACGTGTCACAAGTGACGCCATTTGACCGGAGGTAGGCGAGAAATAACAGACCTTGACGGTGACGCTTACGTTGCACTATGCAGACCGGGCGATCCGGAATCCGGACACGGATGACAAACCTCCAACGGGCGCGCCGTACCGTCCACTGGGTGGACGCGGTGACTCCGTGCGCCCCCCATGCACCGGCACTGTGGGTTAGGTCATGCTTACTGGCCGTTCCGTTCGGGCAGAGGTCCGAATAGAGTCGGATCGACGACGTCGATCCTCTCCTGCTCCCCTGATGTCACGAGGACGGATACCGCCATGCCTCGCCCGACTGTCGCACAGCTCTCCTACGGTTCGGCCACCGTCGTCTGTTCCACCATCGCCATGGTCCTGCTGTCACAGACGAGTTCGGGCCCCGGCATTCCCGTGATCGCCGTGTCGGCGCTCATCCTGGGACTCTTCGTGGCCATGTCGGTACCGACCCGCAAACCGGCACCGCCGCCCGCGGCCCCGGCCTCCGCCGCCGCCGAGGAGCGGGTGCCCGCGCAGCGCCTCTCGTCGACGCTCGCCTCCCCGGCCGCGTCCGAGTCGGCCCGGGAGCCGGTGCACGAAGCGGCGGGCCCGTGAGGCGGGGACCCGCCGACTCCGTCCGTACGCCGCCGCGGCTGCGGCCGGTGTCGCCATGACGCCCGCGGTCAGGCGCTGCTGACCACCACGGTCTTCGCGGCCTTGTCGTGCAGGCCCTGCTTGTAGGGCTTGTCGAAGAAGCTCCAGCCGCCGGAGATCGCCGTCCACACGCAGGCGCAGCAGAACACGGCGGGGATCCACAGGACGACCGCGCGGACCAGGTTCGTCTGCGCGCCGGGGGTCGCCCCGTCACTCAGGTTGGCGACGCGCAGCTTCAGCCACTTCTTGCCGAGGGTCTGCCCGGTCTTCGTCGTCATCAGGACGTCGTAGCCGATGTAGAGCACGGCCGCGAGCAGGGACTGGCCGAACTGCCTTCCGTACTCGATCTTGTCCGGGTCGGTCTCGTACTCCCCGAGTCCGAAGGCCCACGACAGCAGCCCCACGACGATCGCGACGAGGACCATGTCGATGATCCGCGCGAGGACGCGCCGGCCGCTGTCGGCGAGCGGCGGCATCCCGGCGAGCGGGTCCTGACCGCCGCCGTAACCGCCGGAGCCGTACGGATCGCCCCCGTAGGGCGGCGGGTTGTTCGGCGGCGGGGTGCCGTACGGGCTCTGGGGGGTGTCGTACGGGCTCTGCGGGGAGTCGTACGGGCCCTGCGGGGAGTCGTACGGGGAGCCGCTGCCCGGGGTCGACGGCGGCGGCTTGCGGAACGGATCGTCGTCCGGCGGCTGGCCGGACCCTGAGGGCGGCGGTTCGGTGCTCATGGCCCGAGTGGACCGCGTCCGCCGCCACCCTGCACCTGTGGGGCCGCCGTCCGGATGACCGCGGGGCCGGACGCGCGGCCCCGGGGTCGTTCCGTGCTCATCCCGGGCTCATGCCTCGCCCATCCCGCACGCGCCCCTGGCTCATCCCGACACGAACGTCCGGGCCGCCTTGTCGTGCAGGCACTGGCGCCACGGCCGGTCGAAGAGACCCCACAGCACGCCGAAGATCCCGATGACGAGCACGCCGGGCACGCTGTACACGAGCCAGCGCTTGAGCGCCGCGCCGAACGACGGGGCGTCGCTCCCCTCGATCTCGCGCACGCGCAGCCCCATCAGCTTCTTGCCGAGCGTGCGGCCCCACTTGGCGGTGGGCAGCGCCTCGTAGAGGACACCGGCGACGAGCAGGACGGCGAGCACGATGCCGAGGTACGTCCCGGTGGTGCCGTCGAGGAGCCAGACCGTGACCTGGCGGCCCGAGGCCTTCGCCGCGTCGATCTTCGCGTCGACGTGGTCGATCGCCTTCGTGGCGAGCGGCACGGCGGCCGCGGCGGTGACCGCGCCCAGGACGATCGAGTCGATGAGCCGCGCCACGAACCGCTTGCCGAGACCGGCCGGGCGCGCGGACGCCTGCGCCTGCGCGGCGGCGAGGAACGGGTCGCTGGCCACCGGCTTGAACGGGGTGACCGGCCCCTCGGGCTCGGCGGCCGCCGGAGCGGGAGCCGCGGCGGAGCCCGCCCCGGGAGCGGCCAGCTGGTGCACCTGCTGCGCCCAGGACGCCGAACCGCCACCGGGACCCTGGGTCACCGGGGTCGGCAGCGCGGCCTGCTGCTGCGGCGGATAGCCGTACGCGGGCCGCGGCTGTACGGGGGCGGGAGCGGGCGCCGGAGCCGGAGCGGGCGCCGGAGCCGGAGCGGGCGCCGCGGCCTGCTGCTGCTGCGGCGGGTAGCCGTACGCGGGCCGCGGCGCAGCGGCGACGCGCGGATCCGCCGAAGCGGGCTGCTGCTGCGACGGGGGCTGGGGCCGGGCCTGGGGCTGAACCTGCGGCTGGGCCTGAGCCTGTTGCGGCTGGGCCTGAGCCTGTTGCGGCTGGGCCTTGGCCTGCTGGGCCTGTGCCTGCTGGGGCTGCGACTGGACCTGCTGTGACTGCGGCTGGGAGGACTGCGGCGGCACCGCGCGGATCGTCATCGTGCCGTCGGTCTTCGGTGCCCGGTCGGCGCCGGGGCGCACGGCGCGGATCGCGACGGTGCCGTCGGTGCGCGGGGCCGGCTCGGGCGTCGGCTCCTCGGGCTCCGCGCCCCAGGACACGCGGCGGTCCTGCTCGCCGCCGAAGCCGGACTGCTGCGAGGTCGTGGCCTGCCAGGCGGTCGCGGGCTCGGGCGAGGTGGGGTCGTCGGCGCCCGTCTCGGTACGGACCGAGGGCTCCTCGTCGAGGAAGACGGGGCCCGTCTCCTCGACCGGCGCGGGTTCGGGCTCGGCCGCGCGTGCCGGGGTCCGCGCCGCGGCCGGGGCGGGCGTGACGCCCGGCGGGGCCGGCAGGGGTACGCCGTCGGACGGGGCGGGGCGGGAGGTGCCGGGGACCCAGGCGGCTCCGTTCCAGTACCGGACATATCCGGGAATGGACGGATCGGGGTAATAGCCCTCGCGGGGCCTGTCGTCGCCGGGGGCCGGGGTTGGGGCGCTCATGTCCGTCGTCCCGTATCTGCTCGGGGGTCTTGTTGTGGCCTCCACATCTATCAGACGGCCGTGCCCGCCCGTGCCGGTCCTGCGTTACGCACCACTTTCCGGGCAACAAGAGCCCCCGCCCGGCGACTCGGAAAAAACTTTCCCGAACTCGCGTAATGCGGCGGGGACATCGTGGTCTCTCCCTTCGAAGGCCCGCTCCCGGGCCTCGTCGAGACGGAACAGATGGAGAGGGAAGGCACGACATGCACACCGTGGTGGAGCGCGAACTCGAGCTGAATCTGGTGTTGTCGCCCGAGCGGAGCATCCCGGTCCCGGCCCGGCTGACCTACCGCACCAACGACCCGTACGCCGTCCACATCGCCTTCCACATCGGCTCGGAGCACCCGGTCGACTGGACGTTCGCGCGCGAGCTGCTCGTGGAGGGGGTGTTCCGGCCGTGCGGGCACGGCGACGTGCGGGTGTGGCCGACGAAGGCGGACGGGCGCAGTGTCGTCCTGATGGCGCTGAGTTCGCCGGACGGCGACGCGCTGCTCGAAGCACCGGCGGCCCAGGTCTCGGCCTGGCTGGAGCGGACGCTGCGGGTGGTCCCCCCGGGCTCTGAGGTCGAGCGGCTCGGCATCGACGACGGCCTCGCCGAGCTGCTCGCCGTCACCCCGGCCGACGACCTGTACCTGCGCGACCCGTGGCCGTCGGACGAGTCGCCGTCGGACGAGCGGTGAGCGCGCGTGGGGCCGTCAGGCGGGGTGCTGCGAGGCGGAGGCGTGGGTCTCGGTCGGGGCCGTGACCGGTCCCGTGGAGGCGGCGGCGGTGCCGACCGCCAGACCGAGCGAGGCGACGGCGAGGGCGCCGGCCAGGACGGCGGCGCCGATCTTCCGGTTGCGCAGGGACTTGCTCTTGCTGTGGCTCATGGACTCAGGATGCCGCCGCGGGACCCCCCGGCACATGAGGCGTTCGTCCTTTATGTCACCTATACGTGAGCGGAGGGGCACCCTGAGCGATCAGAAGAGCTTGCCGGGGTTGAGCAGGCCGAGCGGGTCGAAGGCCGCCTTCACCGCCTGCTGCATCTCGACGCCGACCGGGCCGAGCTCGCGGGCCAGCCACTCCTTCTTCAGGACGCCCACGCCGTGCTCGCCGGTGATCGTGCCGCCGAGTTCGAGACCGAGCGCCATGATCTCGTCGAAGGACTCGCGGGCGCGCCGGCCCTCGTCGGCGTCCTGCGCGTCGAAGCAGACGGTGGGGTGGGTGTTGCCGTCGCCCGCGTGGGCGCAGACGCCGATGGTCAGGGCGTACTTCTCGGCGATCCGCTCGACGCCTTCGAGGAGTTCGCCGAGCCGGGAGCGCGGCACGCACACGTCGTCGATCATCGTCGTGCCCTTGACCGCTTCGAGGGCGGTGAGGGACAACCGCCGCGCCTGGAGCAGCAGTTCGGACTCGGCGGCGTCCTCGGCGGGCACGACCTGGGTGGCGCCCGCGGCCTCGCACAGGGCACCGACGGCGGCGAGGTCGGATGCCGGGTCGAGGGTGTCGAAGGCCGCGAGGAGCAGCGCCTCGGTCGTCTCGGGCAGGCCCATGTGGGCCAGGTCGTTGACGGCCTTCACCGTGGTGCGGTCCATCAGTTCGAGGAGTGAGGGGACGTGGCCGCGCTCCATGATCCGGCACACGGCGTCGCAGGCGGCCGCGGCGGACGCGAACTCGGCGGCCAGGACGAGCTGCTCGGGCGGCTTCGGCTTGAGGGCGAGGGTCGCTCTGACCACGATGCCGAGGCTGCCCTCGGAGCCGACGAAGAGCCGGGTGAGGTCGTAGCCCGCGACGCCCTTCGCGGTCCGCCGCCCGGTGGACAGCAGGCGGCCGTCGGCGAGGACGACGTCGAGCCCGAGCACGTACTCCGCCGTCACCCCGTACTTGACGCAGCACAGGCCGCCGGAGGCCGTGCCGATGTTCCCCCCGATGGTGCACATCTCCCAACTGGAGGGGTCCGGCGGGTAGTACAGGCCGTGCTCGTTCACCGCGCGGGACAGCGTGGCGTTGATGACGCCCGGCTCGACGACCGCGATCCGGTCGACGGGGCTGATCTCCAGGATGCGGTCCATCTTCGTGAGGGACACCACGATGCAGCCGTCGGACGCGTTGGCGCCGCCCGACAGGCCCGTGCGGGCGCCCTGCGGGACGACGGGGACGCGCAGCGCGGTGGCCGTGCGCATCACGTGCTGGACCTCTTCGACGGTGCGCGGCAGGACGACGACGGCGGGGGCGCCCGCGTCGCAGAAGCTCGCCATGTCGTGGGAGTAGGACGCGGTGACGTCGGGGTCGGTGAGGATCGCCTCGGCCGGCAGGCCCTGGGCGAGGTCCGACGTGAGCTGTTCGATGAGGGTGCGGCTCATGATCACAGCGTCGCACCCGGGGCCATCGGTGTGAACCCGTCCGTGGGCTCCTTCCCGCGCCGGAATGGCGAGCGGGTGTGCTCTTCGTATTGACGCACAGTGTGCGCCATGGACAACTCGGTTCGAGACGCGGCGCCCGCGGTGGACGAGGCGCCCCAGGAAGCCGGCGCCCGCCGCCTCTCCCCCCTGGTCAAGCGCGCCCTGGTCGCGTCCGTCGCCGGGGGCGTGGTGCTCGGGGGTGTGCTCGTCCTGCTGCCGGACGAGCAGCCCGCTCCCCGCGCTGCCGGGACCCGCGGGGCGGGCGGTGATCGCGGCGGCGGCCGGGGCCCCGGCCTCGCTGCCCGATCTGGGCGCGCTGATCGCGGAGCGGCAGGCGCAGGTGCGGGCGAACCCGCGCGACGACCGGTCGTGGGCGGCGCTCGGGGCCGCCTACGTGGAGCGCGGGGCGCGGACCGCCGACTCGGCGTACTACCCCAAGGCCGAGCGGGCGCTGCGCAGTTCGCTCGCCGCGCGGCCCGAGGGGAACGTGGAGGCGCTCGACGGGCTCGCCGCGCTCGCGGCCGCGCGGGGCGACTGGCGCGGCGCCAGGAAGTGGGGCGAGGCCGCGGTGAAGCTCGCCCCGGGCCGCTGGTCGGCGTACTCCGGTCTGGTCGACGCCTATCAGGGGCTCGGTGACTACAAGGCGGCGGGCCGCGCCCTGGAGAAGATGTCCGGGCTGACGTCCGGCACGGCGCTGACGCTGCGCACGGCGGCCGTCTACCGGGACCGGGGCTGGCGCGAGGACGCGGCGGCGGTCCTGTCCGACGCGGCGGCCCGCGCCTCGACGCCCGCCGAGCGGGCCGCGCTGCTGCTGCGCGCCGGTGACCTGGCGTGGGAGCGGGGCGAGGCGGCGGACGCGCTGCGCCACTTCGACGCGGCGCTGGCCGCCGACCCGGACTGCCACGCGGCGCTCGCGGGCCGGGGCCGGGCACTCGCCTCGCTGGGCCGCACGTCACAGGCGCTCCAGGCCTATCAGCGGGCGCTGGCCGAGCGGCCCGCGCCCGAGTACGCCCTGGAATTGGGCGAGTTGTACGAGTCCCTCGATCTCGGCGGGGCGGCGCGCGCCCAGTACGGCGTGCTGCGCGCGCGGGCCGCGCTCCAGGGCGCGCACGGGGTGGACGACGCGCTCGTGCTGGGCCGCTTCGAGGCGGACCACGGCGACGCGGACGCGGCGGTGGAGCGGCTGCGGGCGGAGTGGAAGCGGGCGCCGAGCGTGGCGGCGGCGGACGCGCTCGGCTGGGCGCTGCACCGGGCCGGGGACGACGACGAGGCGATCGGTCTGCTGCGGCGGGCCACGGACCGGCAGAAGGGCGGGACGGTCCGCTCGGCCCTGTTCATGTATCACCGGGGCGCCGTGGAGCGGGAGTTGGGCCTGTACGGGCCCGCGCGGCGGCACATCGGGGAGGCGCTGCGCATCAACCCGGCGTTCTCGCCGCTGCTCGCGCCGCGGGCCCGGGAGGCGATGGAGGCGCTCGGCGAGCCGCCGGAGGGCGGGCCCGAGCAGATGTGGCCGCCGAAGCCGAAGGTGTTCGCACCGGCGCGCAAGCAGGTGGCGGCGCCGAAGCGCCGCTGACGCAACCGGGTCCGCGGGCGGCCGCTCGTGCCGGCCGCCCGCGGACCCGTGTCACGGGACCCGGGGTCAGAGGTTGCCGCGCTTCTCCTGCTCCCGCTCGATCGCCTCGAAGAGCGCCTTGAAGTTGCCCTTGCCGAAGCCCATCGAGCCGTGCCGCTCGATCATCTCGAAGAAGACGGTCGGCTTGTCCTGGACCGGCTTGGTGAAGATCTGCAAGAGGTAGCCGTCCTCGTCGCGGTCGACGAGGATCTTCAGCTCACGCAGCGTCTCGACGGGCACGCGGGTCTCGCCGGCCCACTCGCCGAGGGTGTCGTAGTACGAGTCCGGGGTGTCGAGGAACTGGACTCCCGCCGCGCGCATGGTCCGTACGGACGAGACGATGTCGTTCGTGGCGAGCGCGATGTGCTGGACGCCGGCACCGCCGTAGAACTCCAGGTACTCGTCGATCTGCGACTTCTTCTTGGCGATCGCGGGCTCGTTGATCGGGAACTTCACCTTCAGGGTGCCGTCCGCGACGACCTTCGACATCAGCGCGCTGTACTCGGTCGCGATGTCGTCGCCCACGAACTCCTTCATGTTCGTGAAGCCCATGACCTGGTTGTAGAAGGCGACCCACTCGTTCATCTTGCCGAGCTCGACGTTGCCGACGCAGTGGTCGATGGCCTGGAAGGTGCGCTTGGCCGGCGGCTCGACGATCGGGTCGGCGGCGGCGAAGCCGGGCAGGTACGGGCCGTCGTAGCCGGTGCGCTCGACGAGGGTGTGGCGGGTCTTGCCGTACGTGGCGATGGCGGCGCGCACGACGGTGCCGTGCTCGTCCTTCGTCTCGTAGGGCTCGACGAGGCCGCGGGCGCCGTGCTCGACGGCGTACGCGTACGCGGCCCGCGCGTCCGGCACCTCGATGGCGAGGTCCACGACGCCGTCGCCGTGGGCGGCGACGTGGTCGGCCAGGAAGTGGCCCCAGTCGGTGGACGCCTTGATGACGGAGGTGAAGACGAAGCGGGCGCCTCCGTTGGTGAGGACGTACGAGGCGGTCTCGCGGCTGCCGTTCTCCGGTCCGGAGTAGGCGACGAGCTTCATGCCGAACGCCGTCGAGTAGTAGTGCGCGGCCTGCTTGGCGTTGCCCACGGCGAAGACGACCGCGTCCATCCCCTTGACCGGGAAGGGGTCGGCCTGCCGGGCGGTGTCGGGGGTCTGCTGCATGGACGAGTGCGTGGTCTGCGTCATGTGTGGAGGCTCCCGCCGTTCCACAAGGTGCGCAATAGTTTGCGTATTCGCTGGACAATCTGACCAGTGAGGGGTCCGATTTCTCGGGCTGTGTGTACAGGATGACCACCTTGGAGGCGGGCATGTCGATCGATGAACTCGACGGGCGGCTCATCGTGCTGCTCGCGCGCGAGCCGCGGATCGGGGTCCTGGAGATGTCGCGCCGCCTCGGCGTCGCGCGCGGCACGGTGCAGGCCCGCCTGGACCGGCTTACCTCGAACGGAGTCATCCGCGGATTCGGCCCGCAGGTGGACCCGGCGGCGCTCGGCTACCCGGTCACGGCGTTCGCGACGCTCCAGATCCGGCAGGGGCAAGGTGCCGACGTCAGGGCGCATTTGGCGACCGTGCCCGAGGTCCTCGAACTGCACACGACGACCGGCAGCGGGGACATGCTGTGCCGGCTCGTGGCCCGCTCGAACGCGGATCTTCAACGTGTGATCGACCGGGTTGTCGGTTTTGATGGCATCGTCCGGGCTTCCACGGCGATCGTCATGGAAAATCCCGTTCCGCTGCGGATCATTCCGCTGGTGGAGCAGGCGTCAGGAGATTCCTGACGGCCCTTCGAGCATCGCCCGGGCGGTGAGGCGCGATGAACTTCTGGGACTACTTGGTGGCCCGGCACCAGCAGCTGCTCGCCGACGCCTTTCAGCACGCCAGCGTGGTCTTCCAATGCACCGTGCTGGCCACGGCCATCGGCATGGTCATCGGGGTCGTCACCTACCGCACCGAGTGGGCGCGGAACGTGGCCACGAACATCACCACGAGCATTCTGACCATCCCGTCCCTCGCCATGATCGGTGTGCTGATCCCGATCGTGGGGCTCGGCGTCCCGCCCACCGTCATCGCCCTGACCCTGTACGGACTGCTGCCGGTCGTCCGCAACACGATCGTCGGGCTGCGCGGTGTCGACCCGGCGCTGATCGACGCCTCCAAGGGCATCGGGATGTCCCGCGCGGCCCGCTTGTTCAAGGTCGAGCTGCCGCTGGCCTGGCCGCCGATCCTCACCGGGATCCGGGTGGCCACGCAGATGCTGTTCGGCATCGCTGCGATCGCCGCGTACGCCTCGGGCCCCGGCCTCGGCAACGAGATCTTCCGCGGCATCGCCTCGCTGGGCAGCGCCAACGCGCTCAACCAGGTGCTCGCGGGAACCCTCGGCATCATCATCCTCGCGCTGCTCTTCGACGCCGCGTACGTCCTCATCGGCCGCTTGACCATCCCGAGGGGGATCCGTGTCTGAGACCACCACCGAGACCGCGCAGGCACCGGCGCAGACGCAGGCGTCCGGGGCCAGCATCGAGCTGGAGAACCTCACCAAGCGCTACCCGGGCTCGTCCGAACCGGCCGTGGACAGCGTCAACATGGAGATCAAAGCGGGCGAGTTGATCATTTTCGTGGGCCCGTCGGGCTGCGGGAAGTCGACGACCCTGAAGATGATCAACCGGCTGATCGAGCCGACGGGCGGCCGCATCCGGATCGGCGGCGAGGACGTCACCGACATGGACCCGGTGAAGCTGCGCCGCAAGGTCGGCTACGCGATCCAGTCCTCCGGTCTCTTCCCGCACATGACCGTCGCCCAGAACATCGCGCTCGTGCCGAAGATGATCGGCTGGTCGAAGTCGAAGATCAAGTCTCGGGTCGAGGAGATGCTCGACCTGGTCGGTCTCGACCCGGGCGAGTTCCACGGCCGCTACCCGCGCCAGCTCTCCGGCGGCCAGCAGCAACGCGTCGGCGTGGCACGGGCGCTGGCCGCCGACCCGCCGGTGCTCCTGATGGACGAGCCGTTCGGCGCCGTCGACCCGATCACCCGCGACCACCTCCAGGACGAGCTGATCCGGCTCCAGCACGAGCTGCACAAGACGATCGTCTTCGTCACGCACGACTTCGACGAGGCGATCAAGCTCGGCGACCGGATCGCCGTCCTGCGGGAGAAGTCGCACATCGCGCAGTTCGACACCCCGGAAGCGATCCTCACCAACCCGGCCGACGACTTCGTCTCCGGTTTCGTCGGCGCGGGCGCGGCGCTCAAACGCCTCAACCTCACCCGCGTACGGGACGTCGAGGTCACCGACTATCCGACGGTGGGCGTGGACGACCCGCTCCAGGACATCTTCAACAAGCTGCGCGCGGCCGGTACGAACGAGCTGCTGCTCCTCGACAAGCGCGGCCGCCCCTACAAGTGGCTGCGCCGCGGCGACCTCATGCGCGCCAAGGGGTCGCTGGCCCGCGCGGGCACCCTGGTCCACGACACCGTCACCTGGGACGCGACCCTGCGCGACGCCCTCGAAGCGGTGCTCACCGACAACGCGGGCCGGGTCGCGGTCACCGGGCGGCGCGGCGAGTACGAGGGCGTCGTCGACATGGAGACGCTCATGAACTCCGTGCACGAGCTGCTGGAAGCCGACCGGATGGAAGCCATCAACCACCAGCACGAGCTGGAGGAACAGCGCGCCCACCAGACGCAGTTGGAGCAGGAGGGCGCCGATACGGGCGACGGGGAGGCGAAGGCGTGAGCAGTCCCCTGAAGCAGGGCGGCGAGCGCCCCGAGGGCGAGCACGAGGTCAAGGGCCTCGCGTTCCGCGACGAGGGCGAGGGCGAGCAGGAGGCGCCGCCGTCCTCGGGCCCGGACAGGGGGCCTCGCCGCATCACGTGGCAGAAGCTGACGTTCCTGCCGGCGCTCCTGGCGATCGTGCTGCTGATCACCTGGCTGTGGTTCCGCAACGCGGACCTCGACTCGATCTCCGAGAACGCCATCTCGGACGGCCAGGTCGGCAAGGCGCTGCGCCAGCACATCAGCCTGACGGTGATCTCGACGTTCTTCGTGCTGATCATCGCGATCCCGCTGGGCATCCTGCTGACCCGCAAGATGTTCCACAAGGCGACGCCCTACGCGATGGCGCTCGCCAACATGGGGCAGGCCACCCCGGCCATCGGCCTCCTCGCGCTGCTCGTCATCTGGCTGGGCATCGGCGAGAAGTCGGCGCTGATCGGCATCATCATCTACGCGATCCTGCCGGTGCTCTCCAACACCATCGCGGGCCTGAAGGCGAACGACCCGACGCTCCTGGAGGCGGCGCGCGGCATCGGCATGTCGCCGATGGGCGTGCTGCGCAAGGTCGAACTGCCGCTGGCGGTCCCGCTGATCCTCGCCGGTGTGCGCACGGCCCTCGTCCTCAACGTCGGCACGGCCACCCTCGCCACGTTCGGCGGCGGCGGCGGGCTCGGCGTCCTCATCACCACCGGGATCACCAACCAGCGCATGCCGGTCCTGATGCTCGGCTCGATCCTGACGATCGCGCTGGCGCTGCTCGTGGACTGGCTGGCGTCGCTGGCCGAACTCCTTTTGCGGCCGCGCGGGTTGGAGGCAGGCGCATGACGTCCACCAAGCGCAGGAGCTACCGGGTGCGCGGGGCGGCGGCCGCGCTCAGCGGTCTGGCGCTGCTGGCCGGCTGCGGTCTCACCAGCGGCAGCCCGCTCGTCGACGACGTGAAGCCCGGCTCCATCGGGCAGGGCGAGCCGCTCAAGGGAGCGAACCTCACGGTCACGTCGAAGGAGTTCACCGAGCAGCTGATCCTCGGCGCGATGATGGGCATCGCGTTCAAGGCGGCCGGAGCGGACGTCCTCGACCGGACCGGCATCCAGGGCTCCGTGGGTGCCCGCGAGGCCATCAAGTCCGGTGACGCGGACGCCATGTACGAGTACACGGGCACGGCCTGGATCACGTACCTGGGCAACTCGGATCCGATCACCGACCCGCAGAAGCAGTGGCAGGCGGTGCACGACGCCGACCTCAAGAACGGTGTGACGTGGCTGCCGCCCGCCGAGCTCAACAACACGTACGCGCTCGCGATGAACGACGCCGCCTTCAAGAAGTACGGGACGAAGACGCTCTCCGACGTCGCCGCCCTGTCGAAGTCGGACCCGGGCGCGGTCACGCTGTGCGTGGAGAGCGAGTTCGCCAACCGCGCGGACGGGCTGCACGGCATGGAGAAGGCGTACGGGATGAGCATCCCGAACGGCAACGTCACGCAGATGGACAGCGGCATCATCTACACGCAGGCGGCGAAGGGCAGTTGCACGTTCGGCGAGGTCTACACGACCGACGGCCGCATCAAGTCGATGAACCTCCACGTGATGGAGGACGACAAGCACTTCTTCCCGAACTACAACGCGGCGCCCGAGCTGAACAGCAAGGCGCTCGCGAAGTACCCGAAGATGGCCGAGGTCATCGAGCCGATCACCAAGAAGCTCGACAACACGGTCGCGCAGACCCTCAACGCCAAGGTCGACGTCGACGGGCAGGACCCGCACGACGTGGCGAAGGACTGGCTCGTGCAGGAGGGCTTCGTCAAGGAGTGAGCCGGTGGCCGGGGCTCAGCAGGTCGGGGCCTTCGCCAGGTTCGTCAGGTCGGTGATCGTCCGCTTGAGGGTGGTCACCGGGACGAGCCGCATCGACTTCGGCGCGGAGGCCTTGGCGTCCGCGCACTCCGCCTTCGGTACGAGGAAGACGGTGGCGCCGTCGCGGTCGGCGGCCTGCACCTTGAGCGAGACACCGCCGACGGCGCCGACCTTGCCGGCGGCGTCGATGGTGCCGGTGCCCGCGATCGACCTGCCGCCGGTGAGGTCGCCGCCGCGGCCGTCACCGTCGAGCATGTCGACGATGCCGAGGGAGAACAGCAGCCCGGCGCTGGGCCCGCCGACGTCGCCGAGCTGGAGGCTGACCTCGATGTCCTTGCCCTGGTCGCCGAGGTAGGCGAGGGCGGCCTGGGTGGCGGCGTCCTGCGACCCCTTCATCTCCCGCTTGTTGTGCTCCTCGACCTCCTTGGTCGAGTCGCCCGCCGGGTACACGGAGTCGCGCGGCATGACCGCACGGTCCTCGGCGAACCAGCCGTCCAGTACGTCACCGAGGTGCACGCTCGCATCGGGCCCGGTCGCCACGATCGTCACCGCGCGCAGCTTGCCCGTGGTGTCCCGGGTCGGGGCGCCGGTGATCTCGATGACGGGCTTGCCGTCCGACTCCCCCAGCACGTTCGTCGTCGGCCCCGGCTGCGCGAGCGAGAACGGCAGCGGGGCGAACCCGGCGACGGCGAGCAGCGCGAGCACCGGGAGCGCGCAGAGGGCGAGGGCACCGGGACGGCTGAGGCGATTGAGCACGGAGCCAACTTATCGTCTGCCCCGTCGATCTTGACGGGTGCGGGTGCGGGCACGTGCGGGTGCGCGGGTGCGTGCGGGTGCACGCCCCTGCGTCGCGTCGATCCCGCGCCTGAGCGCCGTGCGTCAGCGCAGCGCGTCGGCGACCTCGCGCGCCGCGTCCAGGACCCGGGGTCCGACCCGCTCGGGCACCGCGTCCGCCAGCATCACGACGCCCACGCTCCCTTCGAGCCCGGTCACCCCGAGCAGCGGCGCCGCGGCGCCCGACGCCCCGGCCTCCAGCTCTCCGTGGGTCAGGGTGTAGCCCGGATCGGCGAGCGCCCCCTGTCGCGACGCGAGGATCGCGCGGCCCGCGGCCCCCTTGTCGAGCGGGTGGCGGAACCCGGTCCGGTAGGCCACGTGGTAGTCGGTCCAGGTCGGTTCGACGACGGCCACGGCCAGCGCCTCACTGCCGTCGACCAGCGTCAGGTGGGCGGTCGCCCCGATGTCCTCGGCGAGCGAGCGCAGCGCGGGCAGCGCGGCCTCGCGCACCAGCGGGTGGACCTGCCGGCCCAGGCGCAGCACCCCGAGCCCGACCCGGGCGCGGCCGCCCAGGTCACGGCGGACGAGGGCGTGCTGCTCCAGCGTGGCGAGCAGGCGGTAGACGACGGTGCGGTTGACACCGAGCTTGTTGGACAGCTCGGTCACGGTCAGGCCGTGGTCCGTGTCGGCGAGCAGTTTGAGGACGCGCAGTCCCCGGTCGAGCGTCTGGGAGGTCTCCGCGGTCACGACGCCCACTCCTTAGTGGTGAGGGTCGGCGGTCTCCTACGCGGCGGTTGTCGCCGCCTGTCCCTTGGGCGACGCGCGTCAGAGCCGCCGGTCGGTGATCAGGCGCTGGGCTGCATACGGCCGCTACGGCTGGCTACGGCTGCATACGACTGTCTTCGTACGTACCGGCTGCGCTCCGCGGCGGCGCTGCCACGGGGCGTGTGCGTTGCCGGGAATGTAGCGAGGTCGTCCCGCTGAGCGGAAGACTCCGTCCAGAATCCGGTCATCCCGCGGCCGGAGTTATGGGTGATTGCCCGCACTTGGACCAGGACTCGGCCCGAAGCGCGGGCCTCACTTCATCCGGGTCGCCCACTCCTGGACCTTGGCGATGCGCTGACGCAGCTGCCCGGCGGTGGCCTCGGCGCTCGGCGGGCCGCCGCACACCCGGCGCAGTTCGGTGTGGATCACACCGTGCGGTTTGCCGCTCTGATGCACGTACGCGCCGACGATCGTGTTGAGCTGCTTGCGCAGCTCCATCATCTCCTTGTGGGAGACCACCGGCCGCCGCTCGGCGGGCAGTTCGAGCAGATCGGCCTCGCTGTCGGGCCGCTTCTTGCTGTGCGCGATCTGCCGGGCCTGCCGCTTCTGGAGGAGCAGCTGCACCTGGTCGGGTTCGAGGAGCCCGGGGATGCCGAGGTAGTCCTGCTCCTCCTCGCTCCCGGGGTGGGCCTGCATACCGAACTCGGCGCCGTCGTACAGGACGCGGTCGAAGACGGCCTCGGACTCCAGGGCCTCGAAGGCGAACTGTTCCTGCTCGCCGGTGTCCTCGTCCTGCTCCTTGTTCGCCTCGTCCATCTCCTTCTCGGACTCGGCGTAGGGGTCCTCCTCCCCCTCCTTCTTCGGCTTGTCGAGCACGTGGTCGCGCTCGACCTCCATCTCGTTGGCGAAGCCGAGCAGGTCGGGGACGGTGGGCAGGAAGACGGAGGCGGTCTCGCCGCGCCTGCGGGACCGCACGAAACGGCCCACGGCCTGCGCGAAGAACAGCGGTGTCGAGATGGTGGTGGCGTACACGCCCACGGCGAGGCGCGGCACGTCGACGCCTTCCGACACCATGCGCACGGCGACCATCCAGCGGTCCTCGCTCGCCGCGAAGTCGTCGATCCGCTTCGAGGCGCCGGTGTCGTCGGAGAGCACGAGGGTCGCCTTGGAGCCGGTGATCTCCCGGATCAGCTTCGCGTACGCGCGCGCGGAGTCCTGGTCGGAGGCGATCACGAGGGCGCCGGCGTCCGGGATGCCCTTCCTGACCTCGGTGAGGCGGGCGTCGGCGGCGCGCAGCACGCTCGGCATCCACTCGCCGCGCGGGTCGAGCGCGGTGCGCCAGGCCTGGCTGACGGCGTCCTTGGTCATCGGCTCGCCGAGCCGGGCGGCGATCTCGTCCCCGGCCTTGGTCCGCCAGCGCATGTTGCCGCTGTAGGAGAGGAAGATGACAGGCCGCACGACGCCGTCCCCGAGCGCGCTGCCGTAGCCGTACGTGTAGTCGGCCGAGGAGCGCCGGATGCCGTCCTTGCCCTCCTCGTACTGGACGAAGGGGATCGGGTTGGTGTCGGAGCGGAACGGCGTACCGGTGAGCGCGAGACGCCGCGTGGCGGGCTCGAACGCCTCCAGGCACGCCTCGCCCCACGACTTCGAGTCGCCGGCGTGGTGGATCTCGTCGAGGATGACGAGGGTCTTGCGCTGTTCGCTCCGGTTGCGGTGCAGCATCGGGCGTACGCCGACGCCCGCGTACGTCACCGCGACGCCCTGGTACTCCTTGCTGAGCGGGCCCGCGCTGTACTCCGGGTCCAGCTTGATCCCTATCCGCGCGGCCGCCTCGGCCCACTGCTTCTTCAGGTGCTCGGTCGGCGCGACCACGGTCACCTGCTGCACGACGTGGTGGTGCAGCAGCCAGGAGGCGAGGGTGAGCGCGAAGGTCGTCTTGCCCGCGCCCGGCGTCGCGACCGCGAGGAAGTCGCGCGGCTGCTCCTGGATGTACCGCTCCATCGCCCCCTGCTGCCAGGCACGCAGCTTGTTGGCGGTGCCCCAGGGGGCGCGGCCGGGGAAGGCGGGTGAGAGGTGGTGGGACGACGAGGAGCTGGTGGCGGCTGTAGTAGTCACGGTCTCCGTTTACTCAGGACTGGACGGCACGCTACGTACGACATCACGGCTACGTATGACAACCGGGCCACCCTACCGGTGAGCGTGTTGACGAGCGCGCCCGACGAGGCCGCACAGCGGCTGGTTGGGACGTGTGTCACAGATCAACTGGCGTACGTTCACGGGCAGTCGTCACCAGGTGACTGCCGGGCCGCCCGCAGCCGCGTGGCCACCCACGCCCCGGCCAGGGCGACGGCCGCCATGGGCAGGAAGACGGCGACGAACGCGGCGGGGTGCGAGCCGCCGGCGCCGTCAGCGACGCCGTGCCCGACCGCTCCCCGCCGAGCGCCGCGAAGGCGGCTCCCCCGGCGGCGAGCAGCACGACGTTCGAGAGGCCGTCGGATATCTGGAGGGCGGCGGAGTTCGTGCCCGCTTCCTCGGGCGCGGACAGCTGGAGCAGCAGCACGCTCGTGGAGGAGATCACGAGCCCCATCCCCAGGCAGCCGAAGCCCCACGCGACGGCCACGGTCCACACCGGCACGGCCTCGATCAGCACGCTCGGCGCGGCGACGATGGCGGCGGCGACCAGCACCATGCCGCCGGCGACGAGCCGCTCCCGGTACGGCTCGAACCTCGGCCGGGACTGGAGCCACGACCCGATCGCCCAGGTGGCGCCGCCACCGGCCAGCGAGAACCCGGCGAGCGTCGGCGACAGCCCGCGCTGGGTGACCAGCATCAGCGGCACGAACGACTCCGCCGCGATGAACGACCCCGCCGCGATCCCGCGCAGCAGCACCACCGACGGCAGCCCGCGTACGGCCCGGTACGTGCCGGGCGGCAGCAGCCCGAGCACGGACGGCACGAGCAGGGCGGCGCCGACGACACCGGGCAGGAGCGCGAGCGGCCGCAGGTCCTGGGCGGCGTACTGGAGGAGCCCGGCCCCCAGCGAGATCCCGAACGCGAGCCGGATCCGCCGCCGGTCGACGCCCCCGGTCGGCGCGTGCTCGGGGCCCCGCCGGCCCGCCGCCTGACCTGCGGGAGCGCGAGCCCGAGCGGCAGCAGGACGAGCAGGGGATCCCCAGGAACACCCAGCGCCACCCCAGGTGCTCGGTCACGGCGCCCGCCGCGAGCGGCCCCACGATGGACGGCACGACCCAGCTCGCCGCGAACGCCGCCATGATCGCGGGCCGCAGCGGTGCGGGGTAGGCGCGGCTGACGATCACGTACAGCGCCACGATGACGAGCCCGCCGCCGAGCCCCTGCACGGCCCGCCCGGCGACGAACATCCACATGCTCCCCGCGGTCCCGGCGAGCAGCAGCCCCGCGGCGAACGCGCCGATCCCGGCGGTGACGGGCCCCAGCGGCCCCCGCCGGTCGGCCCACTGCCCGGCGAGCACCATGCCGAACAACGACGTCGTGAAGTACCCGGAGAACGCGAAGGCGTACAGCGACACCCCGTCCAGCTCCCGCGCGGCGACCGGCATCGCGGTCCCGACGGCGGTCGCCTCGAAGGCGATGAGCAGGACGACGGTGACGATGCCGATGCTCAGGGCGCGATAGGTACGCCCGAGCACACCTTCACCGACGACGACGCCGCCGCCGACGTCGGCGCCCGTGCCCGTGCCCGTGTGGCCCCCGTCCATGTGGCCCACGTCGATGTGGGCCGCGGGGACGGGGGCCATGTTCATGTCGTCTGCGAGATCGTCGTCGAGGGCGGCCATGCGGATCAGAGTAAGGGGCGTACGGCCGCCTGACCCCTGTCGGGAGATGGGATTACCGCTGGTCCCTTGGTCCTACGTCTCCGCCCGCCCACCGCCGGCCGCCATCTCCACCAGGCCGTTCATGAACGCCGTGTGGCAGTCGCGTTGCGGGGGCGGCGAGAGCCTTGAGGGTGGGTGGGATGCGCCCTACGGTCGAGTCATCAAGGGGTCGGCCACCGCGCGGACCACTTGGCCGTGTGCCCGAGTGGTTTAGGGATTCGCCTGCAAAGCGAAGCACACCGGTTCGATTCCGGTCACGGCCTCCGGCAGCTCAACGGCGCTGAGCTGCACGCCCAGGAAAGGGCGCCCCACCGTGGTGGGGCGCCCTTTTGGCGTGCCCCCACGCCCCGCGCACGACGGGAGATCAAGAGCCGGTACGAGAACCGATACGTGCGCCTGTACGAGAGCCGGTACATGCGCCGGTACGAGAACCGGTACATGCGCCGGTACGTGCGCCTCAGCCGACCCGGGCCCGCATCAGCCCCGCCAGCACGGCGTCGACGCTCTCCTCGACCGTCAGCGCGGACGTGTCGAGCCACAACCCGATCCGCGGCGTCTCGTCCCGGAGCACCCGGTCGAGCCCGCTCACCCCCCACTCCCCGTACCCGGTCTTGCCCCGCCCGGCCTCCCGCGTCTCCACGACGTCGGCGCGCGGCGCGAGGACGACCACGTACAAGGGCCGTACGCCGATCCCGTCGACGTACGTCCGCAGTTCCTCGCCGAGCACGACGTCCTGCACGACGGCGGTGAACCCGGCCCGCGCGTACCCCTCGGCGACGGCCGTCGACTGCCGGTACCGGAGCCGGAGTTGAGCCTGTGCCTCCGCCCCGGCCCCGGGCTCGTACTCCACGCGCCCGGACACCACCATCCGCCGGAACACGTCCCCCCGCACGTGCGCGGCGCGTGGCAGCCGCTCGGCGAGGGCCTGGGCGACGGTGGACTTGCCGGACGCCATGACGCCGGTGATGAGGACTACGGCGGAGTCGAGGGGCTCGGTCACGGATGCATTCTCGCGCCGAGCCGCTGCCGGGTTCGTCCGCCGCGTACACATCACGGCTGCTGACCGACCCTGCACGCGCAGGCACTCCCTCTCCACCACCCCCCCCATGGCGATCAACCACCGTTCCCCTGACGGAAACCACCGCCGCCCTGAGTGCCCTGCTATACACAAGAGGCATCGCAGACCACTCAGACCACGGGGGCATCACATGACCGTCATGGCCGTCGGCCTTCTCATAGCCGCCGCGCTGTTCGCGGTGCTCGGCCTCGTGAACCAGAGCTGGCTCCAGCGGCACTGGCCGGGCCGCCGCTCCGCAAGCAGCGGACGCCCCGAGCCGACCGCCTCGGCCTCGGGCTGGCGCCGGGTGCTGTTCCTGATCCTGGCCGTCACCCTGGCCTACCAGGGAGTCAAGGGCCTCAGGCTCGCGGACGAGACATCGTGGAGCGCCGACGAGCTCCGTCGGACGGTGGACCAGGCAGCCTCCGCGCTGGAGAGGGAGCCGCACATCAGTGACCCGCAGGACGACTACGGGTCACTCGTCGAGAGCGAGGTCATGAAGGCCGGCGAGGGCTCGGGCCCCCTGACAGCCCTCGATGTCACGTCGGTCGACAAGGACTCCTACGCCGTGACGGCGACCGGCGCGGGCGACGGCTTCTGCCTCCGGATCTCCGAGTCGCCATCGGACGAGGGCGGTCTCATCGTCCCAGGAGCGGGCGACCAGTCGCCGACGCACGTACCGGCGTACGACCTGAAGACGAAGGTCACGTCAGGACGCTGCTGAACCCCATCCCTGAGGCCCGGTCCCGGTCCCGGTCCTGGCCCCGGCGGCGGCCCGACTTCCGGCACACGCCGATCGCGTCGACCCGAAGCGCGGCGTGTCCTCGAACGGGTCGCCGAGTCGCGCACCAGACACAGAAACTCAGCTCCCATCGATGGCCAGGGGGTGTCCCGTCCCCACGAAGAATCCGACCGCGATGCGATCCACGAGTCGCTCCAGGGAGATCACCGGCGACCGGTGTGATCTTGATGTTCGAGCGCTACCGTGACGGATGCGAAGGGGTCCATCGGTCGCGAAAGCAATCAAGCACGTGGGGGAATCGCACATGGCGTGGGACGAGTGGGAGCAGCTCAAGGCCGAGGCGGCGGACCGGCAGCCCACAAAGATGCAGCTCAACAGCATCCCGGTGGAACCGGGCGGCGGCGGGCCCAGCACGTACGGCGACCTCAAGGTCGACAACAAGGACCTCATCGCCGTGGGCAAGGCGGCCCACGATCTGCACAAGGACTTCGACGAGGCGAGCGACAAGGCCCGGCTCGCGTCGATGAGCGTCGTGGACAGCATGAAGAAGGGCGACGGTTTCGAGCTCGGCGAGGCCATCGACCATGTCGCGGTGCACTGGGTCGACCAGGTGCAGTCGCTCCTCGACGCGACGGCTCACATCGCGAACCACCTTCATGTCACGCAGAGCGTCCACGCCAAGGACGAGGTCTACATCGAGGGCGTGATCAGCAGCATCTCGACCCTGGACAAGGGCTTCGACGAGAGGACCACGGGCAAGTAATGGATCTCGACGCGCTCCGCCACCTCGACTTCTCCAAGCTCGACGACGCCATCGAGCGCTGGGAGAAGATGACAGGCGACCTGAAGACTCTCGCCTCTGATGCTCGCGACAACCTGAAGAAGAAGGCCGACACCGCGAACTGGGCGGGCATCAACGCCACCGTCACGCGCGAGTTCGTGGACAAGACAGCGGGCGAGTTCGACGACGCGCACACCCAGGCGCAGACCGTCACCAACATCATCAAGGACACCCGCGGTGAACTGGCGACGTACAAGCAGCAGTTGAACACCGCGATCGACAACGCCTCTTCGTACACCGTCGTGGACACGGGCAGCGGCTCGTTCAATGTCGTGCCGCATCCGACCACCGATCCCGACGGCGCGACCAAGGGGGCCACCGCACTGCGGGACGACATCCAAGGCATCCTGAAGAAGGCGAGCGAGAGCGACAGCACCGCCGCCAAGGCCCTGCGCCTGGTAGTCGACCACTCCGAGTACGGCTTCTCCGACGCGAGCTACAAGAACCGTGACGACGCCGCCGACGCGATCGCGGCGGCCGAGCGAGCCGCGAAGACGGTACGCAAGGACCCGCACGACGTCTCCAACACCGAACTCGCCTCCCTGAACGCCGACTTGGCGAAGTACAAGAACGACCCGCTCTTCGCCGAACAGTTCGCCGTGGACGCCGGCCCGAAGAAGGTGATGACCTTCTACGCGGGCATCGCCGACCCGTACAACATCACGTACGACCCCAAGCGCGGCGAAGAGGCCAAACAGCTTCAGAAGAACCTCGGCATCACCCTCGGGACGGCGACCCTCTCCGACAGCGCCCACATGCGCAGTTGGGAGAAGCAGGTGGTCGACATGGGCCCGAAGGAGCTGGGGACCGACGACGCGAACAACCCCCGCGGGTTCGCCGTGATGAGCAATCTGATGCGGTTCGGCAACTACGACGACCAGTTCCTCAACGACTACGGCGACAAGCTCATCGCCTACGACAAGGAACGCAACGTCAAGGACATGAACCCCTGGGTCAACAACTGGAACCAGGGAACTCTCAACTACTGGGACAAGGACGACCGCGGCCGGGACCCGATGGCGGGATTCCTTCAGGCGCTCGGCCACAACCCGGACGCGTCCACGCAATTCTTCGAGCAGCCGCACGGTTCGGGCGCGGGCGTCGACAAGGACTCAGACGTCAACGACCATCTCAAATATCTGACGAAGGACCGGATCTGGGCAGCCGACCCCACCCTCAATGGCGACGACGACGTCGTAGCAGGACACGACGCATTGGGGCACGCGCTGGAGGCAGCGACCACGGGATATCCCTATGACGCGGACGCCATGACCGCGAAGGATCCGATGATCCCCGGAGATGGCGATCGGCGGACTGCTGAAACTGCCGGTGTCATGGAGCAGGTCGCCTACCTCTATGGCGGGGAAGACGGACCTAAAATGCTGCACGACCAGCCTGAACTCGCAGACAGTCTCGGCAAAATGGGCAGTGCATATATTGACGACATCGACTATTCCCTGTCAGGACTTGGCGATCACTCCAAGGACGCCAGCGATTTCCCGGCAAAGTATGCCGGAAGAGCGAATTTCGGCAACCAAGGAGCCATCGATTTTCTGAGCGTTCTCGGCCAGAACGAGACATCTCACAAAACAGTGACCGCTGCCCAACACCTCTACACGTTGAGCCTCCTGGATGCGCACCCGGCCACAAGCGATGCAAATATGACGCACGCTCAGGATGCCATGGCGGTCGGAGCCGAGGCCCGCGGCATCTTGGACAACTCTCGCGTTCAGCAAGCTGAGCAGACCTACGGCGAGAAGAGCGATGAAGCCAACAAATCGCTTGAGCGGTCCGGCGATTGGAAGAAACTCGTCGCGGGCGCCGCGATCGCCGGTGGAGTCGCAGCGATTCCACTGCCGGGTTCCACCGCTGCCGCGATCGTGATCGCTCCCCTGGCCGCCGACACGTTGACCAATGCGGCTGACACCTTGGTCGGCCATGCGATCGACAAGGGATCCGAAAGTGACGAATCAGACCCGTCGGAGAATTCTCAGATGACGAGTCGAAAGTTCTACGCAAACGGGGCCGATGACCTCGGAGATGCTTACGACGCCTACTTCAAAGGTCACCCTGAGGCCAAGGCGAAAGCCGACGAGAACCAGTGGATCGAGAACATCAAGGCCGGGTACATGGGGACCGGTTCCCATGAGAACGACTACCGCGGCCGTCCCCCGTACGAGAAGTGATCAAGGGCGAATGATGCATCACGTGTCAGGACGCAGCACGCCTCGAGCCGCTTTTGCGGTTGCCGCCTTGGCTATCCTTATCAGCGGCTGTTCCAGCTCTTCCGGCAACAGCAGTGGAGGCGAAACGGCCTCGGCGGGAGTACCAGCCGTCGAGGTATGCGCGGGCACACTCGACGCGTCGGCCGTAGCCGCCCTTGTGCGTATGTCGGGCACAGACCGATTCGACGAACTCACCGGCACCAACGATGCAGGTGAACCTAATAAATTCTCCCTTGGTCGAGCCGTCAAGCATCTCCACGAGAAGACGAGCCGACGCAGTGCTTGCACGGTCTACAAGGCGGGCGACAGCAGCGGGAAGCCACTACTTGAAATCGACTTCTCCGCGTCACTGAGCCACCCTGACGACACCACCTCCGGGGCGAGCAATGTCATTTATCCGCTAGGGGTCTATGCCGCCACCGGCGTCAACGGATCTCAACTCTTCTTCCGCTGTAAGACCGAAGCGAACTCGGCCGATTCCTACGTCGGCGACTCGGAGTACGTTAAGGCTTCCATGTACTCGGCATCAGGAAAAATCCGAGGAGACAGCGGGGGCAGAGACCGGATGACGGTACTCAATTCAGTGGCTCGAGCACTGGCAAAGGAAGCCGGTTGCGCGCAGGAGGCCGACCTACCGGAGAAGCTTCCTGCCGCTGATGATTGAGGAATTCTGAGGCAAGGAAGGAAGCTGCTTTCCTGACAGCTCTGGTCAGGATCCCTGGTGCGGGTCGTTCGGGTGGTTACCCTGAGGTGAGCCGTAACGCTGCTGACCCTGCGGGCTGAACTGCTGCTCACCGTATGGCGGTTGGGATGCGTATGGGCCACCGTAAGGTGGGTGCATCGGCGGGATAGCGGGCGGCAGTTGCCGGTCGCGCCGGCGTCGCCGAGCCACGATAAGAGCGACGGCGCCACCGACCACCACGACAGCGGCTCCCGCCGCGACCCACGGTCCAAAGGTGTTGCCCTCGGACCCGGCCGCGCTCTTTGCAGAGTCCTCGCCACCTGAGGCTTTGGTACCAGCGCCCTGCGACGCCTCCGAGGACGGCGACTTGGCAACCACGGGATAATCCGTCATGGGGAACTTGTCCGCCGGCCCCGGATCCCCCGGCGTCTTCAGCGCGATGCGCGGCCGCACGATCCCGTACCCGATGCCGTCGTTGCGCTTCGCGCCGTCGGTGGGGCCACCGATCGTGTTGAGCATGACGCGCAGGACCTGGTTGTTGGTCCAGTCGGGGTGAGCTGACCAGATGAGGGCGGCGCTGGCCGAGGCCAGTGCTGTGGCGTCACTGCTACCGCTGGTCTTGCAGAGCCCCGTCTTGCCTCCGCAGGCGTGAACCATCTCATCGCCGGGCGCCGCAAGGTCCACTTGGGGCCCGGCCGTCGATTCACCGGTCTTGCTGAGGTTCTTCCCCACCGCACCCACTCCGACCACTCCCGGAGTGGCCGCCGGATACTCGACCGAATTGTCGGAGGCTCCACTGTTGCCGACGGCCGCAAAGACGAGCGACCCCTTCTTCAGCGCGTAACCGGCGGCCTCCTTCAGCTTCCGGGAGTCGACTCCGCCGCCCATGGAGATGTTGATGACCTTGGCACCCGAATCCGCTGAATAGCGAATGGCTTCGCTCATGCGGTCGGCCATCGCGAAGGACGTGATCTCGCTGGAGTCCGGCATACGAACGGGAAGGATCTGCGCACCGGGAGCAAGGCCGAACGCCCCTTGCCCACCACCATAGGCACCGGTCCCGGCGATGAGACCCGCCATGCCGGTGCCGTGCCCGTCGTAGTCGGTGTGCTCGTCGCCGGATCGCTTCGACGACGCAAGGTCCTGACCGTCGAGTACGCGCCCCTTCAGGTCAGCGTTACTGGGATCGACACCCGTGTCGATCACGGCGACCGTAATGCCTTTGCCGGTGCTGGTCTTCCACATCGACTCGGCGTGCATCACGTCGAGGAACCACTGCTGCGAGCGAGTTGACTCCGCCTCGGCAGGCGTGGCCGCCGTGCCCACCAGCAGCAGGCCGCACAGCGCCGAGGCCGCGACTCCGACGCGCTTGTGGCTGGGACTGGTGGTGGGCACGTGTCTACCTCTCGTTGTTTCTCGGGGTCTCGTCGATCACTGGCGGGACATCACGCCGGTCGTCAGGCTGCCAGGTCGATTCGTCCTCGACGAGGTAATCAGGCCGCTCCCCCTGACTCTCGTCGCGACGCTGCCCCGGACGGGCGCCATGGGGTGCGGCCCCACCACGGCCTGCCTGGTTAGGCGTCAGCGTCCCCTCGGAGACATTGGCCGAGCGTCCGCTCTGCCCTCGCACCAGCCCGGAGCCCCCAGGGCTGAACGAACGGGCATTGGCTCGGCCCTGCTGCTGCCCCCGGCCACCGACGATTCCGCCGCTCTGGCCGACACCGCGACGTCCTGCGCCGGTCGCACCCCGCTGAGCTGTGCCCTCAGCGGCACCCCCGGCCCGAGGGCCGGACGCGCTGCGCCCCGTGGCTGCTGTACGGCCTCCGGACTCACCGCCCACCACTGTGCCACGCGGAATTCCACTGCCCCGCTGGCCGGTTGCCGGTTGTGGGCGCCCCCCGGACACGCCGTTGCTCGTCGGCGCGCGTCCAGGTGTACCGCCTCCTGCTGTCCTACCGGTGCCGGTCACGTTCTGGCCGCCCATGACGGGCCCGCGTGCCCCTGGAGCGGTGGGACGACCCGTCGCGGTCGTCCCAGGCGAAGTGCCTGTCGCCCTGCCTGCGCCCATTGCGTTGGGACTCGGCAAGACACCGCGGGCGACGGGCGGTGAGCCGGTCGGACGGCCTGTGAACGGGATCGGGTTGCCACCGACCGACGGCAGGGGCGTTCCTGTCACGGATGGCTGAGGGCCCGTGCCGGGCAGCGACGGTCCCGATGGGGTCGTACGCCCTTGAGCGCTATCCGGGAGAGTGCCGACCGAGTCGATGTCCATCCCCGTGGTGGGCGTGACCTCAGGGGCGCGCGCGCCGTCCGACGCCGGGACGCTGCCTCCCACGTGAACGTCGGAAGCCGCACCTTGCCGTGCCGGTTCCACCGCACTGCGTTCCGTCCCGGCGTTCTGGGGTACGGCTGCCGCCCCCTCCCCAGTCGTGCCGCCGGGGCCCGTAGCCCTCGGGCGCGCCAGATCCTGGCTGGACCCACCGTGCGGCACCACAGCGTCCGGAGGTGGCGGAAACTTCGGTCGCGTCAGCCCGCTCATCTGCGTGGAGGAGACCGAGTAGGCCTGCCCCAACTTCCGCATCTCAGTGGCGGCTTCCTGGCGTACCTTCTCCTTGTTCGCCGCGATCGCCTCGAGCTCACTCGACGACTTGCTCGCGACAGACGCGGCGTCCGGGTCGTTGTGCGCGCTCCTGGCAGCATCCAGGTTGGCCTGAGCGCTCGCCTTGTCGCGAGGGATGGACGCCTGCGCCGTACCGATCGCGGTCGCCGCCTGGCCCAGCCACTTCGACGAGTCCTGGCTGAAGTCACCGAGCGAGAGCGTCGCATTGGCCAGGTCGCCGGCCCACGTACGGAAGGCTTCCGCGCCGTCGCCCTTCCAGTTCACCCACTGGGGCCGAATCTTCAGGTCCTCGGCGATCGAGTGGATCTCCTTGGCGGCTGCCGCGAGTCTGTCCGCAGCTGCCTGTACCGTGCCGGAGTTCGCCTGATCGAGCCAATCGAGCATCGCCTCGTGGCTCATGCCATCGAACGGATCTTTGGCCATCAGGCCTTCCCCCCTTGGTAGCTGCCGTTGGCCGGGGCTGCGGGCTTGGGGTTCGCGTCGCCGGAGGTGCCTTCGGTGCCGTCCTTGCCGATGTCGGTCACCTCGGGACCCTTGCCCTCGTGCCACAGCTTGGACTTCTCCGGGTCGTAGCTGCCGCCGTAGTGCTCCTTGGTGTCCGCGCTGATGGCTGCCATCCGGTTCTGGATGTCGACGTCGATGTTCTCGTAGCCCTTGTGAGAGGCGAGTACGGCGATACCCATGGCCTCTATCGAGTCGGACAAAAGCTGCGAGAAGCTCTCCAGATCGGCGACGACCTTCTGATAGTTCGCGTAAAGGCCGTCCGCGTCACCCCAGCCGGCGTCCCCGCCTCCGAACTGCGCTCGGGCCAGCGGCTCCTGGCCGATCTTCGTCGGACCTGCCTCGGAACCCTTGAGGTTCCTGATGAGCTCATCCACCCGCTGCTGGAACTTGGTGAACGACTCCAGCTCCGTGACGATGTCCCCGACCGCGTCCTGCGCCGCGTCGAAGACACCGGACAGCCAGCCGCCACCCTTGTCGTCCGCCATCGCGTGCGTCCTCCCCGTTACCCGCTACCCGCGTCCCCGTGCGTCCCCGCACCGCGATGGGTCGTCGCGAGCAGTCGTCGCGTGCGGTGCGAGCATCAACTCTAGCCAGGCGCACTGACAGTTCACAGCAGCCCCATGGCAGAGGCAACACAGATCACGTCACAGAACGCCACGGGGCGTAACAGTTCGAAAGGGCGGAGTCAGGGGCCCGTGAGTGGAGTAACTGCCCACCGCCGTCAGGCAGTTGACTCCGCCGGTTCCGGGACGACCACCGCCGCCTGGGGGCGGATCGGCAGGCGGTTCACCGGGCGGCCGGTCGCCGCGCGGACCGCTGAGGCCACCGCCGCGGGGGACGCCACGACCGGGACCGCGCTGGCCGCCTTCGCTCCGAACGGGGCCACCACGTCCCGCTCCTCCACCAGCTTCACGATGTGGATGTCCGGGGCGTCGAGCGAGGTCGGCAGGGCGTAACCGGTGAGGTCGGGGCGGCGGACCACGCCCTTCGGGGTGCGGAGGTTCTCCGTGAGCGCCGCGCCGACGCCCTGCGTGACGCCGGCCTCGATACGGGCCGCGAGTTGGCCGGGGTTCAGGACGCGGCCGACGTCCTGCGCCACCGCCAGTTCGACGACGCGTACGGAGCCGATCTCGATGTCGACGTCGACGACCGCACGGATCGCGCAGAACGCGAGGCCGACGAAGGCATCGCCCTGACCGGTCGCGTCCAGGGGCTCCGTGGGGTGGGGGCGGCACTGAGCGGTGGCCCAGAGTTCCTTGCCCTCCATGGCTTCCTCGACCGTCGTCGACAGGACACCGTCGTACGAGGTGATCTTGCCGTCCGCGATCTGGAGCAGCTCCGTGGACATGCCGAACTTGTGGGCCAGGGGCTGCAGGAGCTGCGTGCGGACCATCTTCGCCGCGCGCTCCACCGCCCCGCCCGACACCCAGGTGTGGCGGCCGCGGCAGCCGGGGCCCGCCGGCGGCTGGTCCGTGTCGACGGGGGCGACGTGCACCTCGTCGATGCCCAGGGTGTCCTGGACGATCTGCCGGGCGAGCGTGGTGAAGCCCTGGCCGGTCTCCACCGCCGCGCAGATGACCGTCGCGACGCCGCCCTGGACCTTGACCGTCGCCGTCGACACCTCGTCCGCGCCCTCGGCGCCCAGCATGTGCACCATGCCGATGCCGTAGCCGACGCCCCGGCGGATGGCGCCCGGTTCGCCCGCTCCCTCGGGGCCGCCGGGCAGCAGCCAGTCCTCTTCCGGGGTGTCCTTGGGGAGGGCGGGGAGCGGGAACTCCCGCACCGCGTCGAGGAGTTCGGCCACCGGCGCCGGGCACGTCACCGTCTGGCCGGTGGGCAGGACGTCGCCCGTCGCCAGGACGTTGCGCATCCGCAGCTCCGCCGGGTCCATGCCCAACTTCTTGGCGAGCTTGTCCATCTGGGCCTCGTAGGCCGCGCAGACCTGGAGGGCGCCCTCGCCGCGGACATGGCCCGACGGCGGGTTGTTCGTCCGCACCGCCCAGCCCTCGATCGAGGCGTGCGGGACCACGTACGGGCCGCAGGCGAAGGCGACCGCCGCCGCGAGCGCGTCCGACGACGTGTCCGCGTACGCGCCGCCGTCGAGCAGGATCTGGGCCTCCACCTTCACCAGCTTGCCCTCCGCGTCCGCGTGGTGGCGGTAGCGCAGCAGGGTCGGGTGCCGGTGCGGATGGCCGAGGAAGGACTCCTCGCGGGTCGCCGCGAGCTTGACCGGGCAGCCCGTCTTCAGTGCGAGCAGGCCGAGCGGGAGGTGGAAGCTCGGGTCCTCGCGGTCCGCCGTCGCGCCCGCGACCCCGGTGACGACGACCTTGACGCGGTCCTGTTCCAGGCCGTAGCGGGCCGCCGCCAGATCGCGGTCGCCGTGCGGGTCCGTGGACGCGATGTACAGCTCGACGCCGCCGTCGGGACGGGGCACGGCCAGGCCGGCCTCCGCGCCGATGGGCGCCGGGTCCTGGCGGCCGATGCGGTACAGGCCCTCGACGATCACCTCGCCGGTCGCCTCTGCGTCGCCGTGGCGGAGCGGGATGTGACGGATCAGGTTGCCGTCGGGGTGCAGGGGCTCGGCCGCGAACGACTGCTCCGGGTCCGTGACCGGCTCAAGGACCTCGTACTCGACGATGATGGCCGCCGCCGCCATGCGCGCCGTGTCCGGGTGGTCAGCGGCGACCGCCGCGAGGGCCTCACCGTGGTGGCGTACGACCTCGGAGGCGAACATCGGGCGGTCCGCCGTGCGGTGGCCGGACAGCGGGCCGCCGGGGACGTCCTCGTGCGTGACGACCGCGCGGACGCCGGGCATCTCGCGCGCGTGGGTCGTGTCGATGGAGACCACGCGCGCGTGCGCGTGCGGGGAGCGCAGGATCGCCGCCCAGAGCAGCCCCTCGGCCCACAGATCGGCGGCGTACGGGAACGTGCCCTCGGCCTTCGCGCGTGCCTCCACGGACGGAAGCGTCGTGCCCAGACCGTGCGGGATGCCCTCCGGCTCCGGGGTTCCGGAGGACTCGGCCGTCATCCCGGTCGACCCGTTCGTCTCGGTCGTCACGCCTGGCCTCCGTCCTGGAACAGTTCACCGTGGGTCGGTCCCGCCTGGTGCGGGATGCGGGGCTCGTCCTCGGCGGACGCCCCCGCCGCGTCGGCGCTCGCCTTGCGCTCGGCGGACACCTGGTGCACCGCGTCGAGCACACCCCGGTATCCGGAGCAGCGGCAGAGGTTGCCGCACAGTGCCTGACGGGCTTCGAGGTCGGTGGGGTTCGGATTCCCCTCCAGCAGGTCGTGGACCGTCATCGCCATGCCGGGTACGCAGAATCCGCACTGCACCGCGCCGCACGCGGCCAGCGCGCGCTGCACGTCCGAAGGCTGTCCGTCCTCGGCCAGGCCCTCGACCGTACGGACTTCACTGCCCGCCGCGGTCGCCGACGGCACCAGGCAGGAGGCGACGAGGCGGCCGTCCACCTGGACGTTGCACGCGCCGCACTCGCCCTGCGAGCAGCCGTCCTTGGCACCCGCGAGGCCGAGGCGTTCGCGCAGCACGTACAGGAGCGACTCGCCGATCCAGGCGTCCGTGACGGGGCGGTCGGTGCCGTTGACGCGCAGGACGTAGCTGACGAGGGGGTGGTCGTCGTGGAGCGGGAGCGCGGCGTCGGAGGAACCGGCGGGGTCGGAGGAACCGGAGGGCTCGGACGGATCGGCGGGTCCGGAGAGGTCGGTGGCCTCGATGATCTCGGGGCTCTCGGGGCCCTCAGGGCTTTCGGGGAGCTCCTCCTGGTCGGGCTCGCCGGAGACCTCGGCCTCAGGTTCGGCGGGCTCGGCCGCCTCGGAGACCTCGACAACAGCTTCCGTGACCTCGACGGCGTCGGGAGCGTCAGCGACTTCGAAGACCCTGGCCGGTTCGGACACGTCGTCCGCCGCGCCCGCGCCCCCGTCGCCACCATCGACGTCGGCCTCAGGCGCCGACTCCGCCTCGACGGCCTCCGGTTCCGGCATCGGCTCCGGGTCGGGCTGCGCCCAGGGCTCGGACGCCCACGGCGCGGGTGCGCCGCCGGGCAGTGTGGGGGGCGGCGTCCGGTCGCCCCACTGCGCGGCGAGCGACGACTGCGTGAACTCACCCGATTCGTCCGGGAGATCACCGTTCGCCACGGGAATCGACCACTGCCCGGTCTGCCCGGGTCCAGCCTGATACGCCCCCGCGCCGGACTCTTCGTATGAACCCGACGAACTCGGCGGCCCCGACGGTCCCGACGGTTCCGACGAACCCGATCCCTCGTACGACCCGCCGTACTCCTGGTGGCGCGCCTCTACGTACGGCTGCCCGTACGGCCCCTGGTGCTCCTGATGTCCCTGATGCTCCTGATGCCCCTGCCGGCCAGGCTCCCCGTACGGGGCCTGACCCGCCACGGGCCAGCTGACCTGCGACGTACCGGCGCCACCGGGGACGCCGCCGTCGGCGCCACCACCCGAAGCGGGGGCGATCAGATCCTGCGGCAGTACCCAAACCCCGGTCGCCGCCGGGTCGGTCGCGGCGGCACCCGTGGCCGGGCTCACCGTTATCTGCGGCGGGACGTAGCCGTGGCCCGGCGCGGCGAGCGGTGCCGTGTCCGGGAAGCCCTCGGGGGGCAGCTGCACGAAGGCCGTGGCGTCGGAGTCGTACTCGCCCTGGGGCAACGGCTCCCAGCCGTCCGCTCCGGAGGAACCGGGCGAAGAAGGGGTACCGGGGTTCGTCACGACAGCGCCCTCCCAAGTGCACGTCGGGCCAGCGCGGCGACCGTGCGCCGCAGATGCAGTACGGCGGACGGCAACGGCTGCTGCGTGCCGTCCGGAGCGGGGGCCGGGTCCGGGATGCAGGCGGCGGCGACGTACTCGCCGAACGCCTGGAGCGCCTCCGGCACCAGTGCGCCGCGCTCGCCGTCCCAGTCGATGAGCGAGGCGACCCACTGCTCGGCCTCCAGGGGCCGCAGCGGCATCGGCGCGATGGCCCCGACGGCGCAGCGCACGCCGCGCCTGGCCGGGTCGAGGACGAGCGCGACGGACGCGGTGGCGCGGGCGGGGCCGGTGCGTCCGGTCGCCTTCACGAAGACCTGCGGCGCGTGCAGCAGCGGGACGCGGACGAAGCCGATCAGCTCGCCCGGACGCAGCATCTCCATACCGGCCAGCAGGTGCGAGACCGGCACTTCGCGGCGCGCGCCACCCTGCCCCGCGATGATCAACGTGGCTTCCAGGGCGGCCAGTACGGGCAGCGTGTCGTTGGTCGGCGCGGCCGAGGCGATGTTGCCGCCGAGCGTGCCCGCGTTGCGGATCTGCGGCGGTCCCGCGGCGCGCGAGGCGGCCGCGAGGGCGGGGATGAGCGCGGCGAAGTCGGGCCGGCCGATGCGCGCGTGGGTGAGCCCGGCGCCGAGCAGCGCGTGCCCGTCCTGGTACTGCCAGCCGCGGATCTCGCTGATCCGGCCGAGGCCGACGAGGGCCGCGGGGCGGAGTTGACCCGCGTTGACCTGGGCCATGAGGTCGGTACCCCCGGCGACGGGCACGGCGGCGGGCATGGCGGCCAACGCCGCGACGGCCTCGTCCAGCGAACCCGGAAGTACCGCGGCCTGTGTCGCCTGCGGTGCGTGCGTGGTCAAACCGGCTGCCCCTTCCCGATGTCCGGCCGCGCGGACCAGCGCCCCGGCGATCTCCGCGTGGTCTGCCGCGTGAGAGCCGTTACCGCCGTTACGCCTGTTCCGCCGTACGGTACGTGCTGACAGGCCGGACGTGGCAACTCTGGCACATCTTCCCGGGTGCCCGACGAGGGGGTCCGGTAGGCGGCATTCGCCCTTTCCACCTGGGAGATGACCGATATCGGATGGCTTCACCCGTGCGCGCGAACGGTCCCGCTTCAGTGACGTTCGGGCGAGGTAAGGGCGACATAAAGGCTGCTCGATCCGGGTGGCACCCGACGGGCGGCGGGCGGCCCCGGCGGCGCACCGCCGGGACACGCCGTGCGCGTCTCAGGCTCACACGTTCGGGGGCGCCCCTTCGATCGGGCGTCCGAGCACCCCGGGTCGCCGCTGCCACGGCATCGGGCCACTCGGCGGACGGTAGTCGACGCCCAGCGCGTCAAGTCGCCGGTAGTGGACGGTCATTCGGCGCTCGAAGTCCGCGTAGTCGCGCGCCGCGGGTTCGGGCAGCTCGCTCCACGCGACCTCGCTGAACGCGGACAGGCGGGGGAACGCCTGGTAGTCGACGCGCTGCGCGTTCTCCATCACCTCGGTCCACAGGTTGGCCTGGGTGCCCAGCACGTGCCGCGCCTCGTCCGCGGTGAGCTGCGGCGGAACGGGCTCGAAGCGGTAGACGTCCTCCAGGCCGCGCACGTATCCGATCGGCACCGGCTCGTCCTCGCCGGGCGCCTGCCGGTGGTCCAAGTACACCTGCTGCTCGGGGCACATGACGACGTCGTGGCCGGCCTGCGCGGCGGTGATGCCGCCCCGATAGCCGCGCCAGGACGACACGGTGGCCCCGGGCGCGAGGCCGCCCTCCAGGATCTCGTCCCAGCCGATGAGCCGCCGCCCGCGCTCGCTCAGCCAGGTGTCGAAGTGCCGGATGAACCAGGCCTGGAGCTCGTCCTCGTCGGCCAGTCCCAGCTCCTTGATGCGGGCTTGGGCCGTCGGTGACTGCTTCCACTGGTCCTTGGGGCATTCGTCGCCGCCCACGTGGATGAACGTGGACGGGAACAGGTCGAGCAGCTCCTCGAAGACGCCCTCGTAGAAGCGGAGGGTGTTGTCAGTGGGGGCGAGTACGTTCGGATTGACGCCCCAGGTGTCCCAGACGGGGAGGGAAGTGGTGTCGATGACATCGGAGTTGCCGAGTTCCGGGTACGCGGCGATGGCGGCCTGCGAGTGGCCGGGCAGGTCGATCTCGGGGACGACCGCGATATGCCGGGCGTGGGCGTAGGCGACGATCTCGCGGATGTCGTCCTGGGTGTAGAAGCCGCCGTGCGGCTTGTCCTCCCACAGGGGGGAGGCGCGGTGGCCGAACTTGGTGCGCGCGCGCCAGGATCCGGTCTCCGTCAGCTTCGGATGGCGCTTGATCTCGACGCGCCAGCCCTGGTCGTCGGTGAGGTGGAAGTGGAAGACGTTGAGCTTGTGGGCGGCGAGGAGGTCGAGCAGGCGCAGGACGCCGTCCTTCGGCATGAAGTGCCGTGAGACGTCGAGCATGGTGCCGCGCCAGCCGAAGCGCGGGGCGTCCTCGACGGTGACGTACGGGAGGGTCCACACGCGGCCGGGGGCGAGCGGCGCCCTGCGGTACGCGTCGGGGCCGAGGAGTTGACGCAGTGTCTGGGCGCCCCAGAAGACGCCGGCCGCGGCGCCGCCCTCGATGCTCACGCCGTCGGCGGTGACGCTCAGCCGGTAGGCCTCCGCGTCGAGCGCCGGATCGACGCGCAGCCGTATGACACCGCCGGACTCACCGGCGCCCGTCGCGCCCGTCGCGTCCGCCGCGTCCTTCGGGGGCAGTTCGAGGCCGGTCACCGCGCCGAGCGTGGCACGCAGCCAGCGCGCGGTGTCCCGCGTGCCCTCCCCCGCGGCGATCCCGGTGCCCTCGCCGAGCACGAACGAGTCGTTGCCCCATGCCACTTGGCGGGGCGCCGGGATGAGGCCCATCTCACTGAGACCGCTCACGTCAGTCACTTCACTCCTCAGCCGCTGTACGGGACATAGCTGTACGGGAACCCGCGGTACTGGACATAGCCGTACGGGGAATCGTTGTACGGGAAACCACGGTCACCGTCACCATCGCCGGCGGGGGATCGCCGTACGGAAAAGGCCCCCGGCGTGCGGCATCGCACACCAGGGGCCCCACGTCGGAGAACCAGAGCTACTTCTTGCCGCCGTCCTTGCCGCCGTCCTTGTCGCCACCGGCGCCCATGGACTCGTAGATCTCCTTGCACATGGGACAGACGGGGTACTTCTTCGGGTCCCGGCCCGGCACCCACACCTTGCCGCAGAGCGCGACGACAGGCGTGCCGTCCAGGGCGCTCGCCATGATCTTGTCCTTCTGGACATAGTGGGCGAAGCGCTCGTGGTCGCCGTCGCCGTGCGACGTCTGCGGCGTCGGCTCTACGAGGGTCCCCGTACCTGTCCCGCGCTCGGGCTCAAGAGTGCTCATAACCGCCAAGGGTACTTAAGGCCGCGCGCCAGGCGAAGAGTCGTCCCGCCGGTGATCCGTGCGGTCAGTTGAGCGAGGGGTCGTCCGGGTAGGTCGCCACCATCGCCAGCTCGCTGCGCTGCCGCCTGAGCACCGCGCGCCACAGCCCTTCCGGGCGGGTCGCGGAGACGTCCCCGGGCTCCGATTCGACGACGTACCAGGCGCCGTCGGTCAGCTCGTCCTCCAGCTGTCCCGGGCCCCAGCCGGAGTAACCGGCGAAGATGCGCAGGGAGCCCAGAGCCGCGGCGAGCAGCTCCGGCGGGGTCTCCAGGTCGACGAGACCGATCGCGCCGTGCACCCGGCGCCAGCCGAGCGGCGCGGCCTCCGTGGAGTCGCCGGGGATGACCGCGACACCGAGCGCCGAGTCGAGCGAGACCGGGCCGCCCTGGAAGACGACGCCCGGCTCACCGGCCAGGTCGCCCCAGCCCTCCAGGATGTCGCCGACGTCCACCGGGGTGGGCCGGTTGAGGACGACGCCGAGCGAGCCCTCCTCGTCGTGGTCGAGGAGCAGCACGACAGCCCGGTCGAAATTCGGGTCCGCGAGAGCGGGTGTGGCCACGAGCAGCCGCCCTGTGAGCGAGGACACCTCGGTCATGCCTGACATGATCCCGCATCTTCCCGCCGCGCGGGGATGCAAGCGCGACAACCGCGTGAACGCAGCTCAGCGTGTGGGCAAGCGGAATGGGCACGACCTACGGGCCAGTCACCCCATGTGCCCGATTCGCAACGGTTCGTGTTGTAGCGAAGTCATGACGCTTCCGGAGCGTCCGCGGGCTTACGGAACAGGGGGAGGCGGCCCTTACCCTTGTCCCTTGGCCACCTGCCCATCTCATCGGAACGCGAGATTCATGACCGTCACCGGCATTGACGACGTACTGCTTGTCCACGGCGGAACCCCGCTGGAGGGCGAGATCCGTGTCCGCGGCGCCAAGAACCTGGTGCCCAAGGCCATGGTCGCGGCCCTCCTGGGCAGCGCTCCGAGCCGGCTGCGCAATGTCCCCGACATCCGTGACGTGCGTGTCGTACGCGGGCTGCTGCAACTGCACGGTGTGACGGTCCGCCCCGGCGAGGAGCCCGGCGAGCTGGTCATGGACCCGTCGCACGTGGAGTCGGCGAACGTGGCCGACATCGACGCGCACGCGGGCTCGTCGCGCATTCCGATCCTGCTCTGCGGCCCGCTCCTGCACCGCCTCGGCCACGCGTTCATCCCGGGCCTGGGCGGCTGTGACATCGGCGGCCGGCCGATCGACTTCCACTTCGAGGTGCTCCGCCAGTTCGGCGCGACGATCGAGAAGCGCGCGGACGGCCAGTACCTGGAGGCCCCGCAGCGGCTGCGCGGCACCAAGATCCGTCTGCCGTACCCCTCCGTGGGCGCCACCGAGCAGGTCCTGCTCACGGCCGTCCTCGCCGAGGGCGTCACGGAGCTCTCGAACGCGGCCGTGGAGCCGGAGATCGAGGACCTGATCTGCGTCCTGCAGAAAATGGGCGCGATCATCGCGATGGACACGGACCGCACCATCCGCATCACGGGTGTGGACAAGCTCGGCGGCTACACGCACCGCGCGCTGTCCGACCGTCTTGAGGCGGCCTCCTGGGCCTCGGCGGCGCTCGCGACCGAGGGCAACATCTACGTGCGCGGCGCGCAGCAGCGCTCGATGATGACGTTCCTCAACACGTACCGGAAGGTCGGCGGCGCCTTCGAGATCGACGACGAGGGCATCCGCTTCTGGCACCCGGGCGGCCAGTTGAAGTCCATCGCCCTGGAGACGGACGTCCACCCCGGCTTCCAGACGGACTGGCAGCAGCCGCTCGTCGTGGCGCTCACGCAGGCGACCGGCCTGTCGATCGTCCACGAGACGGTCTACGAGTCCCGCCTCGGCTTCACCTCCGCGCTGAACCAGATGGGCGCGCACATCCAGCTCTACCGCGAGTGCCTGGGCGGCTCCGACTGCCGCTTCGGCCAGCGCAACTTCCTGCACTCGGCGGTCGTTTCGGGCCCGACCAAGCTGGAGGGCGCCGACCTGGTCATCCCCGACCTGCGCGGCGGCTTCTCGTACCTGATCGCGGCGCTGGCGGCGCAGGGCACGTCCCGCGTCCACGGCATCGACCTGATCAACCGCGGTTACGAGAACTTCATGGAGAAGCTGGTCGAACTCGGGGCGAAGGTTGAGCTTCCGGGGAAGGCGCTGGGTTAAGCGCCGCTTCTTTTCCGTACGTTGATGGGGCCGCCGGGACAACCCGGTGGCCCCATCGGCGTATGACGACGCCTGACCGACGACAGGTTCAGCGAGACCCCTGATGATCCGACTTCCCCGCCCCGCCGCCCTGCTGACCGACATGGACGGCACGCTCGTCGACACGGAGCGGGCGTGGCTCGCCGTCGTGGGCCGCTTCGTCGGTGCCTCGGAGGGGCTCGACGCGTTCGCCGGACTGACGATCGCGGACGCGGCGCGGCGCTGTGTGGACGAGGGGCTCACCGCGTCGTCGTACGAGGACGCGTACGCCTGGCTCGACCGGGAGTTCACGGCGGCCGTGACCGCCGGTGTGCGGGTGCAGCCGGGCGCGCTGCGACTGCTGGACGGGGCGCGGGCGCTGAGCGTCCCTGTGGCCCTTGTGACGGCTTCTGAGCGGCATGTGGCGGAGCGGGTCATCAAGGTGCTCGGGGTCGAGCGGTTCGCGGCGTCGGTGACGAACGGGGACACCGTGCGCGGAAAGCCGCATCCCGACCCGTACCTGGCCGCCGCGCGGGCGCTCGGTGTGGACCCGGTGGACTGTCTCGCCGTCGAGGACACGCCGACCGGGGCCGCGGCCGCGCTCGCCGCGGGGTGCCGGCTGCTGGCGGTGCCGTCCGTGCCCGGGATCGCCCCCGGGCCCCGTACGACGGTCGTGGCGTCCCTGGACGAGGTCGTGCTGGGGCGGACGGCCGGCTGACCCATGCGAAAGGGCGGCCACCCGGAAACCCGGGTGGCCGCCCTTCACGTAGCCGAAGGTTACTTACCCTTGGCGGCTTCCTTGAGCTTGGAGCCCGCCGAAACCTTGACGCTGTAACCGGCCGGAATGTTGATCGGCTCGCCGGTCTGCGGGTTACGGGCGGTGCGAGCGGCACGGTGGGTGCGCTCGAAGGTCAGGAAGCCGGGGATGGTGACCTTCTCGTCGCCCTTGGCAACGATCTCGCCGACGGTCTCGGCGAACGCGGCCAGCACGGCGTCGGCGTCCTTGCGAGTCACCTCGGCGCGGTCGGCCAGCGCGGCCACCAGCTCACTGCGGTTCATGTTTGTACTCCCGTGTTCTTCTTGCCGTTGAGGCGTGCCACGCGGACAGGCCGCGTGTTGGGCAACAGCGAAGCCGATGCTGCCAGGGTCTCGGTCAGGCCCAGGACCCGGGTCCGTCGTCCAGACCCTCGCGCCCGAAGACGCATCCTGCCCCCACCAGCGGCGGTAAAGCCAATCCGGCACCCTTGGGGGTCACACGGACAGCGCCACCACCGGGGGCGGGACGCCCTTGGGGGGCCTGCTTCCCGGCCACCCTAGAGGGCCCGGAAGGGCCCCGCATTCCGCGACGCGCCGGGCCTCAGGCGGTCGTGGTTCCCGTCACAACGACTCCGGCCGCCTTCGCGGCGTTCCGCACGGCGCCCGCTACGGCGCCCGCGACCTTGTCGTTGAAGACGGACGGAATGATGTAGTTCGGGTTGAGCTCGTCCTCGCTCACCACGTCGGCCAGGGCGGTCGCCGCGGCCAGCATCATCTCCGTGTTGACCGTACGCGACTGGGCGTCGAGCAGGCCGCGGAAGACGCCCGGGAAGACGAGGACGTTGTTGATCTGGTTCGGGAAGTCGGAGCGGCCCGTGGCCACAACTGCCGCCGTCTGACGGGCGATCGCGGGGTCGACCTCGGGGTCCGGGTTCGCGAGCGCGAACACGATGGCGCCGTCGGCCATGGCCGCGACGTCGTCGCCGTTCAGCACGTTCGGGGCCGAGACGCCGATGAAGACGTCCGCGCCGACGACCGCTTCCTTGAGCGTGCCGGTCAGGCCCTCGGGGTTGGTGTTGTCCGCGATCCAGCGCAGCGGCGAGTCGCTGTCGGCGTCCACCAGGTCCTCGCGGTCGGCGTGCACGACGCCGTGGATGTCGGCCACGACCGCGTTCTTCACACCCGCAGCGAGGAGCAGCTTGAGGATGGCGGTACCGGCCGCGCCGGCGCCCGACATCACGACCCGGATGTCCCCAATTGCCTTGTTCGCGACGCGAAGTGCGTTGGTCAGGGCGGCGAGGACGACGATCGCGGTGCCGTGCTGGTCGTCGTGGAAGACGGGGATGTCGAGGGCCTCGCGCAGCCGGGCCTCGATCTCGAAGCAGCGGGGCGCGGAGATGTCCTCCAGGTTGATGCCCGCGAAGCCGGGGGCGATCGCCTTGACGATCTCGACGATGGCGTCGGTGTCCTGGGTGTCCAGGCAGATCGGCCAGGCATCGATGTCGGCGAACCGCTTGAAGAGGGCCGCCTTGCCCTCCATGACCGGCATGGCGGCCATCGGGCCGATGTTGCCGAGGCCGAGGACCGCGGAGCCGTCCGTCACGACCGCAACCGTGTTGCGCTTGATGGTCAGACGGCGGGCGTCCTCGGGGTTCTCGGCGATCGCCATGCAGACGCGCGCCACACCCGGCGTGTAGACCATGGAGAGGTCGTCACGGTTGCGGATGGGGTGCTTGGACTGCATCTCGATCTTGCCGCCGAGGTGCATGAGGAACGTACGGTCGGAGACCTTGCCGAGCGTCACACCCTCGATGCCGCGCAGTTCCTCGACGATCTCCTCCGCGTGGGAGGTCGAGGTGGCCGCGATCGTGACGTCGATCCGGAGCTTCTCGTGACCGGAAGCGGTGACGTCGAGGCCGGTCACCGAGCCCCCGGAGGACTCCACGGCAGTGGTGAGCTGCGAGACAGCGGTTCCGCTCGCGGGCACCTCCAACCGGACCGTCATCGAGTAGGAGACGCTGGGCGCCGTTGCCATGGCCGACTTCCTCTGCTTTCACCGTGGAGCTGTTGCCGTCCGATGGTCGCACCTACCGGCGAGTACGTGGTAGCCGCATCGGATTTTGAACCTTACGTTCATCTCTATTTTGGAAACTGACTTCCACCATACGAGAAGTCGGCGGAAACAGAAAGAGCAAACGGAAAGAGGCCCACGTCACCGAAGTGACGTGGGCCTCATCCACGTTCATGACACCGACCCGCCATGCTCGCCTCGCGGCAAGTGGTCCCTCTGAGGGACGAAGGTTGGGCCCGGGGGCTTGGATCGAGCCGGTGCCGTCATCAACGGTAACACCGGAGGCTGACGAGACAAGGGTCAGTCGCGCAGCAGGTCCGGGACCCCGCTCCCGTCCGGTTCGTCACGGTCCGTGGAGACCACCGTGAGCTGCTGCGTGGCACGGGTCAGCGCCACGTACAGGACCCGCAGGCCGGCCGGGGACTCGTCCGCGATCTCCGCCGGCGAGACCACGATCGACGCGTCGTACTCCAGGCCCTTGGCCTCCAGCGAGCCGAGCGCGACGACCCGCTCGCCGAGCCCCGCGAGCCACCGGGCCGCCTCCGCGCGCCGGTTCATCGCCACGACGACACCGACCGTGCCGTCGACCCGGTCCAGGAGGCGCGCGGCCTCCTCGCGGACGGTGTCGCCCAGCCGGTCCCGTGCGACCGTGCCGTGTCCTTTGCTCGTCGTCACGAAACGGGGCTCGACGCCCGTCGAGCGGACCGCCGACGGGGACGCGGAGCCCGGCATCGCGAGCGCGAGGACCTTGGCCGCGAGATCCGCGATCTCCGACGGGTTGCGGTAGTTGACCGTGAGCGTGAAGCGGCGGCGCGGGCGGGAGCCGAGCGCCTCGTCACGGGCCTCGGCCGCCTCGTCCGGCGTCGACCAGGAGGACTGGGCCGGGTCGCCGACGATCGTCCACGTCGCGTGCCGGCCGCGGCGGCCGACCATCCGCCACTGCATCGGCGTGAGGTCCTGCGCCTCGTCGACGATGACGTGCGCGTACTCGGTGCGCTCCTGCGCGAGCCGCTCGGCACGCTCGTACTGCGTCTCCTCGCGTACGGGCATCAGCTCCTCCAGTCCGGAGAGCTGGTCGAGCGGGTCGTACGCGCGCTTCTTCTTCGGGCGGGCCGGGGTGCCGAGGACGGCGTTCAGCTCGTCGAGGAGGGCCACGTCGTGCACCGAGAGGGCGTCGCGCTTCAGGGAGCGGGCGAGCTTGCGGACCTCGCCCGGGTTCAGGACGCGGCGGGCCCAGCGGCCCAGGCGCCGCTCGTCGGACATCGCGGACAGCACCGCGCGGGGCGTCAGTTCCGGCCACCACGCGTCGAGGAACCGGATGAAGGTGTCCTCGGACGTGACGTCCTCGTCGAAGGACGAGCGCAGTTCGGCGGCCAGCTCGGGGTCGGAGTGGCGGCTCCCGGCCCCGGACTGGTTCCACAGCGCGTCGAGGAGCAGCCTGCGGGCGCGCGGCCGCAGGTGGTTGACCGGAGCGGTGCCGCTGAGGGCCGTCTGCCGGATGCGGTTCAGCTCGCCCGCCTCCAGTTCGAGGCGGCGGCCGAAGGCGACGACCCGCAGCCGGGTGGGGGTCTCCTCGGGGGCGGACGGCGTCTCGTCGTCGTCCGGGTCGCCGAAGGCCAGCTGCTCCTGGTCCTGGGCGGGCCGCGCGGGCCGCCCCGACTCCAGGGCGCCCCGGGCGGCCCTGCGCAGCACCGTCAGCATCCGTGAGGAGCCCTTGACGCGGGCCACGGCCGGGCTGTCGTACTCGGTGGCCTCGGCCCCGTCGACGAGCGAGCCGACCGCGCGGATCGCGACCTGGCCCTCCTCGCCGAGGGAGGGCAGCACGCCCTCGGTGTAGGCGACGAGCAGCGGCGTCGGCGAGACGATCAGGATGCCGCCCGCGTAGCGCCGCCGGTCCTGGTAGAGCAGGTACGCGGCGCGGTGCAGCGCCACCGCCGTCTTGCCGGTGCCGGGGCCGCCCTCCACGTACGTCACCGAGGCGGCGGGGGCGCGGATGACCAGGTCCTGCTCGGCCTGGATGGAGGCCACGATGTCGCGCATGGAGTGGCTGCGGGCCTGGCCGAGGGCGGCCATGAGCGCGCCGTCGCCGATGGCGGGCAGCTCCGTACCGTCGAGGTACGCGGTCAGCTCGGGGCGCATCAGGTCGTCCTCGACGCCGAGGACCTTGCGGCCCTTGGAGCGGATGACGCGGCGGCGCACGACGCGCCCCGGGTCGACCGGTGTCGAGCGGTAGAACGGTGCGGCGGCGGGCGCCCGCCAGTCGATGACGAGCGGCGAGTAGTCCGCGTCGAGCACCCCGATCCGGCCGATGTGCAGGGTCTCGGCGATGTCGGCGGTGTTGTCGTCGCGGACGGCGCCCTCGGCCGGTTCGACCGCGGTGTACGCGCCGTCCGGGCCCTTCTTGCCGTCCTTGCCGAGCAACAGGTCGATCCGGCCGAAGAGGAAGTCCTCGAACTCGTTGTTGAGGCGGTTGAGGTGGATGCCCGCGCGGAAGACCTGCGCGTCGCGCTCGGCCAGCGCTCCGGGCGTGCCGACCTGACCGCGCTTGGCGGCGTCGTCCATCAGGAACTCGGCCTCGTGGATCTTCTCTTCGAGACGGCGGTAGACGGCGTCGAGATGGTCCTGTTCGACGCCGATCTCGCGGTCACGGACCGAGTCCGCACTCATGGTGTCCGAGATGTTCGAGACTTCCGAGTTCACCGCTGAATCGTGCTGAGCCTGAGCGGCCACCGGGCCCCCTTCTGACGTGCTGGGCAGCCGTCAAAGGTACGCGAAAGGGGGGCCCGGAAGCTACGTACGGTGCGTCACGGCTACGCGTTCACCTCCACGAGCCGTTTTCCGTCGAGCGTCTCGACCTCGAAGTGGTCGATCTGGTCGCGTTCGAACGCCGCGCCGCCGTGCACGTACAGCGGGTAGGTGGCGCTCTCGTGCGGGCTGTCCTTGATGCCGTAGCCCCACTTCGGGACGGCCCAGGTGGTGACGGTCTCGCGCTCGCCGTTCTTGCCGACCGCGATGAGGGAGCACTTCAGCGGGCCCTTGACGTTCTTCAGCTCCAGGGCGGTGTGGGTGCCCCAGGCCTTCTCCTCCATGCCGATGGTCGCCGTGACCTTCGTCGTGGCGTCGGTGGCGTGCACCTTGTCGGGCATGTGGTGGAAGAAGGCGTCCTGCGCGGGGCTGGTGGGGTGCGGGTCGGCGACGGTGCCGGTGGAGCCGTCGTCGGTCACCGCCATCACCGTGAGCGGGCCGCCGATGATCAGCGCGGCGGCGGCCGCCACCAGGTACATGCCGCGGCGGCGCTTGCTCGTCCGCTTGCGGGCGACCTCGTCGACGAGCGTCTCCGCGAGGCGGGGGCTCGGCCGGGCCGCGAGGGCGGCGCCGATGTGGGGCGCGCCGCGCTCGGGCGGCAGGTCGGCGAGCGCGGCGAGCATCGGCTCCATGCCCGCGAACTCCTCCAGCTGCCGCGCGCACGCCACGCACGTCGCCAGGTGGGCCTCGAACGCGGTCGCCTCGGCGTCGTCGAGGATGCCGAGCGCGTACGCGCCGACCGTCTCGTGCACGTCACCTGTCGGATCCGTCGGCTCATGCCCGTACGTCGATGTCATGCCGTCACCCCCCGCTCCTCCAACGCCAGCTTCATGGAACGGAGCGCGTAGAAGACACGGGAGCGCACCGTTCCGCTGGGGATGCCGAGCGTCTCGGCCGCCTCATTGACCGTACGCCCTTTGAAGTACGTCTCCACCAGCACTTCGCGGTGGGCCGGGGAGAGGTCCTCCAGGGCATCGGACAGCGTCATCAGCCACAGCGCCTTGTCGATCTCGTCCTCCGCGGGGATGACCTCCAGCGGCGACGCGTCGACCTCCTGCGGCCGGGCCTGCCGGCTGCGGTGGCCGTCGATGACGATGCGTCGGGCGACCGTCACCAGCCAGGGGCGTACCGAACCGGTCGCTCGGTTGAGCTGGCCGGCGTTCTTCCAGGCACGGATGAGCGTTTCCTGGACGACATCCTCGGCGCGCTGCCGGTCCCCCGCCACCAGGCGGAGCACATAGGCCAGAAGCGGTCGCGCGTGCTCGGCGTAGAGCGCGCGCATCAGCTCCTCGTCCGGCTCGGGCGGCCGGGGCGCACGATGTCGGGCCCGGGGCGGGCGTTCATCGGCCACGGCGGAATCCTTGCGCACGCCTACCTCCGGTGTCCCCACTTCGGCGTTTCGGCCGGACGTCACTTGCTGGGCTCATGGGAGGGATACGTGCGTGAACATGGCCGTGTTCAAAGGGAGTTCGACCCAGTCGCGACGCGCGGACGTGTCCTGCGTCACGCCCGCGCGAGCGCCGCCCTGCGCCGGTGCCTGGCCACCCGCTCGCGGTTGCCGCACACCTCGCTGGAGCACCAGCGGCGGCGCCGCCCACGGGACGTGTCGAGGTACAGGAGCTGGCAGTTGTCGCCCTCGCACTGGCGCAGACAGCCGCGGACGGTGGGGTCCGTCAGCAGGTTCACGGCGTCCCGGGCGACGGCGGCGAGCAGCGCGGGACAGCCGGGCTCGGCCTGCAACGACCGTACGAGGGTGCCCTCGGCGGTGCGGACGGCGCAGGGCGCGGGCGGGGCGGCGCGGGCCAGCAGGTTGACGCGCTCCAGGGCGGCGGGGGCGGGCCGTCCCGCTAGCTCGCCGCGCACCAACTGGGCTATGTGGCCGCGTAGTTCGCGGAAGGCGGCGAGCCAGGCGGGGGTGAGGGCGGGCGGCGCGATACCGGCGGGGACGAGCCGGGCGCCGACGAGCCAGGCGCTCAACCGGTCAGGGGACGTGAGGCGTTCATCGGGGTGTGCGGTGGCGACCAGGTCCAGGCAGAGGCGTCCGGAGTCGAACCGCAGCTCCTGAAGAGGGGGGAGGGAGAGCTCTGTGGGTACTGCTGCCATGCCCTCTACAGTGCCCGCCTCCGGGCTAGTTGGGAATGTGCGGAATCAAAAGGGGCGCGCGGAGCGCTCGGTTGAGGGCGGCGGTGGGAGACGGGCGGGCGGATCGTCGTGCAGCAGGCGCTGGAAGAGGACGTGGTCGCGCCACTCGCCGTTGATGTGGAGGTACTTCGGCGCGAGGCCGTACTCGACGAAGCCGCACTTGGCGAGGACGCGCTGGGACGCCTTGTTGTCGGTGAGGGTGCCCGCCTCGACGCGGTGCAGGCCGAGCTCGTCGCGGGCGGCGCGGCACACCTCCTCGACGGCGGCGGGGATCAGGCCGCGGCCCCGGTACTCGCCGTCGACCCAGTAGCCGAGGCTCGCGCTGCACAGCGGGCCGAGCACGATGCCGCTGAGCGCGAGCCGCCCCACGACGCGCCCGCCCGCCGCCGTGTCGAACAGCAGCCAGGTCGCGCCGCCGTCCTCGGCGATACGGGCCGCGTGCGTCTCGGCCGTGTAGAAGTCGGGGGCGCGGTACGGCTCGATGGACCGCAGATGCTCGATGTTGCGCAGGTGCGCCTCGGCGAGGGCGGCGGCGTCGGCGACCGTGGCGCGGCGCAGCTCGATGTCATCGGCGATCAGCATGTCCGTACGGTACGTGGCTGCCGTGGACGCTCGCTTATGGGGGTGCGCGGCTCGACGATGTCGGGGCGCGCGGCCCGCGGCTTCACTGAAGGCATGACGAAGACGACGCGGTTCACGGGTGGGGTGCTGGGAGCGGCCACGGTCGCCACGGGGCTGATGGCCGGGTCCTTCTACGTGTTCGGGTGCGCGGTGATGCCGGCCCTGGCGCGCAGCGGCGACCGTACGTACATCGAGGTGATGCAGAACATCAACGACGTGATCCAGAACCCGGTGTTCCTGCTGGTGTTCATGGGCGCACTGGCGCTGACCGGGCTCGCGGCGTGGTGGACGCGGCGCCAACAGGGCGTGCGGGGATGGGTGTTGGCGGCGTTCGTGGCCTACGCGCTGGCCTTCGTCGTGACCTCGGCGGTGAACGTGCCGCTCAACGACGCCCTGGCCGCGGCCGGCGACCCGGCCAGGATCGCGGACCCGGCCCGCGTACGGGACCGCTTCGAGGGGCCGTGGGTGGCGTGGAACGTGGCGCGGGCGGTGCTGTGCACGGTGGCGACGGGGTGTCTGGTGCGGGCGGCGGTGGGGTGGGCGCGGCGGGGCGCCCGGTGAAGCCTGGAGAGGTCCGGTGAAGTCCGGAGAAGCCGGTGACCCCCAACTCCCCTTACGAGTCGGCGTACTTGGCGTCCGACGCCGGGTCGAGCGCCAGCCGGTACCCCCGCTTGACCACCGTCTGGATCAGCTTCGGCGCGCCGAGGGCCGAGCGGAGGCGGGCCATCGCCGTCTCCACGGCGTGCTCGTCGCGGCCCGCGCCGGGCAGCGCCCGCAGCAGGTCGGCGCGGGACACGACCCAGCCCGGCCGCCGCGACAGCGCGCGCAGCAGCGACATCCCGGCGGGCGGTACGGGCCGCAGCGCCCCGTCGACCAGGACCGCGTGGCCCCGGATCTCCACCCGGTGGCCCGCTATCGGCAACGTACGGGCGCGGCCGGGCAGTTCCTTGCACAGCAGTTGGACCAGCGGGCCGAGCCGGAACCGCTCCGGCTGCACCGTGTCCACCCCACGCGCCTGGAGCGGCAGCGCCGTCACCGGGCCCACGCAGACGGGCACCACGTCGTGGTTCATGGCCGCGAGCAGCTCGGGCAGCAGGCCCCGTTCCTCGGCCCGGTTGAGCAGCGAGGCGGCGGCCGGCGCGGACGTGAACGTCAGCGCGTCGACGGCCCGTGACACCGTGGCGTCCAGGAGCCGGTCCACCGGCCCTATGTCCTCGGGCGGCATCCACCGGTAGACGGGCACCCCGACCACCTCGGCGCCCGCCTCGCGCAGCGCCTCCACGAACCCGGGCAGCGGCTCGCCGTGCAGCTGCACCGCCACGCGCCGCCCCTGCACCCCCTCGGCCAGGAGCCGTTCGAGGACCTCCGCCATGGACTCCGACGACGGCGACCACTCCTCGGTCAGGCCCGCGGCGCGCACGGCTCCTTTGACCTTGGGTCCGCGCGCGAGGAGTTCCACGCCGCGCAGCCGGTCGATCAGGCCCTCCCCCAGGCCCCAGCCGTCGGCCGCCTCGACCCAGCCCCGGAAGCCGATGGCGGTCGTGGCGACCACCACGTCGGGCGCGTGGTCGATCAACTCCTTCGTAGCGGCGAGGAGTTCACTGTCGTCGGCGAGCGGCACGATCCGCAGCGCGGGCGCGTGCAGCACCGAGGCACCGCGGCGCTGGAGCAGCGCGCCCAGCTCGTCGGCCCGGCGGGCAGCGGTCACGCCCACGGTGAAGCCCGCGAGCGGCCCGTGCTCAGGCCCCGCGGAGGTGGGCTGCTGCTGCTGTTCGTCGTACATCTGGTTCTCGTCCCGCTCGACGGTCGTCCCTGTGCCCCATGGTGGAGAGTGACGTCGTCCGAGCCTGTCAACGCCGCGTGACAGACCCGGATCAACGTGATTGCGACGGTGTTACGCGCTCCGCTCTCACACCTCCGCGTAGCTGAACTGCGGCTTCGTCTCGGCCGTCGGTGCGGACACGGAACGCACGGGCGAACGCCGAAGGTATACGGCCCACGTCACCACGAAGCACACCCCGTAGAAGGCGAGGAAGGAGACGAAGGCGCCCGTCCCGCTGCCGGAGGTCTGGAAGGACTGCCGGAACGCCAGGTTGATGCCGAGTCCGCCGAGTGCCCCGACCGCGCCGATCAACCCCATCGACGCCCCGGAGAGCCGCCGCCCGTACGCGGCCGCCTCCTCGCCCGTGAGGCCCACGGCCAGCGCCTTCTGCTGGAAGATGCCGGGGATCATCTTGTACGTGGATCCGTTGCCGAGCCCGCTCAGGACGAACACCACGATGAACGCGACGGTGAACAGCGCGAGCGACTCCCGCACCGAGGCGAGGACCACGACACCGGTGGCGGCCGCCATGCCGACGAAGTTCCACAGCGTGATGCGCGCGCCGCCGTACCGGTCGGCGAGCTTGCCGCCCACGGGCCGGATCAGCGAGCCGAGCAGCGGCCCGATGAAGGTGACGCCGGCCGCCTGGAGCGGCGTACGGCCGAACTGGGTCTGGAGGACGAGACCGAAGGCGAACGAGTACCCGATGAAGGAGCCGAACGTGCCGATGTAGAGGAACGACATGATCCAGGTGTGCGGGTCGCGTGCCGCGTCCTTCGCCGCGCCGGTGTCGTTCTTGACGGAGGCCAGGTTGTCCATGAACAGCGCCGCGCAGACCGCCGAGACGACGATCAGCGGGATGTAGATGCCGAGCAGGACGCGGGGGCCGCCGCTCGCGCCGATGACGGCGAGCGCGACGAGCTGGATGACGGGGACGCCGATGTTGCCGCCGCCCGCGTTCAGGCCGAGCGCCCAGCCCTTCTTCCGCAGCGGGAAGAAGGAGTTGATGTTGGTCATGGAGGAGGCGAAGTTACCGCCGCCGACACCGGTCAGCGCCGCGCACACCAGGAACGTGGAGTACGAGGTCCCCGGCTCCATCACCACGAACGCGGCGATCGCCGGGAGCAGCAGCAAACTCGCCGCGATGATCGTCCAGTTGCGGCCGCCGAACAGGGCCACGGCGAAGGTGTAGGGGACGCGCGCGAAGGCGCCGACCAGCGTGGCCGTCGAGACGAGGAAGAACTTCCCCGCCGGGTCGATGCCGTACTCGGGCCCCATGAACAGGACCATGACCGACCACAGGGTCCAGACGGAGAACCCGATGTGCTCGGACAGGACGGAGAAGACGAGGTTGCGGCGGGCGACCCTGGCCCCCGTCTCCTCCCAGAACGCCTCGTCCTCGGGATCCCATCGCTCGATCCAACTCCGGCTCCGGGTCTGCTCCTTGGGGTCCTTGAGGTCCTTGGGGCCAGGCATCTCACGCCTCCAGGTCACGGTTCTCGGCTGATACGACCGAAGGTAGGGAGGCCGGATTTCCGAACTGTGGCGTGGAGTGACCGTCGGGGAACGTTGCACTCACCCGGCAGGTGGGCGGGCGGTGAGGCTCGGGGCCGGGGTTGACGCGGCGCAGCCCCACGGGGCCGGGAACGCGGTGACCCCGGCGGCTCGGACCATCGCCGCCGGGGTCACCGCGTCGTGCATCGCTCAGGCGTGGCGCGACTTCTTCCGTCCCTTGCGGGACCCGTCCGGCCACAGGCGCGGCGAGCGCTTCGCCGCGATGTCCTCGATCCAGCCCGTGCCGAGGATCGCGAGCGCGATCAGCGGCCACACGAGCACGAACATCCAGATCATGTACGTCGAGTCGAGGGCATCGCTCCAGCGCGCGTCCTCCATGAACGGCAGGTCGTACGCGAGGTCGATGATCGGGACCGTGGCCATGATCAGCATGTTGTGCCACAGGTAGATCGTCATGGCGCGGCTGTTGGAGAGCGTGACGAGCTTGTCCCACTTGGCGAGCCTGCCGGGCAGCTCCTGCCAGGACGGCGAGTACTGGAGCAGGATCACGACGAACCCGAAGGACCAGGTGGCCTGGGCCAGCGGGATGTCGTTCAGGTCCCAGCCGTCGGGGCCGAGATGGCCGGACGCCCACCACAGGCCGAAGGCCATGACGAGCGCGGCGCAGGACACGGCCAGATAGCGCGGGATCTTCTTCAGCACGCCCTCGTGGTGCGCGAACCCGAGCACCCAGCAGCTGCCGTAGACGGCGAAGTCGGTGACGGCGTTGCCCGTCTCGCCGGGGATGGTGATCAGGCCCGTGCCGACGATCGCGGTGAGGCCGAGCGGAGCGAGCAGCGTCGCCCACGGCACCTTGCGGAACGCCCACAGGAGCAGCGGCGAGGCGAGCACGAACCACAGGTAGGCGCGCAGGTACCAGAGCGGGCCCGCGGCCTGGGCGGGCCAGGTGGTGTCCAGCAGGCCGCCGTTGCTGCCGATGTGCCACGGGTAGGTGGGCGCGCCGATCGGGATCAGGTAGTTGAGCAGGCTGATCCAGCCCCAGGTGCCGCCGTTGTCCGGGTCCTTGCCCGGGTTCCAGCCGCTCAGGAAGAGCATGCCGAGGACCACGACGCCGAAGCCCCACATGGGCGGCAGCAGACGCCGGATGCGGCCGCGGATCACGCCGATCGCGGGCCGGCTCAGCGAGCGCGCCATCAGCGACCCGGCGAGCGCGAACATCACGCCCATGGACGGGAAGAGCACGGTCAGCCAGGCCCACCCGAAGAGGTGGTAGACGACGACGCGGACCAGCGCGAGGGAGCGCAGCAGGTCGAGGTAGCGGTCGCGGCCCGGCTTCTTGGGCGCGGCGGGCGCGGCCTGCGGCAGCGGGCTGGTGGCCGCGGCCGGTTCGGACTGCGGGGGCACCTCGGCGAGGCGCGTGGTCACGTCCGGTGCGGCGGTCTGCGGCCACGCGGAGGTGCCGGCCGCGGCCGCGGGCCACTGCGCCTGCTCGGGCCCGCCGAACCAGTCGGCGTTCGCGGAGCCCGCGGCGCCGTCGGAGCCGTACGCGCCGTTGTAAGGAGGCTGGGTCATCCCACCGGCCTCCTGTCGTCACTGCGGACCGAGGCCGTCCGCTGCTGCGGCAGGCCGCCCGGAGCGGCGCCCACGGTGCCCGTGCGGCGCAGCTTCTGCCAGCGCAGCCGGCCGCCGGTGAGGGCGGTGATCCAGGACTGGAGCAGCACGACGTACATCAACTGCCGGTACAGGAGCTGCTGGAGCGGGAGGGATATCAGGTGCGTCATGCGTTCCTTGTCGAGCCGGAAGGCGTACGCCGCGCAGACCACCTGGATCGCGAGCACCCCGAACCAGGCGATGACCGTCTTCTCGGTGGGGCCGAACACCACGCCGTAGATCAGGAAGATGTCGATGAGCGGGGCCAGGAGCGGCGCGAGGACCATGAAGAGCGAGACGAGCGGGAGGCCGACGCGGCCGAAGCGGCCGGACGGGCCGCGCTCGACGAGGGCGCGGCGGTGCTTCCAGATCGCCTGCATGGTGCCGTACGACCAGCGGTAGCGCTGCGACCACAGCTGCTGCACGGACTCGGGTGCCTCGGTCCAGGCGCGGGCCTTCTCCGCGTAGACGACGCGCCAGCCGTCGCGGTGCAGCGCCATCGTGACGTCGGTGTCCTCGGCGAGCGTGTCGTCGCTCATGCCGCCGATGGGCTCCAGGGCGCTGCGGCGGAAGGCTCCGACGGCGCCGGGGATCGTCGGCATGCAGCGCAGGATGTCGTACATGCGGCGGTCGAGGTTGAAGCCCATCACGTACTCGATGTGCTGCCAGGCGCCGATCAGCGAGTCCCTGTTGCCGACCTTCGCGTTGCCCGCGACGGCGCCCACGCGCGGGTCGCCGAACGGCTGGACCAGTTCGCGGACGGTGGCCGGTTCGAAGACGGTGTCGCCGTCCATCATCACGACGAGGTCAAAGCGGGCGTTCGCCAGGCCCCGGTTGAGGGCGGCGGGCTTGCCCGCGTTGTGCTGGCGCACCACGCGTACGTTGGGAAGCCGCATGTTCTCGACGATGCGGGCGGTGCCGTCGGTGGAGCCGTCGTCGATGACGATGATCTCGATGGGGTGCTCGCTGAGCATCAGCGAACGCACCGTGTTCTCGATGCACTTGGCTTCGTTGTAGGCGGGCACGAGCACCGAGACGGGCTCGGTGACCGGCGGGCCCCAGGCGAAGCCCTTCTTGCGCACACGGCGCGCGTGCGCCGCGGACAGGATCAGCATCAGGC